>DBNL01000014.1:16263-26187 GCA_002299785.1 Verrucomicrobia bacterium UBA673
GTCGCGTCGCACGCGGAAAACGTCCGCAGCGGCGACTGGGCGAATTGCCCCGATTTTTGTTTTTGGAACCAACCTCTGACCGAGTTGAGCGGCCTCACGTTTGGCATCATCGGCTTGGGCCGGATCGGGCGCGAAGTCGCCAGCATCGCCCGCGCGTTAGGAATGCGCGTGATCGCGCACAACCACCGCCCGCCCCGTGACCTACCCGACGGCATCGAGATGTTCGGACTCGATGAACTGTACGCTGAGAGCGATGTGCTCAGCCTCCACTGCCCGCTAACCGACGCAAACCATCACCTCGTCAACGCCGGGCGCTTGTCGCAAATGAAACCCGGCGCGTTGCTCATCAACACAGCGCGTGGCCCGCTCGTCGATACGGTCGCCCTGGCCAAGGCGCTGCACAACGGCGAGATCGCCGGTGCCGGTTTGGACGTGATGGAGACCGAGCCGCCGCCAGCCGATCACCCACTCTACTTCGCGCCAAACTGCCACATCACGCCGCACATCGGCTGGGCAAGCCAAGCCGCCCGCCGCCGGTTGATCGACATCGCAGTGGAAAATGTGAAAGCATTCCTCGACGGCCACCCGCGCAATATCGTCAACGCCGACCAGTTGGTTTAACCAAGCGCGACTTCACTGATCCACAACAGGGTACCGGTCGGGATGCGGTCGTGGAATGGGAGCAGATCAGTTGCAGCGAGGTGGATACAGCCACGCGACGCCGGCTGGCCAAGCGTTGACTCATCGCCGACGCCGTGGATGTAGACATATCGCGCGTGCGTGTCGACATTGCCGCCCTGGTTAAATCCCGGCTCTAAGCCTTCGAGCCACAGAATGCGGTGCGCGATACCGGCCTTGGGCTTCTCGGCAACTGTGCCGACTACTTCTCGGCTCTCAAACACCGCACCGGCAGGCAGGCCGTCCCCGAACTTTTCAGCGATTCGGTGGAGGCCAAGCGGTGTTTTATTCGTGTCCTCCATCTGGCCAACGCCGAATCGCGACGTGGAAATAACCAGACGGCAATCCTCTGTATACTCCCATCCGGCGACTTGTCTAAACTCGACCATACGCTGGTCAGCCACGCTAGCCCAAAGCAACGTCGGCGTCGGCTCAATGCCGTTCCGCTCGCATGCCCCTCGAACCGGCTGAAGCGTGCTAGCACTCATTACAGCGGCTTGAGCAGCACTTTCGATTTACGGCCGCTCTCCTCCGCCGGTACGCGGCGCGCCTCGGGCAAATCGTCGAGCGTGCCCTCGCTGAAGCCGGCCTTGGACTGAAACCACTTGAACGTCTGCGTCGAGAGCACGAACAGCCTGGCCAAGCCGTGGCCACGGCCGAGTTTCTCAGCATACTCGACGAGTTTGCGGCCGATCCCCTGGTTTTCGTGCGCGGCGCTGACACACACCGAGCCAAGCTCGGCGACGTTGGCCTCCGTAAAAACCGTCAGCGAAAAACAGCCGACCGGGTTGCCGTCGATCTCGAATAAATAATACTCGGCGACGTTAGCCTCGATGTCGGTCAAGCTGCGATCCATCAACTCGGCCGACTCAATAGCGTTCTTCGTCAGCGCGAGGATGCTGCCGAGGTCGGACTTTTTCGCCGGACGAATCTGCCTGTACTCGTTGGCGTACACGAGCGTGCCGATGCCGGTGTTGGAGAACACCTCGGCAAGCAGGCCTTCGTGAACGCTGCCGTTGATGAGGTGCACGCGCGAGATGCCAGCCTGGCATGCAGCGGCAGAGTTGCGCGCCTTGGCCAACTGATCCTGCTCTAGGCTGCCAGGCTCGTGCTCGAGAATCTGGTCGAGTTCACCGTTGGGAATCTGCCGGATGACTTCTCCCTTCCGGATCAATCCGTCGCGGGTGGTGATATAAATTAGCTTGGTCGCCCGCAACCGCACGGCCACCTCGCGAGCGAGGTCGTCTGAGTTGACACGGTAGGTGTTGCCCTCGCCGTCGAAGCCAAGCGGCGGGATAACCGGGATGCTGCCCTGCGCCAACAAACTCTCCAAGTGGCCAAGGTCGATTCGCTCCATCTTGCCGGCGAACTGGTAATCCGTGCCATCGATGATGCCACGCGTGTGCGCCGTCACGGCGTTGGTCGAGACGCCACGCAGGCCGTTGGCGGCGAAGCCCTCAAGGATTTCGTGCGTCAGTCGGTTGGCCGCCGTGAGAGCCAGATCCAGCGTGGGGGCATCCACCGGCTTGGTGCCGTCGAGGTCAGACGGCTCGATGCCGCGCTGCAGCGCCATCGACGCGATCTGGCTAGCAGCGCCGTGCACCAACGCCACGCGGATGTTCAGCGAGCGCAGCACGGCAAAATCTAGCAGGAGGTTCGAGAAATTCTCGTCACTGACAATCGCGCCATCGACGCTGACGACAAAAATTCTGTCCCGAAACTTCGGTATATACTGGAGAATCCCCCTGAGATCAGTCGGCTTCACGTTGCTCCTCTGGCACTTGGCCAAGCAGCCAGCGCCTGCGACAGATAAGAAAAGCGATTCCCCGCCGGATCAACCTAATTCTGCAGCACGACGAGCGCCGCCGCCTCGGCCGTCTTGACCTCCGGCTTGAACGGGAGAATTTTTGAGAATACAAGCGTCTGCACCAGCCCGAGCAGCGAGATCGCTGTCAGCAGCACACTCCACGTCTTGAGCGTCTCCTTTTCGGTGAAGCCGCTGAGCCGCTGTACCACCCAAAAACCGCTGTCATTCATCCACGACAACGTGATCGAGCCAAAGCCGATCGCGAGGAAAATATAGAACGGATGATAGTTCAGCCCGCTGCCGTCACCAAGAATCGCTCCCATCAAGCCCACCCCCGTGATCATCGCCACAGTGGCCGAGCCCTGCGCGATCCGAATGACCGCCGTCGCACCCCAAGCCAGCAGGATATAGGAGATACCATAGCTTTGTGCCAAGGCCTCTATCGTTTCGCCAATTCCGGCCAGACGGATCATGCCGCCAAACGCACCGCCCGCGCCGGTGATCAGAATAATGACCCCGGCCGTCTGCAGCGGATCCTCGAGCGCCTTAGCCAAGGTGCTCATCAGCCCACCTTCCATAGGGCGGCTCTCACGAATCATCTGCCCAGCCAGGGTGTAAATCGCTAGCAATGCAGCAAGTAGCATCGCGATATTCGGCGAGCCGAAAAACTCGAGGTACCGAAACCAAGCCGCCCCAGCGATGGCGTCCTTGGCAACCAGATTCAAGATCGAGACCAGCGAAATCAACACCAGTGGCAGCGCGATCGGCAGCGCCGATAGGAACAGGTTCGGCAGCTCGGAATCGCGCTTGTCCACGATCGACTGCAGCTCACTCGTCGATGAACCGGCCGCCTCCCGCATCGGGATGTTGAACTTGGCGTCGAACCGCCTGGCCAAAAACAGCACGAGCCACGCCGGCAACAGGCTCGCGGCCAAGCCGGCCATCATCGCGATGCCCAAGTCCAGCTTGAGACCCTCTGCGATCATCAACGGCCCCGGCGTCGGCGGCACCATCGAGTGCGTGATCGCCCCCGCGCCTGCCATCGCGATCACGTAAAGCGTGTAGCTTTTGCCCGTGCGCAAACTGAGCGCTCGCGCCAGCGGGATTAGCAGAAAAAAAACCGTGTCGAAAAAAACAGGAATCGACAGGAGAAACCCACTCATCAACAGCACCAAGCCGGCCCGCTTCTCGCCGAAAATTCCAAGTAGCCAGCGCACCACGCGATCCGCCGCGCCGCTGCCGAGCATGCACGTGCCAATGATCGCCGCTAGCGCCACGACAAACCCGATCCCCGCAGCCGTGTTGCCGAAGCCGAGCAGCGACCAGTTCACCGCCAGCAACATATCATTGGCGGCGTCGCCCGGTGTATCATTCAGGGTCACGCGGCTCTTGAACAAGCCGACGTTTTCCGTGGTCATCCCCGGCAGATCCCCCGCCAAAAGCCCGGTCAGCACCGCAGCGAAGATCAGTGCCAGAAACGGATGCAACTTTAGCTTGATGATCGTGAATACAATGAAGCCGACACTGATCGCCAGAATGCCCAGCGGCCAGTACGAGACGGAGTCAGCGGCTTGAGCCAGAATTGAATGAGTCATGATTTGCCAATGGCAGTTGATCGGGTGCCGCTAGTCCCTCACTAAAACGCCCCTCGGTCAAGCCCAACAAACAATCAGACCCCAGAAAATCGTGTTCCTCTCTCTCAATTTCCTTGGCCAATATTATGGTCACGTTCAATGAATCCCATAAGGCCAACAAGTCCAACTACTTCGGTATCATTTAAGGAGACTAACAGTTGCCTATGCTACATCTTGTGGCATGTCTTATTTCACAAGTAAGGATTCTTCCCAATTCAAAACATGCCTGTGCCGAGACATCTGAATGATGTTGGTGGTTATCGGTGCTCTTCTATCGTTGACCCAAGTCAGGCTTTTAAAAATACCACTCACAATCATCGCAGCTATTCTGTTGGAGGTATGCGGGGAGTCGCAGCGGCAGACTGTTACGACTCCCGCATTTTATCTACCGCTACAGCAACTACGGCATCTATGCCAAGCTGAGAAATGTGCCCGTCAATACCGCTGTTTTTGCCTGAAATACCATAATCAGAAAAAACGGAGGGTAGACGCACGCACAGGGGTAAGACGAATACTGCCGGAAATCCCAGGCAAATTACGATCACAGCGCTACGAGAGAGCGGGTCAGCTTACTTTCAGACCGAAGTGGAGGTACCGGAGGAGTAAAAACTGCCCGCGACTTTTGAATATTAAGAATACAAAAATAGCCAACAAAGAGGCCACCATAATAATAACAAACTCATAATAAGGGGATGAAAAGCCAGTGCGATTTCACGGTCAACTGCCGCCAAATGGATTATACTTGCTGACTACAACAGGTTTGAGGATTGGTTTGACCACCAATATTAATTGAGTTGCCCGAGGAAAAAACGAGGAGAAGTCGTTTGGGAGGAAGTCAGCGCTATAATTAACTCCATATTACTAAAATAATAATCAGGGGAATGGGCCAAGTGACAAGTAACAAGAATGATACCCAATCAGGAAACCAACTCATATTTTTTTTAGTTAGATCGCTAGAATTCGACATGCCATGTTTATTGATCAATTGCGATCAGTTTTCAAGTGTTTTCGATTAAAACAACTATAAACCCTCACTAAGCAAGGGCCGAATGGACACTTGTAGAGTTGTTAATCGTGTTGGTGATTAACTCCATCTTGGTGGCGTTGACAATAAAAACATTGCCGGCAGGGCGACAGGCGGTTGACAGGGCGACCTGCCTCAACAGAAAGCGGGTACGGAAGAAGAACAGTATGATGGAGAAACTAACAGTGGCCGACAAATCGAGGCTGGCCAAGCGCTGCCTATTCCCTGACCCAATTCGGTGTACCGAACCAGTCGTGCATCTCCTTGATAACAGGAGCAACGACTTCCCTAGGCTCAAGTATGTGGCCTCGGTCTTTGATGGAAATCATCCAGGTGTCCAGCGCAGCTTGCAGGCGCTTAAGTGCCGCATGGTAGGCTGCATCCGATGATGCCGGCAAGGTTGGGTGTGCTGACGTTCTTCTACCCGTAGTAGGCGAGGTCGAGGAAGAAATTCTCGCCAACGATCCAGAGGATGTTTGGCTTCTTGGCTGCTTGGCCTAAGGCCAATAGTGGCATAAGTTCAGCGCATGACTTCCTACAATTTCAGGTTCTTTTGTCTGCTATTTGGCTTGGTTGTTACTTTTACTCAAGGTCTTAGCCAAAAGGTGAATTCACTGGATGACCTTAAGGTATTGGAGGGGGATCAGCGGCAGTTGCTCTGGAACCATCTTACATTTCAATGTGACCGATTGGATCGACAACGTGCCGATCGCCTAGCCAAGGCTCTCAAGTCGCCGGCAGCGCTGAAGCAGCACTTGACCAAGCTTCGTGATGATTACCGCAATATTTTGGGCTCCTTCCCCAAGAAATCACCGCTTAATGCCAAGGTCACCGGCAAACTGGACGGCAGCAGTTATCGCGTTGAGAAGGTTTTATTCGAAAGTCTACCGAATCATCATGTCACCGCCCTACTCTATCTGCCGGCAAATGGCAGCGGACCTTGGCCCGGTGTATTGTTCGCGTGTGGTCATTCAGCCAACGGCAAGGCGTATCCGCCGTATCAATCCGCCTGTGCGTTGCTTGCTCAAAACGGGTTTGTGGTGCTGAGCTACGATCCGATCTCGCAAGGCGAACGGATACAACTGCCCAAGGCGCCACGCTACGGCACCACAACCCATACACTGCTTAACCACGGGGCACGGCTCACAGGGCGTAGCGTAGTTTGGTATTCCACATGGGACGGAATAAGGTCGATCGACTACCTCCTCTCACGGCCTGAAGTGGATCGCTCCAAGCCAGTCGGCATGACCGGCACCAGCGGGGGCGGTACCCAGACTACCTTCCTGATGGCGATCGACGATCGGATCGGACCCTCAGCTCCTTCCTGCTACACCATGCAGCGCACCGATAAATTCCACGGCAAAAGCGGTCCGGCAGAC
Organism: Verrucomicrobia bacterium UBA673; assembly: GCA_002299785.1. Taxonomy (GTDB): domain Bacteria; phylum Verrucomicrobiota; class Verrucomicrobiia; order Limisphaerales; family UBA1096; genus UBA1096. Next base: position 22,786 of record DBNL01000014.1, read on the forward strand.
GGTTGCCAGCACCTGGCAAGCGAGGGACTTTATGGTATCGATCACATTGATTACTCATTGATGCGGTTCCCTCGACCCACGGCCATCCTAGCTGCAACCCAGGACTTTTTTGAAATCGATTCCACACGTCAGACCGTGCGTGATGCGAAGGCAGTCTTTGGCGCGCTTGGCCAAGCGGACAGGTTCGCGTTCTTTGAATCCGACACGACGCATGGCATGCATGTCGAGCACCGGCAGGAAGCCACTCGCTGGATGCGCCAATGGCTTTACAACGATTCAAGCCCGATCATCGAGCCGAAGGACATCCGATTGTTTACCGACGCCGAACTGCAGGTAACCCGCACGGGGCAGGTCTGCAACGATTTCCCCGACGAAGCCAGCGTCGCCGATATCAGCCTACTCCTGGCCAGCCGGTTGGTAACCAAGCGGCAACGTTTCTGGGCTGGCAACCCTGCCAAGGCGTTGGCGAAGGTGCGCAAATTGATAGGCCTGCCCGAGAACCTCCAGCAGCCCAGAGTGAAGCGTGGCGGCCAAGCCCAAACCAACTGGGCGCGTATCGACAAATTCACGTTTCAGCGCTCCGGTGACATGCCGGTACCCGCCCTGCTCTTTCGGCCGCACGGCCACAGCGGCCAGGCGCTGGATGTCATCATTTATGCGAATGGCCGCGGCATGCGGAACGCCGCCCACACCAACGGCCCAATCCAAAAATTGGTGAATGAGTCGACAGCGGTGTTTGCCGTGGATCTGCGCGGCCTCGGTGAGACGCGTGACCAGGGCAGCAATGCAAAATACCACAGCCACTCTCACCGGGTCGGCAACGTGGCCACGCACATTGGGCAACCGCTGCTTGGTCAACGCGTCGGAGATTTGTTAGCGGTCGTCGACTACCTAAACGAAGTCGGTAACGAACGTGTTCGCAGTATTCGTGTGACCGGCGTCGGTTCCGCCGCGCCGGTCGCACTGCACGCCACGGCGTTGGATGCTCGAATCAGCAAGGTCGAGCTACACAACCCGGCGCTGAATAACTGGGTGGGCGACGTCGTTGCCCAACCACTCCGCCGCGAGATGGTCGACCACGTGGTGCCCGGTGCCCTCGCCTGGTATGATCTCCCGGACCTCGCTCGCCAACTCGGCGCCCGACTCAGAACTCGATGAATTTTGGCGTCATTTTGCCATTTTTGAGGGTCATGCGGATCAGGCTGGACCTGTGGCCTCCGCGCGGGCGGGTAACGGAGCCGGGGTTAAGAAACAAGATACCACCGATCGTTTCGCAATACGGCTCGTGCGTATGGCCGAAAACAACAACGTCCGGCTCGATGCGCTTGAGCCGCTCGCGCAAAGACGCCTGAAGCCGGTGCGGATCGACGATGTGCTGAACGAAAAACTTTTTGCCATCGAGCATCACCACGGCTGATTCGTTGATCGGCATGTCGCCGTCGGTGTTGCCGAGCACAGCGGTCGTAGGCGCGATGGCTTCCATGTCTAGCACGAGATTGTACGGACCGATGTCGCCAGCGTGAATGATGGCATCGACGCCGGCCAACGACTCGGCGATGTGAGGCGGCCAATCGCTGTGATTATCCGAGAGAATACCGACAATCGTCATGCGGCCTCAGGGCTGGATTCAGGTGGGGTTTCGGGCTCCTCTTCGTCTTCGGGTTCGGGCTCTGCGTCAAGTGCCTCACTCCACTTCATCGCCCCGGCAAAAAGTCCGGTGAACAGCCCGGTACCAAGCAGTGACTTGAGGCCAAACACCCATGTTGGCGGAAAACCAGGCAACCCAACCGTCAACGCCTGAATCCAGCCCGCAATCGTCTTGGCATAAGCTGGGTTGACCAGCCACGAGACGGTGTTGCTAACAAGGTAAAATAAGAGCGCGCCAATCAGTGTGCCAAGGAAAACCCGGCCGTAACTCCGATGCCTGGCCATCCACTTGGCCAGGACGACGAACAGCCCAAGGATCATCCAATTCACAACCAACTCAGGCATCATCACCGGCATGTTGTAGTGGAAAATATTTAGCAGGATATCAGCGACGATGATGGTTGCCAGCGGCAGCACCCAGCCCATCCAGCCGGGCAGCCAAAATGCCGCGCAAAAAAGCAGCGCGTGCGCTGCGCTGAAGTTTTGCGGCAGCATGCCGGGCCAGCGGCTCGCCGCAAAGACGAGCATCAATACCAGCGGCAGCCATGTTTTGCGTTCCACGCCAAGATGTTACCCAAGCACTTGACCAATCGCAAACCGGCTGCTTGCCCGCGCGCCTGCCCAAAGGTAGACTGCCCCGCGATATGATGGATAATGCACCCCCTGTAATTTCACCCGGATCAAGTCCGGCACCGGCCAGAAAAAGCCGGGGCTGGATGTGGTTCTCCCTGTTTCTGGTGGGTAGCCTAATCCTGGGCGGTTTTCTGGTCGTCGTGCTAGCCGTCGGCTCTGCCGGCATGTCCATTGGTTCCAGCGAAATCGGCTATGTCGAGGAAGCCACCCTTCGAGACAACGACAGCAAAAACAAGATTGCTGTAATCGATCTCGCCGGCCTGATTGCCAGCTTCAGCGTCGATGCCAGCGGGAACAACATGGTCGAGTCGATCCGGCGGCAGTTCAAATGGGCGCAGGATGATGAAAATGTGAAGGGAGTGCTGTTTCGCATCAACTCGCCCGGCGGAGAGGTACTGGCATCGGATCACATTTATGAAATCATTCGCGATTTCCAGGATGAGTGCGAGAAGCCCGTGGTCGCCATGATGGGGGCATTAGCGGCCTCGGGCGGCTACTACGTTGCCGCACCGTGCAATTGGATCGTCGCACACGAGTTGACTATCACCGGCAGTATCGGCGTGATCATGCAGGGCTACAACCTTCGCAACCTGATGGATAAAGTCGGCGTTCGGCCGATGGTGTTCAAGAGCGGCAAGTACAAGGACATGCTCAGCTACGACAAACTCGAGGAAGACATCACGCCGGAGGAACGCCGAATTGTTCAGGATCTGATAGACGAGACATTTGGCCGCTTTAAAAAAATCGTGCGCGAAGGACGCAACCTTGATCGACGGGACAAACCGGATGATGGCAAAGCACTCGCCGACAACTGGGAGGACTACGCCGATGGCCGAATCCTCTCCGGCACGCAAGCGCTTGGGCAAGGGTTCGTGGACGAACTGGGCAACCTCGACACCGCCACCAACCAGGCACTGTCGCTGGCCGGCATTCCCGATGCAAACCTGATCCAGTACCGCCAACCGTTGAATCTGGCCAACCTGTTTCAGTTCTTCGGCAAGAGCGAGGCCAAGGCGATAAAAATCGACCTCGGAGTGGACCTCCCCAAGCTCAAGTCCGGACGGCTCTACTTCCTCTCACCATTGCTGCTCTATTAAGCAACGGAACGCTTGGCCAAGTGCT
>DBNL01000014.1:26526-27474 GCA_002299785.1 Verrucomicrobia bacterium UBA673
CTGTTGTTTGGGGGCAACGGGCTGTTACGAAATTGAACGTGATGGCTAATTCGCTGAAGCTTTACGTCGACACACAGAACAATAAACTGGTCGTCTCAGACACGGATGCTTCCGCCTTCACGTTACCAACCCATTCTACTGCCTCCGTCGTTGCCTAGGCCGCGTTGACGCAGGATCCTCAGCAGGCAACCTGTACTGACCTCGGAGTCGCTGCAACTCGTTCTCGAGTCGTGTTTGAACCCCGACGTATTCCGCGCGTCCGTGGAGGCTTTGCAACTCGTTCGGATCGGCGGTGAGATCGAACAGCTCCCACTGATTATTTTCGTAAAAGTTAATCAGCTTGTAGTTACCATCGGTCACGCCGTAATGACGGGCCACGCTGTGCGCACCAGGAAACTCATAGTAATGGTAGTAGAAGGACTTTCGCCAGTCGGCCGGCGTCGAACCATTGAGCAGCGGCACGAGGCTTCGCCCCTGCATGTCGCCAGGGATGTCAGCCCCCGCGATCTCAAGAAACGTCTCGGCAAAATCGAGGTTCGACACGATGTTGTTGTTGATGCTGCCGGCCTCGATGACCCCCGGCCAGCGCACCATGAACGGCATCACAAGCGACTCCTCGTACATCCAACGCTTGTCGTACCAGCCGTGCTCGCCGAGGTACCAGCCCTGATCGGACGAGTAGATGACAACCGTGTTTTCAGCGAGGCCAGTGTCGTCAAGGTACTTGAGCACGCGGCCGATGTTGTCGTCCACTGACTGCACGCAGCGCAAATAATCCTTGATGTAGCGCTGGTACATCCACTTGACCTTGGCCTTGCCCTGCAGGTTGGCCTTGCGGAATGCCTCGTTTTTAGGTCCGTAGGCGGCGTCCCAAACTTTCTTTTGCTCCGGCGTCAGGTTGTTCGGGCCTTTGTTGAGCTTGAGATCGTTTTCAGAAAGATGCCGCGC
>DBNL01000047.1:0-3296 GCA_002299785.1 Verrucomicrobia bacterium UBA673
CTGGGCTTCTTGGCCAAGGTGCTCCGCCAGCGATTTTGGTTTGATGAAATTTGCCAGTGGCTCATCGACCAAGTGCAGGAAAACTTGGCCAAGCTGGCAGACGCCATCGACCGCTGGGTGATTGCCGGGTTGCTGGTGCGCGGCGCACACGGCACGACCGAGTTAGCCGGTCGGGTGTTGCGTCTGGCCCAGACCGGCAACCTACAAACATACGCTTTTTGGTTTGCGGCCGGCATGGCTGTGCTTTTGTTTTTTACGTTGATTTGATAGGGAAATGGATTGGCTGTTGATCATTGTTCTTTTGCCGCTGTTCGCCGCTGCGGCCGTCGGGTTTATGCCCGGCAGCCAACGGCGGATGATCCGCGGCATCACGCTTGGGACGTCCGGTCTGTTGCTGCTTTGCGCATTAATTGCGTTTTGCACTTTCAAAGTTGGCAGTGGCTTGCAGTTTGAAACCAAGTTTGTGTGGGTCGAGAGCCTCGGGCTGCATTTTCACCTGGCGGCGGACGGCATCAATATCGGCATTATTTTAATGGGAGCGATCATCTCCTTTGCGGCGGCCTGCTGCGCGGATGACATCACGCACCGAGTGAAGGAGTTTCACGTTCTACTCAACCTGATGATCGGAGGTATCCTCGGTACGTTCGCCTCCATGGATTTGTTTTTCTTCTATTTCTTCCACGAACTCGCGCTGGTGCCGACCTTCATCATGATCGGCGTGTGGGGCAGGGGGGCGAACCGCAATTATGCCACCTATAAAATCACGCTCTACCTCAGTCTTGGCGCGTTGCTGGCGCTGATCGGCTTGATCGGCGTCTACGTGCAGACCGGCGCGGTGTCGTTCAGCATCCCAGACTTGATCGCCACCGTGCAGGAATCGCCAATCGACGAGTCGTCGCAACAATGGATTTTTCCGCTGCTGATGTTCGGCTTCGGGATACTAGTTTCGCTGTGGCCGTTCCATACTTGGGCGCCGCTTGGCTACGGCGCGGCACCGACGGCCACCGCAATGCTACACGCCGGAGTGCTTAAAAAGTTCGGATTATACGGCATTATTCGCGTAGCCATCCCGATGGCCCCGGTTGGAGCACAAAGCTGGCTCGGGGTGCTGGCGTGGCTGGCTTTGGCCAACCTGCTGTTTTGCGGATTGGTTGCCGTTCGCCAAAAAGACCTCAACCTGCTTATCGGCAACTCCAGCGTCGCTCACATGGGCTTCATTTTTCTTGGCATCGCTAGCCTGAACGTGATCGGCTTGACCGGCGCAGTGTTGGTGATGATCGCACACGGCCTGCTCGCCGCACTAGCCTTCGGCTTGAGCGGTCATTTGTATAGGCAAACTGGCTCGCTCGACATGAGACGCATGGGCGGTTTGCTGCGCCAAATGCCACTTGCCGGTTCGGCACTGCTAATGGTGCTTTTGGCTGGCTGCGGTTTGCCGGGCTTTGCCAATTTCGCCGGTGAAGTGACGATCTTTTTCGGAGCCTGGGCCGCCGGACTGAAAGTCGTCACGGTAATCGCTGCGTGGAGTGCGCTGGTGATTGGAGGCCTGTACATGATGCGTGCCATTCGTAACATCCTGCATGGACCACGTGGTGACGATTGGGCCAAGGCGAGCGATGTCAGCCCGCTGATCGCGACTGCGCTTGGCCTTCTGCTTGCGGCGTTATTGGTATTCGGCTTCGCGCCGTGGCTGTTGACCGAGGGCATCAAGGGCGAAGTGACGAAAAGTGTGCTCTTGCCCAAGCCGTCTGGGGTCGCAGGCCAGATACAAACCACTGAGGTGGCCGGGAGGTAAAGCAACATGGACGGTCAACTGCAATTTATACAGCTCGAGGTGATGGTGGTGGCGCTGGGGCTGCTCGTCCTGCTCGCTGACTTGTTCCTGTCGGAGTCGGCACGGCGGTCGCTTGGCTACATAGCTGCCGGGTCGCTTGGCCTCGTGTTCCTGCTGAGCTTTCGCGGTGGCTACACCGACTTGTCAGAGGGCGAGGCGTTCGGGGGGATTTACCGACTCGACGGCTTAGCGCTGTTTTTCAAGCGATTCTTCCTGTTGACGGCAATCTTCGTGCTGGTGTTTGCGGTGGATTTCGCCTCGCGGTTGAGGAGCGGCGTGTCGGAGTATCTCGCGTTCATCCTGTTTGCGTTGTCGGGGATGATGTTCGCCTCCTCAGCCAACGACTTCAGTTTGTTGTTCGTCGCGATTGAGTTGATCACTGTGACGTTTTACATCCTTGTCAGCTTTCAGCGGCACCGGATGCAATCACTCGAGGCAGGTGTGAAATATCTCATCCTCGGCGCGGTGTCGTCGGCGTTTTTGGTTTACGGCATAGCGCTCGTGTTCGGCGAGGCCGGCAGCCTCAAGTTCGATGCGATCCGTGACGCGCACGCTGGTTTGCTCGGGAGCAAAGTGTTTTTGTTTGGCATGCTGTTCGTGTTTGCTGGGCTGGCGTTCAAGATTTCTGCGTTCCCGTTTCAGGTGTGGGCGCCGGATGTGTATCAAGGCGCGCCCACGCCCACGACGACGTTTCTTGCGGTCGGCTCCAAGGCGGCCGGATTCGTGCTGTTGATCCGCTTGTTTGGTAGCGTCGTCCCGGAACTCACCGCCCAATGGGGAGGGATGCTAATGGTCGTCGCCGCTCTGACGATTTTGTACGGTAATCTTTGCGCTCTTCCGCAGCGTAACCTCAAGCGGTTGCTCGCCTACTCCGGCGTCGCAAACGCCGGTTATATGCTGATGGGTATCGTGGTCCAATCGGACGAAGGGACGGCGGCAATTTTGTATTACCTCGCTGGTTATCTGTTCATGCTCGTGGCGGCATTCATGATTATCAATCTGCTGACCCGAGACGGGGAAGGGGAAGATATTTCCTGTCTTGCGGGACTGGGTAAACGCTCGCCATTCCTCGCCTTGACGCTGACGCTGGCAGTCGTGTCGCTAGCAGGGATACCGCCGCTGGCAGGGTTCTTCGGCAAATTTCTGCTGGTGAAAGCGATCGCCGTCAAGGCGTTCGGTGACGCCGGATACTTCGCGCTGCTGGCCGTGGCGGTATTCGGCGTCGTTGTCTCGATCTACTACTACTTCGGCATCATCCGAACCATTTATTGGTCGAAAGATACGACCGACAATTCGCCGGTGGCGGTCGCTTGGCCAACACGGGTTGCGCTTGGCCTCTGCGTCGCCGCAATCCTCTACCTCGGCATCCTGCCCAACAAGCCGATCAACTGGACCAACGCTGCCGCCAAGATCGAGACCAAGTAAATTAGCGACGGGCGAAGAGTTTGCCTGGTAACTGCTT
>DBNL01000047.1:3633-8155 GCA_002299785.1 Verrucomicrobia bacterium UBA673
CGCTTCATTTCCAGCCCGAGTAGGGCCACCGAAACCATTGGTGTAGGCAGGTCACTTTTGGCGATGATTGTGTCGATTGATTGCTCGGTGGTTTCGAGCACGTCGAACACGGCTTGTTCCTGTTCTGTAAGATTAGCCAGCGGAATCGGCTCGGAGTGATCCGCTTGGCCAAGCGCTTGGTTGGGGAACAGATGCTCGAACTCGGCGAGGATGTCCTCTGCGTTTTCGCAAAGCGCGGCGCCGTTGCGGATGAGATTGTGGCAGCCGCGGCTCTGCGGCGAGTCGATCCGCCCCGGCACGGCGAACACCTGCCGGTTGTTGTCGGCGGCCATGTTGGCTGTGATGAGCGCCCCGCTTTTTTGGTTCGCCTCGACAACGACCGTGCCGAGCGTCATTCCGGCGACGATGCGGTTGCGGATAGGGAAGCTCTGCTTGTCGCCCTTGCGATTGAACGGAAACTGGGTGATGACGGCGCCGTTGTCTGAGATGCGTTCGTACAACTCCGCGTTTTCCGCCGGGTAAACAATGTTGATGCCGGTGCCGAGTACGGCGATCGTTCGGCCCTTGGCGGAGAGAGCGCCCTGATGCGAGGCGGAGTCGACGCCGCGCGCGCCGCCGCTGACCACCGTGATACCGTGGCCGGCGAGTTGGTAAGAGAGCTTGCGGGCGGTGTCCTGTCCGTAATGCGTCGTGCGCCGCGCACCGACCATCGCGATGCTGTTTTTGTCCTCCGGCAGCATATGGCCTTTCACGTAAAGCACGATCGGCGGATCGTAAATCTCGCGGAGCAACTCAGGGTACTCTTCATCATTTTGAAAAACGAGCCGCACGCCAAAGTCCTCGGCGCTTTTCAACTCACCGGCCAAATCGGTGGCGGATTCCCAGTTCATAATCGTGCCGGCCAAGTCGTCGCCGATGCCCTTTACGCGCACTAGTGTTGAGCGGTTTGCCTGCAGTACCTTGGCGGCGTCGCCGAAGATCTCGAGCAACTGCCGTACGCGAACCGGCCCTATCCCCTCGAGCAGATTCAAAACTACCAATGCCTCACGTGTGTCCATGGGTGGAAGTTAGCGAGGGAGTATTACTGACGCCAGCGGGAAAGAAAAAAGGCGGCCGTTGAGCCGCCTGTATTATCGTTTATCTTTTCGGCTCAGGCCTCCGAGGTGCAGGCGTCGTAGAATTCGAGAAACTGGTTTTTCTCCTCGGTGGCGCGGACGCGCATGGCCGCTCGCGGGTGCTGGTTGAGGAGGCCGGTGACCACGTATGGGATGAGGGCACCCCATTCCTTGGTGCGGCGCATGGGCATCAGGTGATCCTGCAGCAGCTTGAAAACCGGGCGGAGGTTAAACTTCGGGTTTTTGAGGAAGCCAAGCAGCAGTTCCATCGGGCAGTTGCCTGCGCCGCGCCCGAGTCCGAGCATGGTGGCATCGATGCGGTTCGCGCCCTGTATGATCGCTTCGATGGTGTTGGCGAAGGCCAACTGCATGTTGTTGTGCGTGTGGATACCGACTTCTTTGCCGGTGGCGTTGGCCATAGAAACGTATTTTTTGACAAGCGCGCGAATCTGCTCGTGATAAAGCGAACCGTAACTATCGACGACGACGATGGTTTCCACCGGAGTCTCAGCGAGGATTTCTAGTGCTTTGTCAATCTCGGGATCGGCAACGGTGCTGATGGCCATGATGTTGCAGCACGTCTCGTAGCCTTTGTCGTGGGCGTCTTTGATCATGTCTACCGCAGTCGGGATCTGGTGTGCATAAGTGGCGACGCGGATGCAGTCGAGCACGCTTTGTTCGGCAGGCAGGATGTCGGTTTTGTAATCGGTCTTGCCTGCGTCGGCCATGGCGGTGAGCTTGAGCTTGGTGTCGTTGTCGCCAACGACGCGGCGCATGCTGTCCTCATCACAAAACTTCCAGTCGCCATGCTCTTTGCGGGCAAACTGGGTCTTGGAGGCTTTGTAACCAAGCTCCATGTAGTCGATACCGGATTCGATGGCGGTATCGTAAACGGCCTTGACGAAGTCGTCTTCGAACAAATGATTGTTAATCAGGCCACCGTCACGGACCGTACAATCCAGCACTTTGATCTCGGGTCGGAATGTCACCCAAGGGGCATTTTCTTTAGTTTCACTCATATTAAAGTTTGGTTGCAAGAAACCAAAAAAGCCTTGAGTCCCAAGCGTTTGGGGCATCAGCCAATTTGTTTCCCGGCGGAAAAGGGCGGGAATTGTCTCAAATAAGAAGCAAATTGGAAGCGTTAAAAATGCTTTTATTATTTTTCCGCCGTCGGGTCTTCCTTGGCGTAAATGGCACTGATTGGATGGATGTCGAGGATGTTTGGGTGGATTCCTCCAATTCGATCCGGATGGTAGATGTTGATACCGACATAAAAGAACAGCGGCAAGATGGGCAACTCGTCGGTGATGAGGATGGTCTCGGCTTGGCGGAACAACTTGTTGCGCTTGGTCAAGTCTGATGTGGCGTTGGCTAAGCGGATGAGCCGGTCGTAGTCGGCGTTGCTCCAGCCAGTTCGGTTGTTGCCGTTCTGCGTCATGAACATGTCGAGGAACGTGTTGGGGTCGTTGTAGTCGCCGATCCAGCTGCTCCGGGTGACGTGGTAGTCAAGTGCGCTTTGGGCGGCTAGGTAAACCTTGTGCTCCGCCTGCCGCAACTTGACCTGGATGCCTAGCGTCTCGCGCCACATGCGCTGCAACTCGACCGCGATATTTTTGTTCAACGGGCTTGAGTTGAACAGGTACTCAAAGTCAGTCGGGAAACCTTTGCCGCCGGGATAGCCCGCCTCGGCAAGCAGCTGCTTAGCCAAACCTGCGTCGTGTATGAGGCCGCTTGGCGAGGTGTAATCGCCGGTGCCGGGCGGGACGAAATGTTCGGCTGGACGCTCGCCGCCCTTGGTGTATTTTTCGACCACTCGGGCCTTGTCGATGGCTAGGGCCATCGCTTTGCGGACGCGCGGATCATCCAGCGGTTTTTGAGTTGTGTTGAATCGGACAAAGTAACTGCCGAGATAGTCGAACCGGTGAAACTCCGGCCGCTGGCTGAGGGCATCGAGCAACTCGGTCGGCACGAGGCTTTTGTCCCATATGATATCGGCCTGGCCGGCTTCGAACAGGTTGATCGCTGTCGCCGGTGACTCGACGGGCAGAAGATCGACGACATTGTTACGCGTGTTGACGGCGTCCCAGTAAAGCGGGTTATTGCGGAGTCGCACCCGGTCACGTACGTGCCAAAACTCAAGAGTGTGGGAGCCGCTTGCCGGCAGCGGTTGGCGTAGGCACCATTGGTCGCCGTGCTGCGTGATCGCCTTTTCCGGCACCACGGCTAAAGTCCAGAACGCGCACAACTCGAGGAAGAACGGGGTGGGGGCGGTCAACTCGACACGCACCGTCTTGGGGTCGATTCCCCGCACGCCGAGTTGGCTTAGATTGGTGATTTTACCGGCGTTGATCGACTCGGCGTTCTTCACGCAAAAGAGCATCCCGGCGTAGTCGCTGGCGGTACTGGGATCGACGGCTCGGCGCCACGAGTATACCACATCGCGCGCGGTGATCGGCTCGCCGGTTGACCATTGGAGGCCGTTCCTCAAATGAAAGGTATAAACGGTGCCGTTATCGGAAATATCCCAGCGCTTGGCCAAGGCCGGCTCGGCCTGGGCAGTGACGGCGTTGAAGCGGGTGAGGCCCTCGAACAGCGCCGAGACGATGCGGCCGTCCGACTGGCTTGTGATGATCGCTGGGTCTAGCGACTCGGGGTCGGGGCCGTTGATGACGACGAAGTCGGCCGGTTCGTGTTGCTGAAAACAGCCGGCCTGGCCAAGCAGGCCAAAGCAGAAAAAAAGCGTCCCCAGCCGTTGCAAAGGAACGCTTTTGAAAATCATGGGAGCCTCGCTTATTTTTTCTCCTCTTCCTTGGGCGGAGCGGCGGGTGTTTCAGCGGGCTTCTCAATAGCAGTCGGAGGTGTGGCTGCCTCGGGGGTAGCCGGTGCGGGGGTTGCGGCTGGAGCGCTGGGCGCGGCTCCCTCAGCCTTGCCGTTCACTTCTGCCGGAGCCGTTAAATCGGGGTTGGCTGGTGGGATGTTCGCTATCGGTGCCTCGTCTCCGGCAAGCCGCTCGCTCAAGCCACCTTTGTCAGTGCCGCCGATAACGGCCAGCACAAGGCAGAGCAAAAGGAACAGCGAAGCGGAGACCTTGGTGAGCTTAGTCAGCACGTTACCTGCTCCTGCGCCGAGCGCCATATCCAGTGTGCCGCCACCAAAAGCGAGGCCCGAGCCGGATTCCTTCTTCGGCAACTGAATCAGGATCAGGAGCACTAGGAAGAAGCAGTTTAGGACGAGTACGGTTGTTAATATTCCAGTCAGCATGTTTAAGTTTTCTTATATCAGATCGAGTTCAGGATGATCTCGGAAAAGTTTCTTATATCCAGCGATGCGCCGCCTACAAGAGCTCCGTCCACGTCGTTTTGGCCCATCAACTCACGCGCATTGCCCGGTTTAACGCTGCCGCCGTA
>DBNL01000047.1:8535-18158 GCA_002299785.1 Verrucomicrobia bacterium UBA673
GAATGAATGCATGCACTTCCTGCGCTTGAGCGGACGTGGCTGTTTTGCCAGTGCCTATGGCCCATACCGGTTCGTAGGCGACAACCGTGCCTTCCATTTGTGCTGTGGTCAAGCCTGCCAAGCTGCCCCGAATCTGCATGCCGACGACCTCTTCCGTGCGGCCGCCTTCCCGATCCTCGAGTTGTTCGCCCACGCAGACGATCGGTTTCAAGCCGGCCTCGTGGGCGGCCTTGGCCTTTGAGGCCACCAATTCGTCCGACTCGCGCTGGTACTGTCGTCGCTCCGAGTGGCCGAGGATGACATACTTGGCGGAGAATTCCTTTAGCATCCCGGCGGCGATTTCACCTGTGTGAGCGCCGTAGCCGTTTTCGCTCATATTTTGCGCGCCGAGCCGAATATTCGAGTCAATCACCGCCTCGGACACAGCACTCAGTGCGGTGAAAGGAGGGCAGACGGCGATATCGACTTCCGTGACGTCCTTGAGTTCTCGAACCAAGCCGTTGGCCAAGTCGAGTGATTCGGCGACGGTTTTGTTCATCTTCCAGTTCCCGGTGATGATCAGTTTTCGTTCCTTTTCCATGTTTAAAACTATTTGTCGGTCAAGGCCGCGACTCCGGGCAGTTCCTTGCCCTCAAGAAACTCGAGGCTCGCGCCGCCACCAGTGCTCATGAACGTGACTTGGTTGCCGAGGTCGGCCTTGTTCAGAGCCTTTACACTGTCCCCGCCGCCGATGATGCTCTTTGCCCCGTTGGCGGTCGCCTCGCACACGGCCTTGGCCACGGCGAAGGTGCCCCCGGCGAACCGGGCGTCCTCGAAGATGCCCATTGGGCCGTTCCATAAAATTGTCTTCGCTCCGGCGATCACCTCGCAAAACCTGGCCGACGACTTGGGGCCGATGTCCACACCCTCGACGTCGTCGGGGATGTTTTCACTGTCGTTGGTTCGATGTTCGCCAAAGGCAAAATTGCCATCGATCTCGGTCGGGATGGCGACGATGTTGTCGGTTGGGATTAAAAACTGCACATTGCGCTCTGAGGCCTTGTCGAGAGCGTCTTGGGCGATGGCCACCTTGTCCCGCTCGACGAGCGACTTGCCGACCGTGAGGCCCTTGGCAAGCTTGAACGTGTACGCCATCGCGCCACCGATGAGGATCGTGTCGGCTTTGTCGAGCAGCCGATCGATCACCTTGATTTTATCGGAGACCTTTGCGCCGCCGAGAATAACGACGAATGGGCTTTCGGGTGACTTGAGTTCATCGCCGAGAAACTGCAACTCCCGCTCCATCAGCAATCCGGCAACGCATTGGCCGTCGCGGGCCTTGAGCACATCGGCCACACCAGCAGTGGAAGCGTGTGCGCGGTGTGCTGCGCCGAAAGCGTCGTTCACGAACACGTCGGCGTCGCAGGCGAGTTGCTGGGCAAAGGTCGGGTCGTTAGCTTCCTCCTCGGAGTGGTAGCGGACATTTTCTAAAAGCAACAGGCCACCCTTCTCCAGCTTGGCTACGGCATCCTCGGCGGCTTGGCCAACGCACTGGTTGGAGAAGGCGACCGGTTTGCCGATCAGTCCGGCAAGTTTGTCGGCGACAGGGCGGAGGCTCATCGATGGCACGCGCTTGCCTTTCGGGCGGCCAAGGTGCGCGGTGAGGATGACTTTTGCGCCGTTCTCGATCATCAACTTGAGAGTCGGCAGGGTGGCGCGGATGCGAGTGTCGTCGTTGATGACCATAGCGCCGTCCTGCTCGGCCATGGGCACGTTGAAGTCCACGCGGGTCAGTACGCGTTTACCCTGAAAATCGATGTCGTTGACAGTTAGTTTGGCCATTAAACCCTGAAAAAAGGGCGCGAGACCATACTTGATAACCGTTAAATGTCAATGGTTAATAACCCTAAAAACCACGAAAAACAGCCTTTTTTTGACTACAATCGAGGACGAGGCGGCTTGACCGGGGTTCGCCATGGCTGAGCGCCGGTAAGCTTGGTACGGCGCTTGTAAACGCGGTTGCCGGTGGCAATGTAGAGGGTTTTCCAGTCCTTGCCGCCGAAGGCAGTGTACGACACGCGGTTGGCCAAGCGCGGCTTGGGCAAAATCAGGTGCACGCGGCCAGGCTGGTCGCAGATTTGCACGCCTAACTCGGTGGCGGCAACGAGCCACCCGTCGCGGCTCACGCACATGCCGTCGAGGTGTCCCTTGAGTGAGTTGGATGGCACGTGCATGTAGTAGTACTCCTGCTTGTTCGCTAGAGTGCCGTTGTCGTTAATGGTGTAGCTGTAAATGAACCGGCCGGGGAAGTGCCCGACGAACAGCATCGTCTGGTCTGCGCTTATCGTGAGTCCGTTCGGGTTGAGGAAGTTGTCCACGACGATCGCTTGGCCGGATCCTTTGCGGATCATCATTATTTTGTTTTCAGCCGGGTTGGTGAAATAAATAGTGCCGTCGTGGCTCACCACGAGGTCGTTGCTCTTGACGCCCTCGGCGACGACGGTGCGGTTGGCTGTTTTCGGGTCCCACGCGGCGATCTGCCCCGTGCCGTTGGCTGCGCCGTATAGCAGGCCGTCCGGGCCAAGGCGCAGGCCGTTAGCACGACCGGTGTTCTCGGCGAACAACTCGACTTTGTCGTTGGTGCCAATGCGATAAATTCTCGATACAGGTACGTCGGTGAAAAATACGGTGCCATCCGGCATCGATGCCAAGCCTTCTGCCCAGCCGTGGCCGGCGCTCAGCAGTTGCCAATCCTCGTCCGGTTCAAGGAAGCGTACCGCCTCATTGAGGCACTGGCCGTAGTGCGTCTTCACCTCGGTAGCGTCGCTGTGCCAAAGCCAGTGCATCGCGTCGGGGAAAATTGCGTTACCGTGTTTACGGTTGTGTCCGCCCTTGCCCCAGACATGATTTAACTCATAGCCAGAAAACTTAAACGCGCGTTGGATCATCTGGTTGGCGATCCACCAGTCGCCGCCGTAAATGTTTAGGTCGTTTTCGCCGCCTTGCAGAAAGATACGGAGTGGCTTTGGCTCGGTTTTACGAATAAGCGTTGAGATCTCGTTGCCGCCGCGAAGGCCGACGTAAGTACCGATAGTAGAATAAACACGGCGAAACGAGTCCGGTCGGTGCCAGGCAACATTGAAGGCGCAGATCGCTCCGGAGCTGGCGCCGGTGATGCCGCGCTGGTTCGGATCGGGGCTGAACGTGACGCCGTGAGTCCGCTCGATGTGAGGGAGCAACTCATCGACCAAAAACCGCGAGTAGCGGTTGCTCATGTCGTCGTACTCGAGGCTGCGGTTGAATCGGGCCTGCGCGTTTTCGTTTTGAGCCGGGACCACGCCGGGATTGACTAGCACACCGATCATCACCGGGATCTCACCCCGGTGGATGAGATTGTCGAGTGCATTGAAGGTAGCACTGTTGACATAGGCTTCGCCGTCCTGGAATACCATCAGGCTGGCCAGCTGGCTGGGTTTGTACTGGGCTGGCACATAAATCCAGTAGTCACGACTCGTTCCGGGGTAGACAGTGGAGTTGGCAAATTTGGCTTGGGTAACTTTGCCGCTGGGAACGCCATCCTGCTTTTTCGAGTCGGGATGGACCGGATACTGCTCTTGTTGCGAGAAGGCGCTTGGCCCGAACAGCGAGCCAGCGATGATGAGCTTGGGCAGAAAAGAAATGATTTTCACTTGGCACAGGGTAGAGGCGCCAAGCTTGACTGTCACGCCGGCGCGCATGGGCAAGTTGATCAAAATTTCGCCATGTGCTTGCCGATTGGGTGGTGTGTCCCTAATCTCTCCACCGATGTCTGGCTTGGGACCAAAAGCCATCCTCGCACTTGAGGATGGCACCATTTTTGAGGGGCAGGCGTTCGGTGCTTCGGCGTCGATCGCCGGGGAGGTTTGTTTCAACACTTCGATGACGGGATATCAGGAAATCCTGACCGACCCATCGTACAAGGGGCAGATCATCACCATGACCTATCCGCTCATCGGCAACTACGGTGTCAATGAGCAGGACGTGGAGTCGTACCAGACGCACGCCAGCGGGTTTGTCGTCCGTGAACTGTCGCCGGTCGTGAGCAACTACCGCGCGGACAGTTCGCTCGGCGACTACATGGAACGCAACGGCATTCCCGGCATCCAGGGCATCGACACCCGGGCGCTGACCAAAAAGCTGCGTGTCCGCGGCGCGATGAACGGCTATCTCACGACCGAGAGCGACGCCACCGCCGAGAGCGCCTTGGCCAAGGCGAAGGAGTGGCCCGGACTGGTCGGCGTCGATTACGTGAAAGAGGTCACCCAAGAGACGGCATTTGCGTGGGATGAAAACGATGAGTTGAGCCCTGCGTTTCGGCTGCCCAAGGGACCAGGCGAGCTCGACGGCCGCAGCCAGCGCGACCTCATGCCGGCGGCGGACATCCCGATTGTTGCCTACGATTTTGGCGTCAAGTACAACATCCTGCGCAAGCTGCGGCAGACTGGTTTTGCGGTGACGGTGGTGCCGGCGGACACACCGCCGGCGGAGGCGCTCAAGCATAATCCGGCTGGCATTTTTCTCTCAAACGGCCCCGGTGATCCGGCGGCGGTGACGTATGCGGCGGAAACGGTTATGTCGTTGCTGAAGAAGGGACTGCCAATTTTTGGCATCTGCCTTGGCCATCAAATCCTCAGCTTGGCCATGGGCGGCAAGACGAGTAAATTGAAGTTCGGCCATCGTGGTGCAAACCAGCCGGTGAAGGATCTCGAGAGTGGCCGAGTGGAGATCACGTCGCAAAACCATGGTTTCACGGTGGAAACCGACTCGCTGCCAAGTGATGTGGAGGTGAACCGTATTAACCTAAACGACCATACGGTTGAGGGATTGCGGCACAAGACCAAGCCGGTATTCTGCGTCCAGTATCATCCGGAGGCGTCTCCGGGGCCGCACGACTCGAGCGGCATGTTCGGCGAGTTCTACGAATTGATTGAGAAGCACGGCTGATTTGCTCAAGCGCTTTAAACTCCCCCCTGTGAACACAAAAAAACAGGACGGTGTGTTCACCTTTTTTTGAGATTGGTAGGCTTTTTTTTGGTTCTACGAAATCTTCCCAGATTGTTGAACAGCTTCTTGTTCCCCTCGTTTTTCAGAAAAGATTGTGTCAGTGCTTCAGTCGTTTTCAGGTCAACATCCACCAATTCAGTGTTTAGTATTTTGATTTTGAGTCCAACACACGCCAGTCGATGATAGACAACATGTAAAAGATTCTTCTCATCTTCCTCCGGAGGGCCATCTTCCGTTTCTATGACCTGAAGCTGGACACACACACAAAACTTCCACGATCTTGAAGTGATATCCCGGAAAGTACGCCCTTTTTTCCAGTTGGTTTTGCTTCACCAACCAAAAGCTAAGCACTGCTGAATGCGATTGTAATTGTTGTGTTCACTAGTCAGCAAACAATTCAATTCATAACCGATAATAAGCAAATCGGCTAAAATTAAAAACGCGAATCCACACTCACTTCTGAGCCCCTTGCAAAGAGGCAAATCAGTTGGGAATTGGGTTACGCTTCAGCCTCGGGCTCCGGCTCAGGGAGGGGGGTGGTGCTTTCCACTCGAACCTTGAGGGTGGTCATAACGTCGGGGTGCAGTCGCAGTTCAACGTCGTGGTCGCCGATGGTACGGATCGGTTCCGTGAGGTGAACCTTGCGACGGTCGATCTTTATCTCGAACTGCTCGTCGAGTTGCTCGATAATATTTGCTGGCGTGACTGACCCGTACATTTTGCCGGTGTCGCCGGTCTTGACCTTAAGTTGCAAAATCAGGTGCTTGAAACTTGCGGACAGTTCCTTCGCGTCCTTAGCCTCCCGGATTTCACGCGATCGGCGCTGTTTGCGAAGGGCCTCAAGGCGGCGTTCGTTGCCCTGGGTCAACGGAATGGCGAGCCCCTGTGGCAGGAGATAATTGCGGGCGTAGCCTGTGCTTACGTTGACCTGATCCGATTCTCCGCCCAGACCATCCACATTCTTGATTAAAATAACGTCAGTTTTAGCCATGATTCACTTGGTTTGTTAAAAGTTTGTTTTCAGAACGGGACGTCGTCGTCCCCGGGGCCGTCAACGGGCGGGCCATCAGCAGGTTGGGATGGTGGGGGTGGGGAGGATTGCTGCGGGGCAGGGGATCTTTCATCACCCTGTCCGCCTCCAATGAACTCGAATCGATCCAACACAACGCCTAATTTACTACGTTTTTGACCGGTACTTTTGTCATCCCATTGGTCAAATTTCAATCTACCCTCGATGTGTATCCCTTTTCCCTTCTGGAAATATTGCCCTATCACTTCGGCTTGTTTGCCGAAAGCTGTTATATCAATGTACGTGACTTCCTCTTTTTGGTTCCCGTCCTGATCTTTCCAGCGCCGGTTTGTTGCAATTCCAAAACCTGCGATAGCGGTTCCACTGGGCGTGTAGCGCAGTTCGGGGTCACGGGTCAGGTTGCCCATCAGGATGACTTTATTGAAGCTTGCCATGACTTGAATCTAGAGCAATAGGGGGTGGTTGGTCAATCCGCTTTAGCCTGGACACGTGATGAAAACGCGGAAGATATCCTTGATTTTCAGCAGGCGCTTTTTCAGATCGTTGGTCGCGGCGGGTTCCCCCTCAAACGTGACTTCGAGGTAGAAGCCGTCCGGGTTCTTGCGGTTGGCCACCCTGGCAAAATCCTTCTGGCCGACTGCGTTGAATTCGCCGGTTTTTCCGCCGGCCGTGTCTATCTCGGCCGAGATGAGGTTTTGCAGTTCCTCGACGGTGCTTTCACGTCCTGTTTCCTTCAGGATGATTGTCCCTTCGTATTTCGTCATCTTTCTATTTTTCTGTTGGGGCGTAGTCCCCGTTGTATTCGTTCATTGCCTGTCCGATGCCTTGCAGCACCCAGCAGGCAAGCTGGTCTGCAGCGGTTTCGAGGACTTTTTCGAGAAGCCCGGTCTCCGAGTCAGCGAATTTACCGAGAACGAAGCCGGATACATCACGGTTCGGTTTCGGCCTGCCAATCCCCAGCCGTAGCCGAGGAAAATCGTCTTTCCCGAGCAATCCCTGTATAGAGTCCAAGCCCCGATGGCCGCCTGATCCTCCGCCCGGTCGCATGCGGACGGCCCCGAGGGGCAAGTCAAGATCATCGACCACTACCATGATACGCCTGTTGGGGATCTGGTAGTACTGGGCCAATGGCACCACTGATTGACCACTCAGGTTCATGTAGCCCTGGGGCTTGCTCAGAAAGACAATGTTACCGTCCTGCCTGCTTTTGGCCAGATGAGCATTGAACTTTTTGCTCGCTTCCCACTCTACACCCAAGCGTTTAGCCAGGCACTTTAGAACCATAAAACCGACATTATGTCGGGTGGCTGCATAATCCTTTCCTGGATTGCCCAAGCCCACGATTAGGAATGTCTCTTCCATGCGTGGGCCTTCTCAAAGAACACGACGCCTCGGCCCATTGGGCAGACCGTCGTTTGAAATTTTCAAGCTTCCTACTTTTTCTCGCCTGCAGCTGCATCAGCTTCCTTGGCGCCCTCTTCCTTAGTGGCTTCACCCTCACCCTCGGCAGCTGCATCTTCTTCCGCGGCCTTTGCCATCATGCGTGAGGTGCTCACTGCGAGCACATGAGCCTTCGGCTGGCCGATGGCTATGATTCCTTTGGGCAAAACAAGTTCCTCCAAGAGGATCGATTGGCCAACCGCCAGTTGGCTGATGTCAGGTTCGACACATTCGGGCATGTCAGCCGGTTTGCCGTTAAGAGTGATCGAGTGCATCGGCATCTGCAAGACGCCTCCCAGTTGGACACCTACAGCGGATCCGATAGGCCGTAGCGGGACTTCGGCAGTGACGACACTGTCCTCGGTCAACCGTTTGAAATCGACGTGAATGATATGGTTCGTTAGGGGGTTTTTCTGTGTTTCCTGAACCAAGGCCATGCTCTTTTTGCCTTTAATATCCAGTTCTACAAGGAAATTCTTGGCTCCGGTGGACTTTACTGCCTTTTCAAAATTCTTGGCTTCGAGTTCAACGGTTTCCGGTTCACCATTGCCATAGACGACACCAGGTAAAGAGCCGGCGTTACGGAGTTTTTTGCTGCCAATGGTCTTGGTTAACACACGCGGATTGGCCTCCAATGAGATTGCTTTCATTTTATTATATAACTTGCTCCCCGAGTGTGCTCAGGTGGTGCGTGCTCCCTTAAATTGAAACAGCGAGTTCACCGAGGAATTGTTGTGTATTCGCTGGATGGCTTCTCCCAGCAAGCCCGCAACAGAGAGGGTGTTAATATTCAACCCCTCGATTTCGGGGCGGGGGACTGTATCAGTCGTTATCAATTCGTCAATACAAGAGTTTTTCAGGCGGTCAATACCCAAATCATTAAGAATTGTGTGCGATACACAGG
The DNA here is from genome assembly GCA_002299785.1 of Verrucomicrobia bacterium UBA673. GTDB lineage: Bacteria > Verrucomicrobiota > Verrucomicrobiia > Limisphaerales > UBA1096 > UBA1096. The sequence continues at coordinate 16,932 of DBNL01000047.1, forward strand.
CTCGGACACTAAGCGCTCCGCGTTCTTTAAGAATGGCCGCAGCGTTGACTAGCGTACCGGCGGTTTCGGTGAGATCATCTACCAAAAGCGCATTTTTACCTTCAATTTCGCCAATTATGCCGACGGACTCTGTATCGGTGGCGCTCGTGCGGCGTTTGGCGACGATCGCCAAATCGGCTCCGAGCATTTCCGAATAGGCGTGAGCCATTTTCAGGCCACCTACATCAGGACTAACAACAACTTGATTGTCCCGCTTGGCGTACTTGAGATAAGCGAATATCACTGGTGAGGCGTACAAATGATCCACCGGAATATCGAAAAACCCCTGAATTTGCTGTGCGTGCAGATCCATCGTTAAAATCCGGTTGGCCCCGGCGGCCACCAGAAGATTGGCCACGAGTTTTGCCGAGATCGGGACTCGGGGCTGATCCTTCCGATCCTGCCGGGCATAGCCGTAATACGGCAGCACCGCGGAGATGCGGTCAGCGCTGGCCCGCTTGAGTGCATCCATTATGATGAACAACTCCATCAAATGATGGTTTGTCGGCGGGCAGGTCGACTGGACGACGTACACATCCTCACCGCGGACGTTCTCCTCGATCTTGGCAAAAGTCTCGCCGTCGGGGAAGGCTGTGATGGAGATCTTTCCCAGGTCGATGCCAATGTTGCTGCAGATGGCATCGGCAAGCGGTAGGTTGGAACTGCCAGCAAATATTTTCACGTCAGTTTTTGGGGTGGTCTGGTTTTCGGTTGTCGCTACAGATTAGCCCTGCTTGCGGCTGCGAAAAAGTAACAATAGCCAAGCACCAATCAAGCGCATTCGTGCGCTTATGGAAAATTTACAACATCGCTACCCCTTGCTTGGCCAGAGGCTCCCGTCCCTCATCATGTGGTGAACCCGAGATTCGTTTCTTTTTTGCCCTTGACTCAGGGGGTGCAGTCACAGGCCTCATTCAATGAATATTCTTTGATTTGTTCTTCAAAAAGAGCATTCACGGGGCTTTCGACGAATGAGGTTAGAGTGGTCTGCGTTGGGCCGGTTTTGTTATCCGTTGCCTTCTGCCAAAACAGCTTCATTATTTTTCATCCTCCATTTCTTTTGAAACCTGTGGGTCGTGCACTTTGGCGCCGGTTGTTGTGTTGGCACGGCACCTCCACAAAACTCGCATCCGTGATATTTCCCTCTCTCCCGATCCCCCCACTTTCGGTGAGGGTTTTTTCAAACCG
>DBNL01000166.1:0-7213 GCA_002299785.1 Verrucomicrobia bacterium UBA673
TCGAATCCCTCCCCCTCCGCCAAGTTCCGGAAGAGCTGAAAAAGAAATAAAGTTCGCAATATGAACCAAACGAACAGTAGTTTAGATGCACTTCAGACAACCGCGACTGTGGGGCAGCCTGTGCCCGGCCTAGCGGTGAGCAGTCCACTGCCTTTGAGCTGGATCATCGGGGGAATAGTGCTTCTGGCCGCTTTGGCCATCGCCAAAAAAACCGGTTTGCTTGATCGCATCCGGGTGTTCTTTCTTCAAACCCGCGAGGAATTACTAAAGTGCTCCTGGCCCAGTCGCGATGAACTTCGTGGCTCCACATGGATGGTGCTTGTTGCGGTGGGGCTACTGGGTTTGTTCACTTTTTTGGCTGATTTGATTTTGGGCGGCTGGCTGATTCAGGATATCTTGTTAAAAGAGATCGGTGGGGCCAAGGGTTAACTTGATTGGTTATGGCACACGAGTGGTTCATCATTCATACCCTATCGGGACAGGAGCAAAAAGTGCTCGACAGTATCAATAAGCGTATTGATGTGGAGGAGATGGGCGAGCATATCAATGATGTGTTTGTGGCCAAGGAGAAGGTGGTGGATGTGCGTGGTGGTGAAAAGAAAGTATCCACAAAAAAACTTTTCCCTGGGTACGTGTTTATCCACATGCAACTTCGGGATGAGGATCAGAGAACTATCTCTGAACAGTTGAACTTCATCAAAGACACGCCGGGAGCGATTGGGTTTGTCGGGGGGGATCGACCTGAACCGACCCCGGATGAAGAAATCAAGGATATCCAAACGAGGATGTCGGATTCAGAGGATTTGGAACGGCCCAAGGTGGAGTTTGAAGTTGGAGAAACCGTGAAGATCAATCACGGTGCCTTTGAGGGGAACAACGGCATGGTGGAGGAGATCGACCCGGACAAGGGACGACTCAAGGTGACTGTCAATATTTTCGGCAGAGACACCCCGGTGGATGTGGAGTATTGGGAGGTAGACAAGGGCTGAGCGTGGCGCTTGGCCAAGCGATAAATTTTAGGAACAAAAACGATGGCAAAGAAAATTTCAGGCTACATTAAGCTCCAGATACCGGCGGGCCAGGCGAACCCCGCTCCGCCGGTTGGCCCCGCGCTTGGCCAGCAGGGCGTGAACATCATGGAGTTCTGCAAGCAGTACAACGCGGCGACCAAGGACCAGGCGGGCCTCATCATCCCTGTGGTGATCACGGTTTATAAGGACAAGTCGTTTAGCTTCGTCACCAAGTCGCCACCGGCGGCGGTGTTGTTGAAAAAAGCTGCCGGAATAGCCTCGGGCTCGGGTGAGCCAAACAAGACAAAGGTCGGCAAAGTGACCAAGGCTCAATTACTCGAGATCGTTGAAGCAAAAAAACAAGATTTGAACGCCCGTGACTCTGAAATGGCGGCCCGTATGATAGCTGGAACCGCCCGTTCAATGGGTCTTAAAGTCGAGGATTAACCCCTAACAGCGGGAGGGTCTTGCGTCCCATTTGTACCGCGCCAAAAACAATGCCTAAAAAACAAAGTAAGCGATACAGGAAAGCACTGGAACTGGTTGAGCCCGGAAAGCGTTATTCCGTTGCCGAGGCGGCCGACTTGGTCGGCAAGTTCCCCAAAGCCAAGTTTGACGAATCGATCGAACTCGCTTTCAGGATGAGTATTGATCCGCGTAAGACGGACCAGATGATCCGCGGCACCGTCCGTTTGCCAAACGGCAGCGGCAAGGAGGTCAAGGTTCTAGTTTTCACCAAGGAGGCTGGGGCGATAGCAGCTGCCAAGGCAGCCGGGGCGGAGTTCGTCGGATTTGATGAGTTCATTGAGAAGGTGACCAGCGGCTGGACCGGTTTTGACGTGGCCATCGCCACCCCGGAAGCAATGGGGGAGGTACGCAAATTGGGCCGAGTCCTTGGCCCTCGCGGACTGATGCCCAATCCCAAGCTGGGCACTGTGACGGATGACACCGGCAAGGCTGTCCAGGAAGTCAAGGCTGGTCGGGTGGAGTACAAGCTCGACAAGGGGGCTAACATTCAGGTTCTTGCCGGAAAGGCGTCCTTTAAGCCGGCACAGATTGTTGAAAACACATTGACTATCATTGATGCCATCATCAAGGCCAAGCCGTCAGCGACCAAGGGTCGGTACATCGAACACTGTGTGCTCTCTTCAACCATGAGTCCTGGGATCCCACTGGAAATTCGTGAAATATTGAAGGCAGCTTGAACCGAAAGCGAAAGAATAAGTCATGCGAGAAGATAAAAAGCTGATTACAAGAGAGTACGTTGAGCGATTAAACGCCAGTCCATACTTCATTGTAGTAAACTACGAGGGATTAAAGGTGGCCCAGTTCGAAGAGCTGCGCAATCGATTGGCTGACGCCAGATCTGAGTTGCATGTTTTCAAGAACTCCATCTTTAAGGCCGCAGCCAATGAAGCTGGGATTGAAGATCTTGGTCAAGAGTTGAAGGGCCAACTGGCAGCAGTCACAGGCGAGGGAGAGCTTACTGGTGCCGCGAAAATCCTGAAGAATTTCACGGCTGAATTTGACAAGCCCGAGTGGCATTTTGGTTTCCTTGAGAATGACCGTCTTGACGCCGATCAGATCAAGATGCTGGCCGATCTGCCGTCGCTGGACGGGATGCGGGCCAAGTTGCTGGGCACGTTGCAGGCACCAGCCGCGCAACTGGTGCGAACCCTGGTTGAGCCAAGCGCGAGCTTGGCAAGGATCGTCCGGGCTAAGTTTGGTGAAGAAGGGTAACTGATTGAATTTAGAATTTTTCGACGGGCAAAGCCGTGGAAGAAACAGAAGTGTAAATCGTCGGTGCGCGGTCTGCGTACTTAAATCCCCGGGGCTCCGGGGGCGAAGAAACTAAAAAAAATGGCAAACATAGAAAAAATAGTGGAAGAGTTGAGCGGTTTGACGGTGCTTGAAGCCGCTGAGCTGGTCAAGGAACTGGAAGAGAAATGGGGCGTTAGTGCTGCTGCCCCGGTTGCGGCTGCGGCTGCAGGCGGAGGGGACAGCGCAGATGCCGGCCCGGCTGAGGAAAAGACTGAATTTGATGTCGTGCTGACAAGTGACGGCGGAAAGAAAATTGCAGTCATCAAGGCAGTTCGTGCGGTCAAGACCGGTTTGGGCTTGGCTGAGGCGAAGGGTTTGGTTGAAGGCGCCCCAACACCTATCTTGGAAGGAGTGTCCAAGGATGAGGCCGAAGCGGCCAAGGCAAAACTTGAGGAAGCCGGCGCAGCCGTCGAACTCAAGTAACAGCATTTAGGCCCGGGGGCGGCAACGCCCCCGAGTCGATGCCTTTTCGTATAAGAACAAATATTTATTTAAACAGTTTTAGAAACCCAATGTATTTAAAGGGTGGAGACGTTTTCCCGAAGACGGGGGGACGTGTTACCCGAATTGGTGTGCCCATGAATCTCCCGGTGACCGGCCGGATCCGACAAAACCTCGACATAATCGATGCCAAATAAAGTTAACAGCCGCCTCAACTTCGGCAATATCAAGGAAATCATAACTCCACCCAACCTGATTGAAATACAGGTGGACTCGTACCACGAGTTTCTCCAGGCGGAAATTAGCCCAGAGAAGCGTGAAAGCGTTGGCTTGGAGGCGGTGTTCAATGAAATTTTTCCGGTGACGAGCTACGATGAAAAGGTCGAGCTCAAGTACAATCACTATGAGATCGGCGCACCGAAGATGGACTGGCTCAAATGCATCGATGAGGGACAGACCTATGGGGCACCGCTGCACGTGTTCTTCCGCTTAAAGGATCAAAATGGCACGAAGGAGGAGAAAGTGTTTATGGGTGAGGTTCCTCTCATCACTCCGCAGGGCAGCTTCGTCATTAACGGCGCTGAGCGGGTGATCGTGAGCCAGTTGCACCGTTCACCGGGTGTTGCTTTCGAGGCCACTCGACATCCGAATGGTAAGATGCTTCATTCATTCCGGGTTATCCCGGATAGGGGGTCTTGGTTTGAGGCTCAGTTCGACACCAACGACATGTTGTATGTCTATCTCGACCGTAAAAAGCGCCGCCGGAAGTTTCTGATCACCACCTTCCTCCGGGCCATAAATTTTCTGGAGGGGGCCGATACCAGCAGCGACGCTTCACTGCTGAACACATTTTACAAAGTCGAGGAGGTTGCTACCAAGAAGGCGGCTGGCATGGATGACCTTGAAAACAAGGTTCTGATCAGCGACTTGGTGGAGCCTTCGAAGGGGATCGTCGTGGCCCGCGCTTTCGAGCCATTGTCCAAGGCAGTGGTTAAGCGAGTGAGCGAGTTGGGCGTCAAGAAAATCCAGATCGTAGACGTGTCAAGTGACGATGGTTTGATCATACGCTGCATGGCCAAGGATCCGGCGCATAATGAGGAGGAAGCTCTTAAGGAGATTTACAAGCGTCTACGCCCAGGCGATCCGCCCACTCCGGCCAACGCACGCGCACTGGTCAAGCGATTGTTCTTCGATCCCAAACGATATGACTTGGGACGGGTGGGCCGTTACAAGATGAACCAGAAACTTGGCCTCAAGGGGGACGACGGTTCCCGCACCTTGATGAAGGAGGACTTGGTTGAGGCGACAAAGTATCTGCTCCGCCTCAAGTTGGGGGATGGCACCATCGATGATATCGATCATTTGGGCAGTCGCCGCGTCCGCACCGTGGGCGAACTCTTGGCCAACCAGTGCCGTGTTGGCCTTGCACGCACTGAGCGCTTGGTCAAGGAGAGGATGACGCTCTTCGATCAGGAGTTGGACACTATGACGCCGGCTAAGCTAATCAACCCCAAGGCCTTGTCGGCGGTTGTGCGCGACTTTTTTGGCCGAAGCCAGCTGTCGCAGTTTATGGATCAAATCAACCCGCTTGCGGAATTGACCCATAAGCGCCGCCTGTCTGCGCTTGGCCCGGGAGGTCTGTCCCGAGAACGCGCCGGGTTCGAGGTCAGGGATGTTCATCCCTCACATTATGGCCGCATTTGTCCGGTGGAGACACCTGAAGGGCCCAATATTGGTTTGATCGCCAGCTTGGCCACCTTTGCGCGTGTGAACGACTTTGGCTTTATCGAGAGCCCCTACCGGAAAGTGGTTAAGGGCAGGGTGACAAACAAGGTCGACTACCTGACAGGGGATCTTGAGGAGAAATATTTTATTGCCCAGGCCAACCAGCCCATCGACGATAGAGGTAACTTCACAACAGAGCAGGTGGCCTGCAGGTTCCGCGCGGACTTTGTCGACATGCTGCCGGACAAGGTCGATTACATGGACGTGTCGCCCAAGCAGTTGGTATCCGTGGCGGCCAGTTTGATTCCGTTCCTCGAGCATGACGATGCGAACCGGGCCCTGATGGGGTCGAACATGCAGCGCCAAGCGGTGCCGTTGCTGATTACCGAGGCGCCGTTCGTTGCAACTGGTATGGAAACCAAGGTGGCGAGGGATTCCCATGCGCTTGTATTGGCTGATGCGGATGGGGTGGTGGCATCTGTAACCGCGGACGAAATTGTGATCACCAAGACGGGCAAAATGCCCGAGAACCGGCGCAAGACTAAGCATCGCCCTGATGAGGGCTGCTGGGTATATTCCATGCGCAAGTATCACCGGTCCAATGCCGGTACCTGTATTAACCAGAAGCCCCTGCTTTCCGTTGGGGACAAGGTTAAGAAGGGGGACTCGATAGCGGATGGGCCTTGCACAAATGGCGGCGAACTGGCCATCGGAAAGAATGTGCTGGTCGCCTACATGCCTTGGAACGGTTACAACTTTGAGGATGCGATCTGTATAAGTGAGAGGATCGTCAAGGATGACGTTTTTACGTCAATACATATCGGCGAGTATGATGTGACCGCCCGCGACACCAAGCTTGGCCCGGAGGAAGTTACCCGGGACATCCCTAACCTTGGAGAGGAAGCTCTGAGCGATCTCGACATGGACGGCGTGATCCGAGTCGGAGCCGAGGTCGGCCCGGGAGATATTCTGGTCGGCAAAATCACACCCAAGAGCGAGACCGAGCTGGCTCCGGAAGAGCGCCTGCTTAGGGCCATCTTCGGAGAGAAGGCGGCCGACGTAAAAGACTCCTCGCTAAAAGTGCCATCGGGCGTGTCAGGCAAAGTGATGGGTGTGAAAATATCCTCTAAAAAGGAAGGCGACAAGGGACTCAAGGCTGCCGCGAGCGAAGCCAGGAAACAGGGCAAGTTGTTAGAGGATGAGTACAAGAAGGAGCTTAACAGCCTCCACGAGCATTTGACCGAGAATCTAAGCAACATCCTTCTGGGCGAGAAAATCCCCTTGGATGTCACAAACACGGAGACGGGTGATGTCATCATCCCCGCAAACCGAAAAATTACGAAGACACTGCTCCGAAAACTTTCACTGGTCTATGACTGTATCTCAATTGACCCGTCCCCAATCAAGAACAAGATCCTGGAAATTATCAGTGGCTTCACCAAAAAATTTGATGACCTGAAGGAGAAGAACAAGGCTCAGGCATCTCGCGTAGCAGCCGGTGATGAGATCGACTCGGGTGTGATCAAGTCGGTTCGGGTTTTCATCGCCTCCAAGCGCAAGCTATCAGTGGGAGACAAGATGGCGGGTCGCCACGGCAACAAGGGCGTTGTCGCCAAAATCATCCCCGAGGAGGATATGCCTCATCTCGCGGATGGAACGCCGGTGGACTTCATCCTCAACCCGCTGGGTGTGCCTTCCCGAATGAATGTTGGGCAGGTGTTCGAATGCCACCTTGGCTGGGCGGCAGAGAAACTCGGGATCAAGATCGCCACACCGGTTTTTGACGGTATCAAGGAGGATCGGATCAAGGAATACCTCGAAGAAGCCGGGCTTCCGTCAACCGGGAAAGCACGCCTTTTTGATGGGCAGACAGGGGAACCACTCGATCAGGATACGGTTGTTGGGTATACTTACATGCTTAAGCTGGGACATTTGGTCGCCGACAAGATACATGCCCGCGCGGTGGGCCCGTACTCGCTTGTTACCCAGCAGCCGCTTGGGGGCAAGGCGCAGTACGGCGGTCAGCGTTTCGGTGAGATGGAGGTATGGGCTCTGGAGGCTTACGGCGCCGCCTACATGTTGCAGGAGTTGCTCACCGTGAAATCCGACGACGTCCAAGGAAGGACCCGGATTTATGAGAGCTTGGTCAAGGGTGATCACGCGCTGGAGGCCGGTGTCCCGGAATCGTTCAACGTTTTGGTCAAGGAAATGCAGTC
>DBNL01000166.1:7603-30119 GCA_002299785.1 Verrucomicrobia bacterium UBA673
CAACCACGCCTGTTGCTTGGAGAGTAAACCTGACAACTTAAACACTGGAATTTAAAGATGATTGATACAGCAGAATCCTCACGAGAGTTGCTAGGGCTCGACAAGGTAAACCATGTGGATCATGTCGCCATCGCCGTGGCTTCCCCGGACTCCATACGGTCGTGGTCCAAGGGTGAAGTCAAGAACCCTGAGACCATCAACTACCGAACATTCAAGCCAGAGAAGGGTGGGCTTTTTTGCGAGCGGATTTTTGGTCCGGTTAAGGACTGGGAATGTTCCTGCGGCAAGTACAAGCGGATCAAGCATCGCGGTGTAGTCTGCGACCGCTGCGGCGTGGAAGTGACCCAGGCGCGCGTCCGACGCGAGCGCATGGGCCACATTGAATTGTCGGTGCCGGTGACCCATATCTGGTTTTTCAAGTGCATGCCCTCCCGCATCGGGTTGGTGATGGATGTCACGGCCCGCAACCTTGAGAGGGTTATTTACTACGAGGATTATCTCGTGATCGATCCCGGCGAAACGCCGTTGGAAAAAAACCAGCTCCTTACGGAAATGGAGTATCGCGATGCCAAGGAAACCTACGGGCCGGAAGCGTTTGTGGCCAAGATTGGTGCCGAGGGGGTTTACGAAGCCATGGCCGCCATCGACCTCGATGAGAGTATTGAAAGCCTGCAGTTCGCCATGACCCAGACGCGGAGCAAGCAGATTCGGAAGAAACTGGCCAAGCGAATCAAGATTTACCAGGGCTTTCTCAAGTCCAAGAGTCGGCCCGAGTGGATGGTGCTGACGGTGCTGCCGGTAATTCCGCCGGATCTGCGCCCCTTGGTTCCGCTTGAGGGTGGCCGTTTTGCCACTTCCGACCTGAACGATCTCTACCGCCGTGTCATCAACCGTAACAACCGGTTGAAGAACCTTTTGGCACTCAAGACCCCGGAGGTCATCATCCGGAACGAGAAACGGATGTTGCAGGAAGCGGTCGATGCCCTGTATGACAACGGTCGACATGGTCGCCCCGTGACAGGTGCCGGCAACCGTGCACTCAAGTCGTTGAGCGACATGCTGAAGGGCAAGAGCGGGCGTTTCCGTCAAAATCTGCTCGGCAAACGTGTGGACTACTCCGGCCGCTCGGTGATCGTTATCGGCCCGGAACTGAAACTTCACCAGTGTGGTCTCCCCAAGAAAATGGCGCTGGTATTGTTCGAGCCATTTATCATCCGGCGGCTCAAGGATCTGGGCTACGTGCACACCGTTCGTTCCGCCAAGAAATTGATCGAGCGCCAGACTCCCGAGGTTTGGGACGTGCTCGAAGAGGTGACTAGGGAGCACCCCATCTTGTTGAACCGCGCGCCGACCCTTCACCGTCTTTCAATTCAGGCGTTCGAGCCAACATTGATCGAGGGTGAGGCTATTCGTCTTCATCCGCTGACCTGTAGCGCCTACAATGCGGACTTTGATGGCGATCAAATGGCGGTGCATGTGCCGCTGTCTGTCGAGGCCCAGTTGGAGGCGCGCCACCTGATGATGGCGACCAACAACATCTTTTCGCCTTCAAGCGGAAAGCCGATCATTACTCCGTCCCAGGATATCGCCTTGGGCTGTTATTACTTCACAGCCAAGCCACGCGGGGTGGTTCGCAAAAAACAAAAAGTTTTGCGCTTGTTTGGATCGAAGCAGGAGGTTTTGTTCGCGTATGATGATGGTGAGATGAAGATTCACGACGTGATCCGCTTGGCCAACCCCGACTTTGGGGAGGACTCCGCATACGGGGAGAAGGAAAAAAAGATCATTGAGACTACTGTTGGCCGGGTTGTTTTCAGCGAAATTTGGCCGGACAAGATTGGGTTTCCAAATATAATCGTGAACAAAGGTGCCCTTGGGGACATCATTTGGAATTGCTATCGGCATTGCGGTCAGGAAGAAACGGTTCGCGTGCTTGATGATCTTAAGCAGCTTGGTTTTGCGTCGGCAACCAAGTCCGGCCTTTCCATGGGAATGCACGACATGATCATTCCCAAGGAAAAAGCCAAGGAGATATCGAAGGCCGAGAAGCAAATTGTCGATGTGGACAAGCAATACCGCCGGGGTGTCATCACACCCGGCGAGCGTTATAATAAGATCATCGATATCTGGACCCATTGCACCGACCAGATTGCTGACGTGATGCTGCAGGTGCTGGATGACAACAATGGCAGCGATGAGTTCAATCCGATTTGGTTGATGGTTGACTCAGGTGCACGCGGCAACCGTCAACAGGTTCGCCAGTTGTCCGGCTTGCGTGGCCTTATGGCCAAGCCGTCGGGGGATATTATTGAAAAACCAATCTTGGCCAATTTCCGCGAGGGGTTGACCGTATTGGACTACTTCATCTCGACGCACGGCGCGAGAAAAGGCTTGGCCGACACCGCGCTCAAGACTGCCGACTCCGGATACCTAACACGGAAACTGGTGGATGTGTCTCAGGACATTGTCATAAGGGAGTTGGACTGCGGAACCACCAACGGTATTTGGCGATTGGCTATCTATGAGGGCGAGGACGAGGTAGTCCAACTCAAGGATCGTTTGGTTGGCCGGGTAGCCGCTGAGGACATCATCAATCCGGTGAACCCGGACGAATACCTTTGCGAGGCCGGTCAAGTTATTGACGAGGCACACGCCAGTACAATTGACGATGCAGGCGTCGAACGAGTCAAAATTCGCTCTGTGCTGACGTGTGAAGCCAAGCGCGGTGTTTGCCAGAAATGCTACGGCATAAACCTTGCCAGCGGAGTCATGGCTGAAATGGGCGAGGCCGTGGGCATTATTGCCGCCCAGTCCATTGGTGAGCCAGGTACTCAGTTGACCATGCGTACCTTCCATATCGGTGGAACTGCCTCGGCAGTTTTTAAGCAGCCCCAAATCGAGGCACGTAACGAGGGCGTCCTGAAGTTTCAGGATATCAGGTGTGTGGAGTTGGAAGACGGGAACAATATTGTCCTCAACAAGAACGGAATCGTTCATATTTTGGATGAGAAAAGCGGCCTTGAACTGGAGACGTATACCGTGATCATCGGTTCAGTAATCGCTGTTTCCGATGGAGAGAAGGTCAAGAAGGGACAGGTGTTTGTCCAGTGGGATCCCTACAACATTCCAATTATCACCGAGAAACCGGGTAAGATTAAGTTTCACGACATTATCGACGGAGTGACGATGAAGCATGAGGACGACGAGGCCACTGGCCAAAAATCTCTAGTTGTCATCGATTACAAAGAGGATTTGCATCCCCAGGTGATCGTCGAGAACGCTAAGGGTGAGGCCATCGCCAATTATCCGATTCCTTCAGGGGCTCACATTGTTGTTGAAGAGGGAGACGCCATTGTCGCCGGAAGCCTGATCGCCAAGACGCCCCGGCAGGCGGCCAAGACAAAGGATATCACTGGAGGTCTGCCGCGTGTCGCAGAGTTATTTGAGGCTCGGATACCGAAGGACGGCTCAGAGATTTCCAAGATCGATGGTGTTGTGGACTTTGGTTCGACGGTACGAGGCAAACGCTCGATTATCATTCGCGACGTGGAGTCCGGCGAGGAGGAGGAGCATCTGATCCCGATCGGTAAACATGTCATCGTATTCAAGGGGGACTTGCTGAAGAAAGGCCAGCAGTTGACCGAGGGCCCTGTCAATCCACACGAGATTCTTGAGGTTTGCGGCCCGCAAGCACTTCAGGATCATTTGGTAAACGAAGTGCAGGAGGTATACCGACTACAAGGCGTAACAATCAACGACAAACACATTGAGACAATCTCACGGCAGATGATGCGAAAAATCCGCATCACTGAACCGGGAGACACCACTTTCCTTTGGGGGGAGCAAGTTGAGAAACTTACCTTCGAGGAGGAAAACGAGAAAATTGAAAAAATGGGAGGCCAAGCAGCCGAGGGTCAGCCCGTGTTGCTTGGTATCACCAAGGCATCACTGGAGACAGAGAGTTTCCTAAGCGCCGCCTCTTTTCAGGATACCACCCGTGTGCTGACAGATGCCGCTACGCTTGGCAAAGTCGACACTCTTCGTGGCTTTAAGGAAAACGTCATCATGGGGCACATCGTTCCGGCGGGAACCGGCTCTGATCTGCACCGGAACGTAAGGTTGAAGCCCATGACCGAGGAGATCGCCGATGTTCCGAGTGAGGAAGAAGAGCAGGAAAAGCCCCTTTTCGACAATCCTCTCCTAGGATGAGGCCGGGAAGACAAAATAGTCGGGGAAATGTTCAAAATACCTGTTGCATCGGAACTAGTTTTTGCTACTCTCCGCGCCCCCTCGAGCGGGATTAGCACTTAAAATACTTAATTTTTAATATTTTTTAATGCCGACAATCAACCAATTGGTACGAAAAGGCCGGGTAAAGGTAAAAGCCAAAACAGCATCCCCGGCGTTGGAGAACTGTCCGTTTAAACGGGGAGTTTGTCTGCAAGTGTACACTCGGACTCCGAAGAAGCCTAATTCCGCCATGAGGAAGGTCGCTAAGGTGCGTCTGACCAATGGATACGAGGTCATTGCGTATATCCCTGATGAGGGACATACGTTGCAGGAGCATTCCATTGTGCTGATTAGGGGTGGAAGGGTGAAGGATCTTCCCGGTGTTCGTTACCACATCGTTCGTGGTGCCTTGGATGCCACCGGAGTGGAGAAGCGCCGGCGCAGTCGCTCAAAGTACGGAGTCAAGCGCCCGAAGGCAGGAAAGAAAAAGTAGTCGTAAGGAAAGAGATTTTTACAAGACATGGCACGCCGTCGAAGAGCAGAAAAGCGCGAAGTAACACCGGACTCCCGGTATGGGAGCAAGACCGTCACCTTGTTGGTTAATTTAACCATGCGTCAGGGCAAGAAAAGTGTGGCGGAAAAAATTATCTATGGAGCGTTCGACAAGTTAGCCGCAGAAAAGCAGGGAAGCGATCCGTTGGAAATTTTAGAGAGAGCCGTGAGCAATGCTAGGCCACGACTCGAGGTTAAGTCGCGGCGTGTCGGTGGGGCAACCTACCAGATTCCACTAGAGATCACCACAAGCCGGCAGACGGCATTGGCGTTGCGATGGTTGGTGAGTTTTTCGCAGGGACGCAAGGGAGTGCCCATGAAGGATGCTTTGGCCACTGAAATCAGGGACGCCAGTGAAGGTCAGGGTAGTTGCATCCGCAAAAGAGACGAGATGCACAAAATGGCACAGGCTAATAAGGCCTTTTCGCACTTCCGCTGGTAGGTAAGAAGAGTTCGCTTGGCCAAGCGCCTGGCCAGGTTGCCCACATCCAACGTTTTATACGAGGATGAGACGATCTCTGACATAGCTTTGGTTTTTGAATGGTTTTGCTGGTTTTTTAGCGACAAGAATAAATGACTGCCACATTGGAACAGAAAGATAACATCAATTCGCCTGATCGTGAGTATACGCTTGAGCGGACTCGCAACATTGGTATCGCTGCCCATATTGATGCAGGCAAGACCACAACCACTGAACGAATTCTCTTCTACACCGGTTTCATGCACAAGATCGGCGAGGTTCACGACGGAAACACTGTCACGGACTGGATGGAGCAGGAACGCGAACGAGGCATCACCATCACCTCGGCTGCGACAACCTGTTTTTGGAAGCAAAAGGAGGATGGTTTGACCAAGCTTTTTGCGGAAATCGACAATCGTATCAATATCATCGACACCCCCGGCCACGTGGACTTCACCGCAGAGGTGGAGAGATCCATGCGTGTTCTCGACGGTGCCGTGGCTGTTTTTTGCGGTGTGGCCGGCGTGCAGCCCCAGTCCGAAACTGTCTGGCGGCAGGCCAGTAAATACAACGTTCCCCGGATTGCCTTCATCAACAAGATGGATCGCACCGGCGCCAACTTTAGTAAGGCTGTCAACGATCTGCGCACCAAGTTCGGTGCCGAGGCTCACCCGGTAGGCATTCCGATTGGTGCTGAAGATAAACTCAGCGGCGTGATCGATGTCGTGAGTCAAAGAGCTATTGTTTACGATCTCGCCGATGAAACAGGTGTCAAGTATGACATCACAGATATCCCCGCTGACCTTAAGGGAGAAGCCGAGATGGCTTTGGAACAGCTTGTTGACGCCGTATCAAACCTCGACGATGAGGTGGCCGAAATGGTACTCGAGGAAAAAGAGATAACCCCGGAGATACTAAAGAAAGCTATTCGGCGGTTAACCTGCAACTTGAAAATGGTGCCCGTCCTCGGTGGGTCAGCTTTCAAAAATAAGGGAGTGCAACCGCTAATGGATGCCGTTGTGGACTACCTGCCATCGCCGATTGAGGTTTCCGCCGCCACAGCGGTCGAGGCGGACGACCAAACCACGGAGGTCACCGTTGAGCCGGATGACAAAGGCCCATTTTGTTCGTTGGCATTCAAACTTTGGACCGACCCATTCGTTGGTAAGCTCGTTTTCATCCGCGTTTATTCAGGGCAACTCAAGAAGGGAGATACTATTTACAATCCGCGCACGCGAAAGCGCGACCGCGTCAGTCGCCTGATTATGTTGCAGGCTGACAAGCGCACCGATGTGAATGCTGTGTACTCCGGGGACATCGCCGCCATCGTGGGACTCCGTAACGTCACCACCGGCGACACCTTATGTGACAAGGAACTGGATGTGATGCTTGAGCCTCCGACCTTCCCCGAGCCGGTCATCTCGATGGCCGTCGAGCCTAATTCAAACGCTGATCGCGACAAAATGTCCGAGGCGTTGCAGCGTTTATCCGAAGAGGACCCAACATTCCGCGTATTCACCGATGACGAAACTGCGCAGTTGATCATCGCTGGCATGGGTGAACTGCACCTGGACATTATTCGTGACCGCCTTCTACGTGAGTTTAAAGTTGAGGCTACCGTCGGTGCCCCACAGATTTCCTACCGCGAAGCCATCACTCTTGCCGCTGAGGGCGAGGGCAAGTTCATCCGCCAATCCGGAGGTCGAGGCCAATATGGCCACGCCATTATCAATATCGCGCCCACCAAACGCGGCACGGGCATCGAGGTTGAGAACAAGATCGTCGGCGGTGTCATTCCCAAGGAGTACCACTCCGCGGTGGATGCTGGCATTCGCGAAGCCATCGCCAGCGGCGTGTTGGCTGGTTACCCGATGGTCGATGTCAGGGTTGAGGTGGTTGATGGCTCATTCCACGAGGTCGACTCGAATGAGTTGGCGTTCAAGATGGCCGGCATCTTTGCCTTCAAGGAAGCCTGCAAAAAAGCTAATCTTATTCTGCTCGAGCCGGTCATGAAAGTGGAGGTGATCACGCCTGATGAATATCAGGGCGACGTGATGGGTGATCTGAACCGGCGCCGCGGAAAGATTCTCGGCATGGAGACCGACGACAAACAACTCTGCACCGTGACGTGTGAAGTGCCGCTGGCCGAGATGTTTGGTTACGCGACGGCTGTTCGCTCACTGTCCCGGGGTCGCGCCTCCTACTCGATGGAACCATTTAGTTTTGAACAAGTGCCGAACAGCATCGCTGAGGAAATCGTCAGCGGGAGCACCAAGAAACCTGCACGCACTTAAAGAATATAGTCATGCCAAAAAACCGCATAAGAATTCGCCTCAAGGCATACGATCACAGGGTGATCGACCAGTCGGCTGGGGATATTGTCGAGACGGTCAAGCGCACCGGCGCGCTGGTCGCCGGCCCGATCCCGTTGCCCACCCGTATCGAACGTTTTACCGTGGGTCGCTCCCCTCACGTCGACAAGAAAGCGCAGGAAACGTTTGAGCAGCGGACGCACAAGCGGTTGATTGATATTATGGAACCGACCGCCAAGACAGTGGACGAATTGAAAAAGTTGAACCTGCCCGCAGGCGTCGACATCACCATCAAAATTTAAGCAACCATGGTTGGATTGTTAGGAAAAAAATTGGGCCAAACACGGGTTTACACCGAGGACGGCAGATCCGTGAGCGTCACCATCGTGCAGGCTGGGCCCAACCAGGTGTTGCAATGCAAGACCACTGACAGGGATGGCTATGAGTCCGTTCAGCTTGGCTTCGACGGGCAAAAGGAACACCGGTTGAGCTTGCCTAAGCGCGGCCATCTTAAGGCGCATAACGGCGAGGAAAACTACGCGCCGCGTTCGCCCTCCCGAACCGTCAAGGGCAAGGCTCGCTTGGCCAACCGTAAGGCTTGGGACGCTCGTGCCATTACACCGATTCGGCGCATCAAGGAATTTCGTGACTTCTCTCTCGACGTCAAGCCCGGCGACTCGATCGGTGCCGACGTGTTCGAGGCTGGTGATTATGTCGATGTGATCGGCAAGACCAAGGGCCGTGGTTTTCAGGGCGTGGTCAAGCGATGGAATTTCGGCGGCGGTCGCGGTTCGCACGGTTCCGGCGGATGGCGGCGGCGACCCGGTTCGATCGGCGCAGGTTCAACACCTGGTCACGTCATCAAGGGTAAGCAAATGCCCGGCCACATGGGGCAGGCGAGCCGCACGGTTCAAAACCTCGAAATCATTCAGGTGCAGTCCGACGACAATCTGCTACTTGTCAAGGGAGCCATCCCAGGCGCCAATGGGGATTATGTCGTCATTCGCGAGTCCAAGAAAAAGCCGAAGAAAACCAAGTAAGAGGCAACTGAGGATTTAAAAAATGAAAGTAGCAATCAAGGACACCAACGGCGTGGACAAGGGCGAGCAGGAAGCCACGTTCACACCCGTCGATGATGACAAGGGTAACCAGGCCGTACATGAGGCGGTCGTAGCCTACAATGCCGCACAGCGCTCCGGTAACGCTTGCACCAAGACGGTTGCTGAGGTCGCCGGCACCGGAGCAAAACCGTGGCGCCAAAAAGGCACTGGCCGCGCCCGCGTAGGTTACAAGCGCAATCCCATCTGGCGTGGCGGCGGCGTGGCGCACGGCCCAAAGCCCCGAGTTTATATCAAGAAACTCAACAAGAAGGTTCGCGACCTCGCTGTGCGCAAGGCGTTCACCGAGCGTGTTAAGGACGGTCAGGTCATAATACTAGACGGGTTGAAGTTCGACAAGCCGACCACTAAAGAACTGGCCAAGACTCTCAATGCGCTGGGCATCGATCCTAGGAAACCGGCTACTACCAAGTTCAAGAGCGCCGTGCTGGTCACCGGTGAGGTTGACAACAATATCGCCTTGTCCGCACGCAATATCGAGCGCGTTCGCTCCACCACAAGCGACACGCTGACCACCTACGAGATTCTCTGGCCCGACGTCTTGGTTTTTACCACTGCCGGCTATGAGAAATTTGAAGAACGCCTCAACAATTAACCTAGCATGAGCCCCTTTGATGTAATCAAGACCGTGCGCCTGACCGAGAAAGTTATGGCCGTTCAGGAACGAAACGACGCAACTGCCGAGCGACTGGGCAAGAAGACCCGACAACAGATTCACCTCGTTGCCGACCCTCGCGCCACCAAGGATGACATTCGTGATGCCGTACAAACTTTATGGTCGGTCAAGGTTGATCGTGTGAATACCATGAACGTAACTGGTCGCTTGCGCCGCAAGCGCACCCGTCACGAGGGTCGAACAGCGCGCTGGAAAAAAGCCATCGTCACCCTCAAGGTCGGTAACCAAATCACGCTGACTTAGCCCAGTCACGAAAAAGCTTTGCCAAACGGGAGCCTTGCCGGCTCCCGTTTTTTTGTCACGCCTCGCCAGACCCTTGGTCTATTTCATCGAGCCTAACTGTGAATGGCATTGACACCAGTCTGGCCGCTCCATAAAAATTGATTTGTTACACACCAGGCTGCGCTTGGCGGATTAACACATATATAATATGAAAAAAACAATGGCATGCGTGGCGGCAGGATTTCTCCTCGCCGGTGCGGCGACCGAACCTTCGGCAATCGCTGCGAAGAAAAGAAACAAGGGTTCTGTGAAAAAAGAAGCATTCGGAAAAACCAAGGATGGCAAAGCAGTCGAAGCCTACACGTTGGTCAACAAAAACGGCCTTAAAGCCAGAATTATTACCTACGGGGCGATGCTTACCGAGATGCATGTGCCGGACAAAGACGGCTTATTGGGCGACGTCGTGCTGGGTCACGATAACCTTGAGAACTACCTCGACGGTCATCCTTACTTTGGCGTGACAACCGGTCGAGTAGCCAACCGCATCGCCAAAGGCAAGTTCATTCTCGACGGGAAGGAATACACCTTGGCCCTCAACAACGATCCCAATCATCTGCATGGCGGTACCGAGGGAATCGACAAAAAAGTTTGGTCCGCCCGCGTGAGCAGGAGCAAGGCCGGCCCGGCGGTTGCCTTCAGTTACACGAGTCCGGACGGCGAGGAAGGTTACCCCGGTAGGCTGAAGATGAAGGTTACCTACACGCTTACTGACGATGACGAACTGCAAATCGAATATCTAGCCACAACCGACAAGGCGACCCCGGTAAACCTCACCAACCACGCCTATTGGAACCTCGCCGGCAAGGGTACGATCCTAGATCACGTACTCCAAATAAACGCTGATCATTACACGCCGGTGGATGCGACTGGTATTCCAACCGGGGAAATCCTGAAGGTCGACGACGTGATGAGCTTCATCAAGCCGACTGCCATCGGTGCGCGTATCGACAAAATCACAGGCGAACCAGGCGGTTACGATCACAACTATTGCCTCAATAAGAAAGAGTCCGGTAAGTTGAGTTTGGCGGCGAGAGTTGAGGAATCGACCTCGGGTCGCGTGCTTGAGATTTTCACCACCGAGCCCGGTATTCAGTTATACACTGGTAATTTCCTCGATGGCACCGAGGTGGGTAAAGGAGGGCAAAAGTACGAGTTCCGCAACGCACTTTGCTTGGAGGCGCAACACTTCCCGGATTCCATTAATCATCCGCAGTTTCCGAACACCGTGTTGCGTCAGAAGCAAAAATACACGCAAACCACCATTCACAAATTTAGCGTGAGATAATTGCGCGCGAAAAATTTAAACTGAAACCCCGCTAGCCAGCGGGGTTTCTCATTTAACTGTCTGTCTGTTTCCGGTTGAAAGTGACCGCGTCTTCGTAGCGGGCTCCATCGCCGCCAAAGATGTCGAGTGCCGATCCGATGGTGAGGTGCACTCGTCCTTGGCCAAGCTCCGTCACCCGCCGCAGATCGTCCATCGACCGTGCGCCGCCGGCGTACGTTGCCGGAATAGGCAAGTGCCCCGCGATCAACCGAACCAGCGTTTCGTCGATGCCTTGGCCAAGCCCCTCGACGTCGACTCCATGAATGAGGAATTCGTCACAATGTTTGGCGAGTTGGCTGAGGGTGTCGGCATCGACTCGGAGTTGGGTGAAGGTTTGCCAGCGATCGGTCACGACGAAGTAATCGTTGCCGCGTCGCCGGCAACTCAAGTCTAGCACGAGCCGCTCTTGACCAACCGTTTGGCCAAGTTGCTTTAGCCGGGCCTCGTTAAGATTACCATCACGAAACAGCCACGAGGTGACGATGACATGCGACGCCCCGGCGTCGATCCACTCAGCGGCATTATTCGCCGTGACGCCACCGCCGATTTGAAGGCCTCCCGGCCAGGCGGCGAGTACCTCGCGGGCAGCATCGTCATTGCCTTGGCCCAGCTTGATCACGTGGCCGCCGCGCAGGTTGTCGCGACAGTACAGTTCTGCATACCAAGAGGGCGGTTTTTCAGAGACAAAATTGGTGCGCAGGGCGTCCGGCTGAGCATCGTTGATGGAGCTCCCCACGATCTGTTTCACCCTGCCCTCATGGAGGTCAATGCACGGCCTAAACACGTGACAAGCGTAAGCCCGCTTGGCTAAGCGGTCGAGTATTAGTAGCAGCAATTTGATGAAAAGACGCGAGTCGAGGCATGGTTTGCTTTATGTTCACCGGCATGGATGCCAATCGACAGATTCGCAACATCACCCTGACCGGCTTCATGGGCTGCGGCAAAACTGCCGTGGGTAGGATAGTCGCCAAGGTTGCCGGCTATGAGTTTCTCGATACTGACCAGTTCATCGAGGAGCACGTAGGAAAGTCCATCCCGCGGATTTTTGAGGAGCATGGGGAGGAAACCTTCCGTCGGTACGAGCGCGAGGTGGTCGTGCGGCTGGCTGAGCGCGAGAACACCATCATCTCCACCGGCGGCGGCCTTTTGGTGGATGCCGAAAATATGGACACCATGAAGAAATACGCGATGGTGTTCTGTCTGTGGGCTTCGCCGCAATCGATCTGGCGTCGAGTCAAGGGGCAGTCGCACCGGCCGCTACTCAACACCGAAAACCCGAAACAGCGCATTATTGACCTGCTCGAGGAACGCAAACCGGCGTATAGCCGCTCCGACATGCTTATCAACACCGAGTACCGTTCCGCAAGGGACGTCGCCAACCTGATCTTCAGCCAATTTCTCCAAGTGACGCGCAAGGAGATATGAAGGAGGCCATCCGGCAGCACGCACTCGAGCTGGGCTTCGACGACTGCCGCTTCACCACTGCCTCCCCGCCGGAGAGCGCGGGACAATTCTTGAAATGGCTCCAGGGCCAACGTCACGGCACGATGGGCTGGCTCGAGCGCAACGCTTCGAGGCGCATTGACCCGCGACTCGTCCTCGACGGCGCTCGGTCAGTCATCACGCTGGCGGCGAGTTACGACAGTGGCGATGACGAACAGGCCAAGCCAAGCCAAGGCGTCATCGCCCGGTATGCTCGATACGCGGATTATCACGACGCACTTGCCCAGGCGCTTGGGGAACTAACCGAGCGCGTCCAGTCGCTCGTTGGCGATGATGCCCGCTCGCTTTGGTACGTGGATACCGGGCCGATCCTCGAGCGCGATCTTGGCCAACGCGCTGGGCTTGGATTCATCGGCAAACACACTAACCTCATCAGCCGACGGCTCGGCAACTGGTTTTTCATTTCCGAAATCCTCACCACCGCTGTGCTAGAGCCGGACGAGCCGGAGCGCAACCACTGCGGCAAATGCACGAGCTGCATCGACGCCTGCCCAACCGGAGCAATCACCGCGCCGTTCCAACTCGACGCGCGCCGCTGCATTTCCTACCTGACCATCGAGCTGAAGGGTTCAATCCCGGAAGAGTTTCGCCCTGCGATCGGCAACCGTATTTACGGTTGTGACGACTGCTTAGACGCCTGTCCGTGGAACCGCTTCGCTGGCGAGGGCCGGTTGATGGCGCCACACCGGCGTGACGACCTTGACCAAGCGGATCTGGTCGGGTTGCTAGCGCTGGACGACGACGGTTTCCGGGCTAGATTTCGTAGCACACCGATGCAGCGAACCAAGCGCCGCGGCGTGTTGCGAAACGTCTGTGTGGCGCTGGGCAACGTCGGCGACGCCTTGGCGATTCCGCCGCTCGAGCGAGCTGCCGCCGACCCCGAACCTTTGATAGCCGAGCACGCCCAATGGGCCCTTGACCAAGTGCGGCAGCGTTGCGGAGTGGATTAACGGCACTTTGCTACTTTTTTCGGGTTGCAATTGGAGTATCGAGGTGTAATTTATAGCCCTGCGACATTAATATTACGCCTTTTAACCGGCGTGTTTTGCTTGTACTGTTTGGTCTGGTCTGGGCCGGTTACTAACGCCGGACAATGAGTGTGGCGCCGATGGATTCGAAGGAGATTCATCGGATGTGAGACAGTTATATGTAGCTGACTTTTAACAAGACTGGGTGTTTTTTGCCTGAGAAAAAGTAACCAAGACAGGATATTAGAATGAAGATAAACAGAACGAGAGGTTTTACGTTGATCGAGTTGCTGGTGGTGATTGCTATCATCGCGATCCTGGCGAGTTTGCTGCTGCCGGCGTTGGCCAAGGCCAAAAGCCAGGCGCACCAGAGCATTTGCCTGAATAACTTTAAGCAGCTTGGCATCGTGATGCAACTATACGCGGACGACCATGAGGACAAAGTTGTGCATAATGGCAACGGAAACTTACGCTTGACCTGGGTGGGTGGTGTTTTTTCCGGCCGGCCGGAGGATGCCGGGAAACCTGAGATGCTGATCGATAAGAGGCTTTCGCTGTTCGGCCAGTACATTAAGTCCACGGGCATTTACCGCTGTCCGTCCGACAAAAGCACCGTCATCGTGAGAGACCCTATTTCAAAGAGGATGACCCCAAAGCCACGCCTGCGCAGCTATGCACTCAACAGCTTTGTCGGCTGGGACACGAATATCCGAGGCGCAGGCGAACCGGCCTATCGGAACCAGCCTGACAGGCGTTACCAGAGTTACCTCAAGATGTCCGATTCTGCAAAGGGACCTTCAGAATTATTCACCTTTATCGAGGTGCATCCGGTGAGCCTCTGCCGACCTTTTTTTGGTCATAACATGAATAACTCTTTTTACCATGTGCCGGCTGGCTATCATAACGATAGTGCGGCGTTGGGATATATGGACGGCGGTGCAAGGGTTCATAAGTGGATCGATCCCAGAACCAAACAATTGCTGGCAAGGACCGATGAAGGTCACTGGGGTGATCACAACCAAGGAAATATACGCAATAAGGATATCCTCTGGCTACAGGAACGGGCGACTTTTATCAAAGGCCGGCGCTAGTTTTTATTCTTCAGTCGACGAAATTTTCGCAGTAAATCCACTGCGTTGCCTGAACTAGGGAGCGGCATTTTCATCCACTCAAGCAGCTTGGTTGCAGAATATTCTGCCTCCGTCGGGCTGTAGATTTCATCCCGCGCAAAGTTCAGGAATTTCATCAACCGAAAGGCGTTGAACCAGCGGAAAAACCGCTTACGAAACGCGCCCAAATCGCCCGAGTTGGCTCGGATTTCAGGCATGATCGAACCGATAAACGGCTTCCCCAAAAACCGGGCCATCGCTTCGGGCGGAGCATCGCTTGGCCGGCCGGTTTCCCACAGCGCCTCCACTTGGCCAATCAGCCACAGCGCCTCGCGATAAGCTTGCAGCGGATAGGTCGCTAACCTGCCTTTGGCCACGTAGTCGCCGATTGCTTTGCCGGTGCCGAATGGCACGCGATCGGATAGACGTGGCGAGGGATAAACAGTGACGCCGGTCAGCTCCGTCACTTGGCCAAGCCAACTGATTTTTTGCAGGAAATAAAAATCCTCACCGGCTTGCCGACGGTTCATCCCACCTTGTTTCACGTAGGCCCAGGCACGCACAGCCATTGCGGAGCCGATGGTGTGAAAGGCATACGGGAAACCGATGAACTTCTGCGCCAGCACGTGATAGCGAAGGTGCAGTTCGTAGGCGGCGATTCCGTCGAATACCGTCTGGCTGGGCGGTGTGTAGCCGAAGCCAAGCGCGGCCCATTCGCCGGCGTCAAGCGGATGCTCGAAGTGGATACTGGTCCCGGGCGCATCCGGCCGCATGGTGAAGTGCGACTCGATGCCGGTAAAGTAATTGGCCGAACAACGGCAGTCGGCATCGTAGCAGACGAGCAAACCGTCCTCCGCCTGGCCAATGTCGGCAAACCGCCGCAGTGCCTCGTCCATCCCGATCTTGCGCGCCTGGCCAACGCCGGCGTGCCTCGGGGGCAGATCGAGTAATTGCAACAAGTGGATAGGCAGCCAAGCGTTGCCGCACTCGCTCAGCCAGTCGATGGCTTGGTCGAGGGTGTCCTGATTTTGACGGGCCACCGCGGGCGAATCTTTTTCGGAGCCGTTGATGACAACGATCACCTCCGACTGGCTAAGCGGTGGCTCGCAGGTGGCCAAGCGCTCCAATGCACCAACAAGATCCGGCTCGTCATGGCAGGGTATGACGACGATCATCCGCAGGCCGGGGTGCGGCTTGGCCTTGATCAACCGTGGGCCAGCCGATTTTCGCAGGTACTGTTCGTGAGATGTGGCCATTTGGCGTCTGACCAATCTGGCGTCTGATGGCCGCTCTTTCAATGGAATACGAGGGTGGCGGGTGGGGCTGGCTTCCCGAGCCGGCCGGGTGCGGCATCTTGCTGGGCATTGATGAATTTTCTTGGTGGCATTCCTGCCTCCTCGGCGTCACGTTTCTCACGGAACTTTTCCAGTTATGAAAACGATCAGATTCATTGTTCTTTTCGCCGTCGCGCTTGGTTACGCCACGATCGCGCACGCGGATTTTCGCGCCGGTATAGCGGTGCGGGTGGTTACTCCGGAGCCGTTGTTGCCGGTGTCCGGTGGTGTTGGCCCGTCCAATCCGGTCACCAAAAAATACGGCGACCTCACGGTGCGGGCGATGGTGCTTGAGAACGGCGACACACGGGTGGCGTTTGTCAGCGCGGACTTTCTTGGCTTCCCCGCTGCGCTGGGTGACCGCGTGCGGCGGCAGGTCAAGGCTATTCCGGCCGCGCATATTTTGATCGGCGCGACGCACACGCACAGTGCGCCCGACTGCTACGGCTTCCCCAACGGCAGGGGGGGCACCGACGCAGATCTCGAGTATCTCAACTTCGTTTGCAACAAAGCCGCTGAGGCGATCAACGAGGCGGTCGCCGGGCTGCAACCCGCGTCGCTACGGATCGCCACCGGCAAGGCCATCGGTAAGATTGCTTACAACTATTACGCGCCGCAACTGTACGACCCGCGTTGCAATGTGATGCAGGCGGTCGGTCGCGACGGCAAGCCGTTCGCCACGCTGGTCAACTATGCCATCCACCCCGAGGTGCTTGGCTCGAGCCAGGGCGTCCTCAGTCCGGACATGGTCGGGCCTCTGTATGATCGAATCGCGTCGAGCGGCGGCGGCACCGGTATTTTCATGAACGGCGCCCAGGGAGGGATGGTCACCGCTGACGTTCGTGGGCCGGACGGCAAAGACGTGCAAACTTGGGAAGAGTGCCGTCGTATCGGTAACCTGCTCGCCGATGAGGCGCTACGGATTCTCCATGCCTCGGTCGAGCAAAAAAACCCTATAATTCATTGCGCTTGGCGGGATGTGACGCTCCCAGTCGACTCGCCGATGCTGTTGGCCCTCTTGAAAATGTCGCCGCTGAAACTGGCCAAGCCGGATGCAAAAACGATCACCACCCGTGTCAATTTGGTGCATGTCGGCGACGCGCAGATTCTCACCATCCCCGGTGAGGCTCTGCCGAACATCGGCTACTACCTCAAACGCAAAATGAAGGGGCAACACAATTTTCTGTTTGGCCTGACCAACGACGCGCTGGGCTACATTCTGACCAAGGAGGACTGGAACAGTTTTGAGCGTTATGATTATGTCACCCGCACCAGCCTAGGCGAATCAACCGCCGGGATTCTCATCCGCGAGTCGATGAAACTGGTCGAAGAAGCCGCCTCCAAATAGCTGCTACCCAAGGCCGATTTCCGCGAGGCGTTTAGCCAGGAATTCTCCCGCCGTCCAACTTGGGAAATCCGCCTCGCCACTTGTGCGCTTGATGCAGGCTGGCAATGGAGTCAGGTCGGTGTCCTTCGTCGGGTGCAGGAAGAACGGCATCGACAAACGGCGCTTGGTCAGATCGGGCGGGTTCACCACGCGATGCATCGTGCTGCGGAACTGGCCGTTAGTGAGGTTGGCCATCATGTCGCATGAATCGACGATCAATTGGTTCGGCTTGGCTTCGATCGCCACCCAGTCGCCGTCCGGCGCCTGTAACTCCAGCCCGCCCTCGGTTGCCTGGATCAGCAGCGTGATGAAGTTGATGTCCTGATGCGCTGATGCGCGTGCCGCCGAGTCGGCGCTTTGCTCGATTGGCGGATAGTGAATCACGCGCAAAATGCTGTCGCTGCCCTCGGCGAGGCGAGGCAGATGATCCTTCTCCAAGCCAAGGTGCTCGCTGCAAGCGTCGAGCAGAGCCATACCGATGCCCTCGAGTTGGCGATACAGCCCGCCGATTGCCTCACAAAACTCCCCCGGTTCACTTGGCCAAATGTTGGGCGGCAGCGATTCGCTCCCTTCGCGGCCGATCTGGAAAAACTCCTTCAAATCCGGCTGGGTATTGTCCTTGGCGTGCTCGCGCCCGAACTCGGTGAACCCGCGCTGCCCGTTCAACTCCGGCCGGTGGTAGGCGAGCTTGGTTTGCTCCGGCAACGTAAAAAAAGTCTCTGCCACCCGGTAACAGTCGGCGATCTGTTCAGGCGAAATACCGTGATTCTCGACAATGAAAAAACCGGATTGTTCCAGCGCCTGGCCGATGGCTCGCACCGAGTCCGAGCGGTGGGCGGATGAGTCCAGTGATTGGAGTGAAATTGTGGGGATCGAGATATCGGCCATGTTGCTGGGCAATCCAACGATTGCACACCGCAAATGTCAAAGACTACGTTGCCGGTTTTTCGTTTCAAATTTGTTGGGTTGCCTTAAAACTCCTGCGACGTGCAACCGGCATTCCGCACCCCTTGGTGGCTTTGGCCGAACCTGCTTAACCTCGACTCGCCGCTCCTTGCGGTGATTTGGCAGGAACAGTTTGCTCGAATTGCTGATGTGTCGCTGGGATGGGGCGAGCGCGTGCTTCTCTTCTGCTGCACGTGGCTCGTTTACTGCGCCGACCGCGCGCTGGACGCCGCCGAGTCGGGCAGACAAACGGAGACCGCACGGCACGCGATTCAACTGCAGGGGAAACCAATCTGGATGGGCGTCTCCGCTGTAATTTTACTTGTCGCCCTTGTCCTCGCGGTGACAGGGCTAAACTCCCTCGCTTGGCTCGGTGGCGGTGTGGTATTGCTTTTCACTGTGGCACACTTTGGGGCGACGCATTGGTGGCCGTTGCTGCGAAGCCGTTTTTGGCCGAAAGAATGGCACGTCGGTTTTGTATTTTCGGTGGGCTGCGCGCTGCTGGTTTGGTCGCAGTCGCCAAGCGCTTGGCCAAGCTTGTTGCTGCCGGTGCTTGGCTTCGGCGTGTTGTGCGCGATGAGTTGTTCGCACATCACCGCTTGGGAGGTCGTCACGGCGGATCGGGATGATCCCGGCTCGCTGCTTAACGCCCATCCGAGGTTCGTCCGCCGCTTGTCATGGCTCGACATTGCGCTTGGCCTGTCGGCGATTGCTGCTGCCGCGGCTATTGGCCAGGCGGCAGTACAACTCGCGCTGCTGTCGGTCGGGATTAGTGCGCTTGGCCTGGCATGGCTTCACGATCGTTGCGACCGGTTCAGCGCCGAGTTTCTCCGTTCTATGGCCGACTTCGGCCTTTACTCGCCGCTGTTGTTTTTTGCGTTCTGAATGTTCAGCCGGGTTTGCAGCTAAAGGGTGGGATGCAGTAAAGCCAGCAACTGGCTCCGTCGATGAGGATGAATTTCTCGAGAACAGGCAGTCTGTGCATGAGGATTGTCCCGCAGGTGGCCACGTCAAAGGTGCGACGGCCTGAAAAGTGATGACTCGGTGATAGCTTACACATCGGTTGCCAAAAGCAGCATTAACCAGCCTTACGGGGCGCACATGTCGGACATGTCACGCATTAGGTACTCGACCATGGGCTCGCCGAGAAGTTGGCCAAGGCCAATGGCGGCGTGACCGAACTACGCCTATGCGATCGGCATCAACATCGGGACGATTGCCAATGCGCAGACAACGCCTGCGGCGCGTAAAACTGACACCAACACTTTCTCGGCAGTTTCTGGTTTCATTTCATCGCTTGGCCAAGTGTGACTCTATCGACGTTCGGACTGCAGTGCAAAGGGCATTGATCCGCGTCACCATCGGGAAATCGGACGGGGCCTCGAGCGTGTACGAGAGGCGGGTTTTTTTCAGCACGATATAAAATGCCTCGGGCCAAAGCGCGCGTGCGTCGGGCGAGACGAGCGGCTTGAGAATGCCACCCCTGGCAGGCCGATCGTCGATGAACTCGGAGCGGTCGATCGGGCAGGCTTGGCCAACGGCATCGATGACATCCTCCGACACGGCGAGCAGGTTGTCCGGGTTCAGTTCGTACAAATAAAAGCCGCTTGCCTCCCAGTCCTCATGCAGGCAGATACCAAAATCGAACTGGGGCAGGCAGTCGATCCATTTGGTGTGCGCCCGCACCTCGTCGGTCTCGATGTGGCGATAGTCGCGGTTGAGGTCGATGCCGGGCCGGTTTTCACGGGTATTGTTAGGGAAGCCGGTCGGGTTGAGGCAGGGACAGGCTATGAGACTGACGCCGACTGGCCAGGCATTGGCCTCAATCAACCGGAGCATCGCCAGCGGCCCTGCCGGTTCATCGCCGTGGATGCCGGTGGAAATGTAAACGGTCAGCTGCGGGTCCTCGGCTAAGCGCTGAAAACCGTAGAGAGGCAAGTCGCCGGCGTTGGGGAATTTTGCAACCGACCAACCGTGCGCTTGGGCGGCGGTGAGGGCGCTCCGTAGCACGTTGTCGATGTCGATGGTGTCCCCGCAGTAACTGCCGATATTTCTGCTGAGCGGCGCAGTCATTTGCGGGAGGATTCAGGTGGTGGCGTCGGCCTCGGTCGGTTTTTCGTCGCAACCACAGCGGCTGCCGCAGCTATCACCGCCGGAAACTTGATCGGCGAAGTCGTTGTCCCAGTCCGGATCGAGTCCGAGGTCGCGCAGCATCTGCAAATCCTTTTCGACTGGTTGGTTAAGCGTGGTGAGATAGTTGCCGACCATCAGCGCACTCGCGCCGGCGGTGAACACCATGCTCTGCATGTCACGGAGGTTTACCGTGCGGCCGCCGGCAATCATGATCTCTTTTCGCGGCAGGATGAATCGGAACACAGCTATGGTCTTGAGAATCTCCATTGGTGCTAGTGGTTCCTGATTCTCGAGCGGCGTGCCCTCGATCGGGTTGAGGATGTTTATCGGCACGACATTAGCATCGATCTCACGCAGTTGCATTGCAAGGTCCACACGATCTTCGCGTTCCTCACCCATGCCTATGATGCCGCCGGAACAAATCTTGATGCCGGCGTTTTTCAAAAACTGAATCGTCTTGAGTCGATCCTCGAACGTATGCGTCGTGCAGTGCTCTGGGAAAAAACGGCGGGAGCTCTCGAGGTTGTGCCCATAGCAGGAAAGTCCGGCGTCCTTCAACCGGTCGGCGACGGCTTGGCTTTCGATCAGGCCCAGCGAGGCATCCGGGCGTGACTTGCCGTTCTCCTTCATCTCGCGGATGCGGTCGCACACCTCGTCGAGCATTGGGCCTTCCTTGAGTCCTCGCCAGGCGGCGACCAGCCCAACGGCGGTTACATCGTTGGCCTTTGCCTCGGCCATCGCCTCCTCAACCGGCTCGGGATCGACAAAACCGTATCGCGGCGACTCGGTCTGGTACGCCGCAGATTGGGCGCAAAAGGAGCAGTTCTCCGAGCAGGCACCGGCTTTGGCGTTGACGATTGAGCAGAGATGAATCTTGTTGCCCTTGAAATATTCGCGGATGCGGTTGGCCCACGCGAGGAGGTCCATAATGTCGGCGTTGTCCTCGATGCGAGCGAGTTCAATTGCCTCGACTCGGGATATTTCTCCGCCGTTGAGAACCCGCTGACCCAGCTCAGCAACACGTTCCCGAACCAGCATCTCCGTCGTGGACTCAACCAAAGTCATGCTCATGTGAGCGGCAATCTAGCTAAAATAAAGCGCTTGGCCAAGCAGAGAGAGCGAACCGCGGATTCACGCGAATGAACACAAATTTTTAATTGCGTGAATTTACGTTCATTCGCGGTTTAAAATGTAACCAAGTTTGATTCAGTCCGGGTGGTGGCTTACAACGGGGCGCGCCATGGACACGGAATTTTTCAGCGACGTGGGGGAGCCGGACTTGAGCGGACTGCTTAAGCGTTTCTTTGGCTACGAGTCGTTTCGGCCGCTGCAAGAGGAGGTGATGCGGGACGGGCTTGCCGGGCACGATACATTTGTGCTGATGCCAACTGGCGGCGGCAAGTCGCTCTGCTACCAGTTGCCGGCATTGGCTAGGGGAGGGCTGACAATCGTCGTCTCCCCGCTGATCGCGCTGATGAAAGATCAGGTTGATGCACTGCAGGAGGCCGGTGTGGCGGCGACATACCTGAATTCGACACTCAATGCTTCTGAGGCTCGACGACGCCTGGCAGGATTGTATAACGCTGAATACCGACTGCTGTACGTTGCACCGGAGAGATTGATGCTACCGGAGATGCTCGAGCGTTTGGTCGAGTGGCAGCCTGAGTTGATCGCGATTGACGAGGCACATTGCATCAGCGAGTGGGGCCACGACTTTCGCCCTGAGTACCGGAAGATCGCCGAGTTGCGCGAGCGCTTTCCGGAGACGCCGTTGATGGCGTTGACAGCCACGGCGACTGAGCGGGTTCGGGCGGATATCGTGTCGCAGTTGGAGCTGCGGGATCCAAAGCGCTACGTCGCGAGTTTTAATCGGACCAACCTGATGTATCGCGTCACCCCGCGCAGCCAACCGCTGCGGCAGGTGCTTGACGTAGCCAGGCGGCACGACGGCGAGAGCGGCATTGTTTATTGCGGTACTCGTGCCGGCACCGAGCGGTTGGCCAATCGCCTGATCGATCAAGGGATCCGGGCAGTGCCGTACCACGCCGGGCTAGATGCCGGGACACGGGCAAAAAACCAGGAAGCGTTCATCCGTGACGAGGTGCAGGTCGTTTGCGCGACGATCGCGTTCGGGATGGGCATCGACAAACCAGATGTACGCTTCGTGGTTCATTACGATTTGC
>DBNL01000149.1 GCA_002299785.1 Verrucomicrobia bacterium UBA673
GGCGATCTCCTCGCGGCTGATTCCCCAGTCGTACTACATCGCGATGACGAGGCTGCTCAAGTTGATTGGCTCGGCGGGATAAATCTCACAACTTCGGAAGTCTCAACGTTCACGTTTACCGCTCACTGTCAAAGCTGGGTTTTTCGGGCAATCTTCCAGATGCGCCGGTTGCTTCGGACGTAAAGCGCGCCGTTCGAGACGGCCGGCGAACACTGGATCATCTCGCCCAAATCCATCTCGCCGGCGATGCGTCCCTCCGGCGAAGACAGATCCACCACCTGCACCATACCCTCCTCGTTGAAGACGTACAGGTGATTGTCCGCCACCACGGGTGAGCCGCCGAACGGCCCGTCGAGGCGCAGTTGCCATAGCCGCTTGCCACTGTCGACGTCACCGCAAGTCAGCACACCGGCGCTGTTCAGGCTGTAAATCCGATCGCGATGCACAAGCGGGCTGGCCGTGCCCGGGCGCAGCCGCGACGAGCGCCATTTCTGCTTAAACGACCTGCCATCAGCCGCCAACTCGAGTGCCGTCAAGCCGTGTGATGGCACGTAGAGCACTCCGTCGGCCAGCGCGCTCGACGGGATCGTCGATGCGCCGTCGGCGTAGTGCCAGACAACTTCTCCGTTTTTTGGTTTCACGGCGTGGATGCCCCTGCCGGATTGCAGTAGCAGCATCTCCCCCCCCGACACGGTTTTTTGCACTGTGGCCGTAGTCCAGTTCGCTGACTTCGGACGATCCACCCTCCACAGGTTCATCCCGTTTTGTTTGTCGAGTCCGGCCGTGAACGACTCACTGTCGTTCTCGACCTGTGCGACCAGAACCCCACCGGCGAGCACGAGCGACGACGCCATTCCGAGGCTATTGCGGGCGTTCGGGTAATCCAGCGTCATGCCGCGCAGCCACTGGAGGTTTCCATCGAGGTCGAGACAGAACAGGTCATTCGACGAAAAGATCGCGAACAGACGCCGGCCATCGGTCACCGGCGTGGGGCCGGCGATGCTGGTTTTGTTGTGGCACATCGTGCTGCCCATCGCCCAAAACTGGCGCTGCCAAATCACCGAGCCGTCGGCAGCA
The DNA here is from genome assembly GCA_002299785.1 of Verrucomicrobia bacterium UBA673. Lineage (GTDB taxonomy): Bacteria > Verrucomicrobiota > Verrucomicrobiia > Limisphaerales > UBA1096 > UBA1096. The sequence continues at coordinate 1,078 of DBNL01000149.1, forward strand.
TTGAGGCAGAGAATCTGCAACCGGTCCTGACGCGTGCCACCGCTGGAGGTAACAAATACCCGGTCACCCACGACGAGCGGGCTTGAGAGTCCCCGGCCCGGCAGGTCGATCCGCCAGGCGATATGCTTCTTCGCGTCGAGTGCAACCGGCAGCCCAACTTCATCCGAAACCCCGTTGCCCAGCGGCCCGCGAAAGCCGGGCCAGTCGCCCGCCGCCAAGCCGTTGGCCAAGGCGGCAAAAGTGAAAGTAACTATAATTTTTTTCATGTTTGTCTGATTACTGAGCAGCGACTTCGCGGTTCATTTTCCTGCCGGAATGTATCCCCGTGCCGGTCGCGTCGCACACCCGCAACTGGAACTGCCATTGAACCGTCCAATCCTCCACCTGCTCATTTTGGCAGGCCTTCACGAGGATCGTGTTGCCGCCCTTCTTCAACTGCACCGGCAGTTTGTATTGGTCAATTCGCATTCCCCGGTGGTACTCGTCACGCCCAAAGATCAACTCGCCGTTGAGCCAGATCTTCCACGCATTTTTGCAGCCAAGCCGCAGCTCAGCCGGACGGTCGATGCTGGAGACGAACTCCGTCTGCGCGTAGCCGGTGACCTCCTTGAGATCGCCGTAAGGTTTGTTGAAATCCACCATCCCATATTCGTCGCCGGTCGAGTAACCCTGCCACTTCACCTTGCCGTCCATGCCGTCATACGACGCCGACAAGTCCGCGTTTTTTTCCGGCCCAAACACCGACTCAAACCCGGCGCGATCCTTGTTGTGAAACGGGCCAGCCATTTGCCAGTCCACTAGAAAACCGAAGTGCCTCGTCAAGTTGACCTTGCGGCCAAGCTCCCGCAACGCGCCGGAGATGGACTTGATTTGGTCGAGATCGCGGGCGGCATCGAGCGCCTGCCTGTACAACAACACGGCCGCCGGCTTGTTGCCGGCATTAGCTAAGAATCCCTCCGCCTGGCCAAGCAACCGGGCGACTGCCTCGCGGCGGAGATCCACGCTGGGGTCACCCAGCAAACCGGGGATGAGTTGCTCGGCAGCCTCGGCATCAACGCGCCGGATCAGTTCGAAAGCTAGTGCACGCGGTTTGGCGTCGTGACTCCTGTTCAGCAGGAATTCACCCAACTCAACCAGCGGCAGTTCACCACCCTTTGCCAAAGTGTTGCCGGCGATCACCTCGACGGCACCGCGAAGATAATTCGCTGCGAAAGGGTTCGCCCCGTCCATCCCGGCGAGTAACGCCGGCAGCGTACCGGCACCGCCCTTGGCCAGGCGCTGCAGCGCCCGCCCGGCGGCAGTGTTGCCCTGCCCCTCGCCACCAACGGCGCGCAACGCCGCCACCGACTTGTCTAATTCATTCGCCGCAGCCTGGCCAAACGGGGTGAAGCCAAGCGCCACCACCACCGCATACAAACAAGAAAGCTTCACACGCAAAAATCTACCGACAGCTCCAGCCTGACAAAAGCTTTTTAAGAATAGAAACGGGTAACTTGTGAAGTCCCTTCAGGGCTGTGACTTATGGCTTCGGGTATTCTATTAATAATACGCGCCGAAAAGGATCATCATCTCATCGGTGCTGCGCAGGCCGAAGGTGATGGTCTCGTCCGTCCAGTTGTTGTAGGTGGTTTTCAGCCGGATTTTTTCACCTCGTTTCACTACCAGCGGCGGGTCGAACTTCATCACCGGCGGATGCTCCCAGTCGTAGGATATGTAAAGCAGCTCACCGTCACGCTTGCCGCCAGCGATCTCGACACGAAACTCGATGGTCTTCTCATGCGAATGCGAAAAGAGCTGAAAAATGTTCATCGTCTCAGGCGCGCTAAAGTCGGCGGTTACCGTGGTTTCTCGGTTGGGCGGTAGCTCGATGTCCGTATTGTTCATGTTGATGATCTTAGCCTCGTGCTTCACTGTCGACTTTTTGACTGTGTGCAGGTTCATGTAAACCTCGCCGGTAGAGGGTTTGTCGGTTCGGTTGACATAATGCGTGTTCAGATCGAGGCCGGTCTGGGC
>DBNL01000078.1:0-1362 GCA_002299785.1 Verrucomicrobia bacterium UBA673
GAGGAAGTGGCGCGACTGCACCTGGATAAACTCGGCGCCAAGCTCACCACCCTGTCGCAGGAACAGGCCGACTACATCGGCGTGCCGGTGGACGGCCCATACAAGCCGGAACATTACCGCTACTAAACCCAAGCGCAGCGCCGATATTAAAAATCAGAGGGCGGGAAACGTGTAGGGCCGCAGAGTTTTTTTGGGGATTCGCAGATTACGCTGGTTTTCGAAGATTAAAAATCGAAGACCTCATCCGCCAAATCTGCGGATCATTAAAACTTCAACCTTCCCCCGCTCGGCCAGCTATTGGCTTGTTGCTTTGCCGGAAAACATCTCTTCCTTGGCGTTCATTCTCGGTTTTGAGGATGCGTTGGGCTGCTTCGCGAACGGATTTGGCCAATTCAGCCGGTTTGATGACTAGGGCGTTGCCGCACCAGGTCATCACCCAGCGCTGCACCTCGTTCAGACTGTCGAGGCGCATTGTCAACTCCACGCCGCCGTCCTTCAGGTTTCGCTGACTCTGCGTCGGGTGCCAGCGTTTCTCACGGATGTAATCGGCGACGAGTTCGTTGAAGCGAATAACGATCTCCTGTTCCTTGTCACCAGTGACGATGGCGAAGCTGCCGCGCAGCCGTTTCTCGAGCGAAAACTTTTTCGGCGGCTTGAACGTCTTGCCGGTCGGCTTCATGTCGCTGATGCGCGCCGGGGTGAAGGTGCGGATGTCGTTGCGCAAATGGCAGTGCGCGAACAAGAACCACTCGCTGTTGACGTTGGCCAAGTGGTACGGGTCGACGACGCGCGATGCGGCCTTACGCGCACCCGGCTTGCGGTAGTTGAATTGGAGTTGCCGGTGGCCGGCGGCGGCCTTGGCCAAAGCGTCAATGACATCCAGATTCAACACCGGCTCGGCGCTGGTTCGGAACGAGATGCTTTGATCGAATTCGTCGAGGTTGAACGAGAGGGTTTCGGTCAGCGATTCGGTGACCTTTCGAAAGGCGCTCATCAGCGGCTTCTCAAAGTTGGTGCCGCGGTACTGCTGCATCGCCTTCTCGGCGACGAGCATAGCGAACAACTCGCCCTCGCTGATTTGCACGGTCGGGAACTGCCCAACCTCCCCATCGTAGCAGTAGCCGTTGTACGCTGGCTCGAACACGATCGGCAACTCCATCCGGTCGCGCATAAAGGCAATGTCGCGGTAAATCGTCTTGGTGGTCACCTCAAGCTCGGTAGCCAACTGGCTGGCGTTGTGATGATTCTCACCCTTGAGGAGGTTGTGAATCTTGAGCATCCGCTCGATCGGCGGGCGGGTGTTTCGCTGGAGGATTCGTTTGCGCTTGGTTGCCATGAACAACTGCCAAGCTAGATCAAGCG
>DBNL01000078.1:1782-7168 GCA_002299785.1 Verrucomicrobia bacterium UBA673
AGCGTGTTCAGGAACTCCTCGTTGGTTTTGAACTTATCCAAGGCCTGCTTGAGCGTCTCCATAGCGTCGATCGGATTCATGTCGGTCATGGTGCGACGCAGCTTGTGGATTGCGTCAAGATGCTGGGGAGGGAAAAGTTGCTCCTCCTTGCGCGTGCCGCTCTTCGGAATGTCGATCGCTGGATACACCCGGCGCTCGGCCAGTTTGCGGTCGAGCACCAACTCCATGTTACCGGTGCCCTTGAATTCCTGAAAGATCAGCTCATCCATTCGCGAGCCGGTGTCGATCAGCGCCGTGGCAACGATCGTGAGTGAACCGGCCTCCTCTGTCTTGCGGGCGGAGGCAAAAATCTTGCGCGGAATCTCCAGCGCGCGCGCGTCCACACCACCGGTCATCGTCCGGCCGGAACCACCGTGAACGGAGTTGAAGGCGCGGGCGACGCGGGTGATCGAGTCGAGCAGCACGAACACATCCTTGCCGGATTCGACGAGGCGGCGGCAGCGGTCGGTGACGAGGCGTGACAGGCGCACGTGTGTCTCGAGATCCTGGTCGTTGGACGAGGCGATCACCTCGGCGTCCACCGATCGAGTGAAGTCGGTGACCTCCTCCGGGCGCTCGTCTATCAGCAGCACGATTACCTGCACATCCTTGTGGTTGGTTGTCACCGCGTTGGCGATCTGCTTGAGAATGGTTGTCTTGCCAGTGCGCGGCGGCGCGACGATGAGGCCGCGGGTGCCCTTGCCGATGGGCGTCACCAGATCGATAATACGAGTCTCGACGATGTCCGGTGTTGTCTCGAGATTGAATTTCTCGATGGGATTGATGGTGGTGAGATTTTCAAACCGCACAACGTCACCATACTCCACGAGCGATGTGCCATTGACGCTGAGTACCTCTTTGAGTTGCGGGCTTGTGCCTCGGTGAGGTGCCTGCAACTTGCCCTCGATCAGCGCGCCCTCGCGAATGGCGGCACGCTTGATGGTGTCGGGTGTCACAAAAATATCGGACGGCTTGGGTTGGTAATTGTTCTCCGCTGAACGAAGAAATCCGAAACCCTTGTCCGAAATTTCCAAATAACCGGAACCGGTCTCCGGAACCTCCATTAGTGGCCGCTTGCGCTTTGGCCCCCGGTTGGAATTATTCCTGTTAGAATTATTCCTGTTGGAATTATTTCTGTTCGACGAATTTTTATTCGACCTACTGTTGTCTTTGAAACTACTCACAACTCTAGAATCGTAGAAAACCTGAATGAATTGTTAAGAATTGAGAACTAAACCAACTGCCTGAATAGGCGACTTATTAATTGGTCATGACGGAAGAAGCCCGCCTGAACCGTTGTTACGCCTGCCGGAGACTGAGCGCAAGCCTTATTTTTTTATTTTTTCGCTTGGCCAAGCGGGGTGAGATCACGGCGACAATTCGTTGGCCAAGGTTTTGATCTGCTTCAGGTCAAGCTTGCCGGTACCAAGGTACGGCAGCTCCTCGACTTTGAAAAACTGATCGCTCCGCGGCTTCCAGATATTAGGCAGATCCGTGCCAGTTATTTTCTCGACGACCGACTGCACCGCCGATTCGTCAAGATTCTGGTACAGCACGACAAGGCGCTCGCCTTTCCGCTCATCCGGCACGCCGGTCACGGCAAACGTCTGCTCGGTCAACTCAGCCAGTTCGTGCAGGTTCTCCTCCACCTTGATATGCGGCACCATCTCGCCGCCGATCTTACTGAAGCGGCTCAAGCGGTCGGTGATCGCGAGGAAGCCGTCCGCGTCCATCGCCGCGATGTCGCCGGTCGTGTACCAACCGTCTCGCAGCACCTCGGCGGTTTTATCCGCCTGCCCCAGGTAGCCCTGCATCACGTTCGGCCCCTTGACGAGCAGCAGCCCCGCCCGACCAAGCGCAACCGGCGCCTCGGTATCGGGATCGACAATGCGCGCGACCATACCCGGCAATGGATGCCCGATGCTACCACGCTTGGCTCCGACCTGCCGAAAGCCGGCAGAGCGGAAGTCACGTGTGTTGATCGTCACCACCGGCGAGGTTTCAGTCGTGCCATAGCCCTCCATCGGCCGAAGGCCAAATCGATCCTCGAACGCAGCGGCCAGGCGCTCCGGCAGTTTCTCCGCGCCGGCCAATACAAACTGCACGCTACCGAACTGCTCCGGCGTGCAAGCGCGCATGTAGATCTGAAGGAACGTCGGTGTGGCCAGCAGGAACGTCGCCCGATACTTGCCCACCAGTTCGCCGATGCCTCGGCCGTCGACTGGGTTCGGGTGATATACCGAGCCAGAACCGAGCAACGCCGGTAGCCACAGCGTGCCGGTAAAACCAAACGAGTGGAAAAAAGGCAGGATACCGAGAATCCGGTCATTCCGATCCAACGCGAATGCTTGGCCAATCTGTAGGATGTTCGAGACGATGTTGTAGTGCGAGAGCATCACGCCCTTGGGCGCGCCGGTGCTGCCACTCGAGAAAATGACCGTGGCCAGGTCGTCCATAGCCGTCTTGCCTTTGCTGCCGAGAAACTTCTCCAGCAAGCCAGTCGGCAACAGCGCCGCAGCCAGGGTGGCGACGAGTTTGCTGCCGATGCCGATCGACTTGGCGATGTCCTCGAGCAGAATTGTCTCCGCTGGCACGTCGAGTTTGATCTGCTCGAGAAACGCTTTGGATGTGACCACCGTACGGATGTTGCACTGCTCAATGCACGAACGAAGCGCGTCCGCCGAGAGGGTGTAATTCAGGTTCACCGGCACCCTGCCCGTCAGCGAGGCGGCGTAGTTGACCAGCGCACCGGCGACTGTCGGTGGCATGAGGATACCGACCATCTCCTGTCCCTCCCACTTGCGGCGCAGCGCCCGGCCAAGCACAACCGTGCCAACTAGCGCGCCGCCGCAACTCACGCTGCCGCGCTTGGCGTCCGCCGCAAAAAACCGTAACGGATGTTTCCTGAACGCCCGCACGAGACTCCGGTGCAGCGGCTTCATGTAACGCTTGCGATGCGCCCAGGCGTCCGCGCCGAGTTCCTGCACCGCCTCACGCACCTTGGCTGGGTCAGCGTTGTGCTGTAGCGCAACACCGTAGCTCACCGTCACGCGGTATGGAATGCGGCGGGGCAACTTCCAGAAAAAACGGGTTTTTGCGTAACTGAAAATACTGCCCCACACGCCGTCGAGATGAATCGGAATGATCGGCGCATCGACATCTTTCATGATTTTTTCGTAGCCGCGCCGGAACGGCAGCATCTGCCCCGTGCGCGTGATCTGTCCCTCGGCAAAAATGCAGACCACCTCGCCGTCGCGAATCGCCTGGCTGGCGACCTTGAGCGACTTGATCAGATCCCGCGGCCGCGACTCGGAGGATATCGGGATGCACCGCATTATCCGCGCAAAGGTTCCCATCACTTTTTGTTTCATGTACCCCGCATACATGATGAACCGAATCGGCCGGTCGGTGGACGCCTGCAACAGCAGCACATCGATGAATGACAGGTGGTTGCAGACAAACAACGCCCCACCCCGCTCCGGGATATTGTCCCGCCCCACAACCTTAATTCGATAAATCGTCCTGGTGACAAAAAAACCAATCAGCCTAACAAGCGAATCAGGCAGCAGATAAATAATATATCCTGTTCCCAGTAACGTTAGCCCCCCAATAGCCAAGAAGGTCTGGGGTTCTGACAGACCCAAAAAATCACTCGAGGTCAAAAGATAGTAAATTAAGGCAGAAAGAAAGATTCCGACAAAAGTCAACATTGACGAGGCAGCCACTACAGTACCTTTATCCTTTTTATCGGGTCGTTGCTGAATCATCGCCAAGATGGGTATTAGATAAAAACCGCCGAAGAACCCGAGACCTCCAATATTAGCATAGGCCCAAACCTTTGGAGGGTCTTCCAATGACATAAGACATGAGAAAACCACCATTCCCAATGCCCCCAATGGGATAAGGCCATACTCTATTTTTTTTCCTGAAACATAACCCGCAACTAGACATCCCGCTGCAATACCCACCGCAATAGTGGCTTGCAAATAGCTGCTTTCCAGTTCTTCTAATTTAAGATATTCTAATGCATATATAACCACATGCATCTGAATCATCGCTGCAATAAAATAAAAGTAAATCTCACCGAGCACAGCATAGAATAGAGGTCTGTCTGGATAAATTCGTTTTACCTTATGAAACAACTCTTTAACGGCTCCCAAAAAATTTGGATGAGGTTGATTAGCTTCGTTTGATGGAGGAATTCTAGTGATACCTAAGCTGAAGATAAAACCAATGACAGCTAAACCTACCAATAAAAGACCAGCCTCCTTCGTGTTAACACCGTACTTTTCGGAAATGTACCCAGCTGCCACCATTCCGAAAATGACCGCCATATTGGTTCCCATACCAATCACACCGTTTCCCCAAGATAACTTTTCTGGAGGTAACAACTCAGGCAGACTTCCGTATTTAGCCGGGCCGAAAAAAGCACTCTGGGTACTCATCAGAAAGATCACTCCTATGATGAAATTTAAGTTTCCGTTGATTAACGCCACAGTGGCTATGACCATAATCAGCACCTCGGCAAACTTCGTCCCAACAGCGACATATTTCTTGGAGTACCGATCCGAAAGATAGCCACCCAATAAAGAGAAGATGATAAAAGGAAGAGAAAAGACCGCCCCAATAATCGGTATAAGTGAATCGATTTTATCCTTGTCCCCCTGATAAGTCTTCATCACGAAGTAAATGGCTAAAAATTTATAGAGATTATCGCTAAATGCACCCTGAAACTGGGTAATGAAGAGGCTCCAGAATCCTCGGAGAGATCCCTGTGGCCTGCTGTTGATTGAGTTTGCGTTGTCCATTTTCTCGGTTGCCGGGCCTAAGCCTACCCGCCGCCGCCGATTTCCGCCAATTGATAAAATCAATGGTATCATCGACTCAATCGATACTACATCCACTTGCGCTTGGCCAAATGATCGGTGTAGTTTCAACTCCGTTCAAGAATGGATCTTTTGGAAGACAACCGGTTGGCGCTTACACGACGCGAGTTCCTTGGGCGCGGAGCCACCGGCATCGGTGCGGCCGCCCTGGCCTCGCTGCTTGGGCCAGGTATTGGCAAAGCCGCGACCGATGGGCGGACAGGCTTCCCACAGTTTCCGACCAAGGCTAAGCGGGTAATTTATCTCACCCAGTCCGGCGCGCCCTCCCACACCGATCTGTTCGACTACAAGCCGGGCCTGCAATCGTGGCGCGGCAAGGAGTTGCCGTCGTCGGTGCGCATGGGCCAACGGTTGACGACAATGACCGCCAAGCAAAAACTGGCGATCCAGCCGACGGAGTTCAAATTCAGCCGGCACGGGCAGAGCGGCGCCTGGCTTAGCGAACTGCTACCCGGCATTGG
>DBNL01000125.1 GCA_002299785.1 Verrucomicrobia bacterium UBA673
TTGGGCAGCTTGTAGCCCATGACCTTGGGCGTCTTGGCGACGGAGGTAGGCCCCTTGGGCTTGGGGATGTGTCGGGGCAGCTTAGGCTTGGCTGGTGCATCGGGTTTCGTCGTGACGTCTGGCTTGGCTTCGCTCTCTGTGGTGTCGTCCGCTTGGCCAAGAATGTCATCGGTGTTGGCGGCCTTGTGCTCGGTAGGCCCGGTTGGTTCGTCCGTTTTTTCGGGCTTGGCTGGTGCATCGGGTTTATCGGCGCAAGCCTTGACCTCCTCGGCAGTAATCACCGAGCCCATCTCGACTTCATCCGGATCCGGCTCGGACTCTTCTATGGTCTTGTTCCGTTGTTCCGCATCCAGCACGCTCAGGTCGCGAACGGTCGGCTTGGGCACAGGCTTGAGATCGGCACCGAGCCCCTGATCGGTCTTCAGTTCCACCGTGTTCGGCTCGATTTCCTGCTCGATGGCTTTTTTCTGTTTTTGCAGTTCACGCTCAAGCCGCCTGGTCTTGCGCTTGATTGACTTTTGGTATGGCTTGCCCGCCGCCAAACCGGTTTGCTCACGACGGTCACGCCAATTTCCCCATGTGTCGACCGTCCAGTGCCAAATCTCGACCGGCTGGAGGTTGGTCAGGAAATAGAGACTGGCGAGGATAGCCGCGGTGTGGATGATGATCGCGCCCGCAGTACCGAAGGTGTGAAAAACCGGGTAAATGATGGATTGGGCAATGACGCCGCCAAGTTGGAATCCGTCTGCCCAGAATGCGAGGCCGAAGTTTTCGTCCAGTTCCTGCAGCAGCCCCATCAGACCGAGCAGATAAACCACTGCAGCGACCGGTTCCTTCCACGATTGGCGGAGGTGAATGAAGAACGGGTGGAGAAAAGAGGCTCCAAAGAACAGCAGAAGCAACGGCACCATGTAGGCCGCGAAGCCTATGGCCATGAACGAAATATAAGAGAGGTAGGCTCCGACCGGCCCGATCATGTTTTGGTAACCGTCGGCTGGATCGCTAGGATTGAGAGGGGGATCAGTCGGGTTGTAGCTAAGTAGTGACAGGATGAAAAGGACCGAAACAGCGATCATTGGGATCCCTATCCATCCCAGATCCATCCGGGGCTGAGCGCTGGTTGCTGCCTTAGTCTCCTTGCGGGGCACGGGTGATAGTGTAGGGGGTGCGACGCCGAAGAAAAAGCGCGGATTGGAGATTTGTTACTTGCGCGAACTTGGGTTGCTTTGGGGGTGGTTCCTGTTTACTTTCCGCGCATGAACTTGTGGTTCAGCCTTGGGAAGACGATGACGCTGGCGATGTTAGCGGCCTTGGTGGTAGGTTGTGAACCAACGAGCGGGAGCGGTTCCCGAATGGAGGACGACGCTGATTTTGTGCGTGGGAAAAGCCGCCTGGCCCGCAAGGATGTTGACGGTGCGGTTCTCTCCTTCCGCAAGGCGCTCGCCAACAATCCGGGCAACGCGGCCGCTCATTTCGAGCTAGGGCTGATTTTTTACGAGCCTAGCAACAAAAAAAATAACTACGTTTCGGCCTGCTACCATTTCCAGCGGCATCTTGAGTTGCAACAGGACTCCAGCCACGCAGGCAACATCGATGGCTTCATCAAGGTCTGCAAAAAGGAGATCGCCAAGGACATTGCAATGGCGCCCATCCCGCGTTCGGAGATTAACGCGATTCACACGATGCGAACGCAGTTGGCCAAAGCCAATAGCGAAAAAAACAACCTCAAGAGCCAAGTTGAGGCCATGCGCGGCCGGTTGCAGCAAGCGGGCAGCACCCTACCAGAGGTTGCCGCGGCGACCGGCAGTTTGCAGCCTTCCTTGAACTCGCGCGGCAACCCGCGCGTGGCTCCGAGGCCCAATTACGAAGTCCGATCCAGTCAGACTCGGACTCACACGCTCAAGGCGGGCGAGAGCCTCTACAGCCTGGCCCGGCGCTACTCTGTTTCGTTCTCAGCCTTGAAAGCGGCCAACCCGCGCCTGATGCGCAACTCTCGAGACTTGAAGCCGGGCGTCACCGTTTATATCCCGGCCAAGCGCACCCAGTAATCCACCGCCGTGAGCCGATTGGTCTTCCCAGTCATCCTCCTGTTTTGGCTGGCGATGAATGTCCTTCTGTGGCGCGCCGAGTACGGCGACACTGATCGGGGCAGCCGCGTCTCCAAAGACGTGGTGTTCAATAAAATCTTCAACGCGCCCGACGCCTCAAATCTACGGGTTTCCCAGAACGGCACGTTGCTTGGCTTCGTCCACTGGGAAATCATCCCCGACGAGGTTTACTTCAGCGGTACCAACCAACCGGCTGGGCGTGTCGAGGCGATAACGGGCTATACCCTCGCGCTCGATGGCCGGATCCAAGTCGAGTCGATAAAAACGAAAATGCGGTTCACTCTCCGATCGACACTCGACGTCGATCTCGGTTGGAAAAACGTCAGCGCCACGATCGACCTGCCGCCCAGCACGTGGGAGTTTGCTGCGGCGGAAACGAACCAAGTGCTTAGTGTGAAACACGACGGGGCGCTTGGCCAATGGGAACGAACGACACCGATTGCCCAACTCCGAAACCCCGCCGCATTGCTCGAGTCGTTCGCCGGGCCGGTTTTTGCGCCGTTGCTCGAGCCCTTGCTGCCGCCTATCACTGAGCTTGACCAAGCTGGCTCTGCGCCGCTTGAGCTTGGCCTCGAGTGGGTCGCCTACAGCGACGCGATCCGGCTCGGCAGCACACGCGTCCGAATTTATCGTCTCGAGGCCAACCTGCCTGGCGAGCGTATTATAACGGTTTTGGTGAGCCGGGTAGGTGAGATTTTGCAGGTCACATTTCCCGGCCAACTCGAGTTCATTAACGAAAGTTTCCCCCTGAAGAAAGAAGCGGAAAAATGATTGAAATCGAGCAATTAACCAAGCAATTCGGTGATTTAAGGGCAGTCGATGACCTTAGCCTGGCTGTGCCAGGCGGCGAGTTCTTCGTGATCCTTGGCCCGAATGCCGCCGGCAAAACCACCACCATCAAGGTCATGGCAGGGCTAATGAAACCGACAACCGGCTCGGTGAGGATTTGCGGATTTGACATCGGCACCAGCCCAATCGAGGCGCGCCGCCGCATGGCCTATGTGCCGGATTTTCCGTTCCTCTATGACAAGCTAACACCGACTGAGTTTTTCCGTTTCACCGGCAAGTTGTTTGGGATGAAGGATCCTGCGATGGAGGCCGAAGCAGAGCACCTGGCGAACCGATTCAACCTCGGCGATTTTTTGGCCAAGCCGATCGAGAGTCTCTCGCACGGGACCAAGCAGCGCGTAGCCATCGTCTCGGCGCTGATGCACTCGCCGGAGGTCGTTGTGTTTGACGAGCCGATGGTCGGGCTGGATCCGCACCATTCCCGCGTGCTCAAGGACATACTGCGCGAACAGGCCGAAGCCGGGGTGACCGTGTTTGTCTCCACCCACCAACTCAGCGTCGCCGAGGAAATGGCCGACCGCATCGGCATCATGCACCAGGGACGACTGGTTGCCGTCGGGTCGCACGAGGAGTTGCAGTCAGCGAATCGGGACAGAACTCTTGAGTCTATTTTTCTGTCACTCACTGACAACGACGCATGAACGACGAGACACCCATTCCGCACTGGCGGATTTTGGCAGGGGTCAACCGCACGCAAAGCTGGCGGCGGCTCAAGTCGGCGGTGGCGCACTCTCGACTGCACGCGTTCCTTATGGGCCTGTTTGTCTTGGGTTACGCCTTGCTGGCGTACGCGCTGTTTCACAAAGCGCTGCAGTTCACCTCGAGCTTCCCCGGCCTGGGGCCGGTGCTGATCGAGCGGATGATATTCCTGTTGTTCGCGTTCCTGTTTTTGCTGTTACTACTTAGCAACGTCATCATTAACTTCACCAACCTTTTCCGAAACAGGGAAACGCATTTTCTGCTGTCACTGCCGGTGCCGCATCAGGTGGTTTATCGGTGGAAAATTTTTGAGTCTGGAATCCTGGCGTCTTGGGCGTTTTTGTTTTTGATCGCACCATTCGTGGCGGCGTATGGGACGACCTACAACGCGTCGTGGCATTTTTATATTGTGACGCCGATCTTCGTGGCGCTGTTCGTCGTTCTGCCGGCCATTCTTGGCAGTTGGGCGGCAATCGGGCTGGCGAGGTGTCTAAACCGGTTGGCGTTCCAGGTGGCCGCCGTGCTGGTGGTGATCGTGATGATCGTCTTTGTCAGCTCATGGCTGCAGCCGGAGACGGTGACCGACGAGATGCTTGAGACGCGCGTGCTCGACGTCGTCGACAGGTTGCTATCGCGCACGCGGTTTTCGCTCTTCCCGTTCTTGCCAAGCTACTGGGTGTCGAGCGGGATCACCCAATGGGTCGAGGGTGCGTTGATGGGTACATTTTTCTTTGGCTTGGTTTTGCTCAGTCACACGCTCTTTTTCGGCTACCTCGCATCGACTCGCTCGGGCGTTTTTTTTTACGGGGCGCTCTCAGCGGTGAACAGCCGTGGCGGCGGCGGGACGGCCCGTTGGAAATTCTGGCGGCGCAAGCGACCGCTTGGCCAAACGGCGTTCACGTCCAAGCCGCTAGACCGATGGGCCAAGCTACTGTGGTGGGGGAGCGCCGATACACGTGCGCTGATCGTGAAGGACATACGCACCTTCTTGCGTGACGCAACCCAATGGGGCCAGTCGCTGATCCTGCTTGGCCTGCTGATCGCCTACATCGTGAACCTCCGCCATTTTTCGCACCGGCTGACTAGCGATTTTTGGATCGACCTCACCTCGTATCTCAATCTTGGTGCGTGCGCGCTGAATCTAGCCACGTTGACGACCCGCTTCGTTTTCCCTCAAATCTCGCTCGAGGGCAAACGCATCTGGATTATCGGCATGGCGCCGCTTGGTATGCGCCGCACGCTCATGGCCAAGTTTCTCTTTTCCACAGCCGTGTCGATGATCGTGACGATGGCGCTGGTGGGGGCCTCATGCGCGATGCTATCGATTCCGCTGGAGCGCATTCTGTACTTCACGCTGACCGTCGGAGTAATGGCGTTCACGCTCAACGCGCTGGCGGTGGGTCTCGGTGCGGTGTACCCGAACTTCCGCGAGGACAACCCGAGCAAGATAGTCAGCGGCTTTGGCGGCACGCTGTGCCTTGTGCTGAGTTTCCTTTATATCATTGGAATGCTGAGCCTGATGGCGGCGACATCGCGCTGGGCATTTGGCGGCAGCTCGCCGGTGGTTTTCGGTCTGGGTTGGGTACTGTTCCTTGGCGGCTCATTCCTGCTCGGCTGGCTGCCGCTGCGAACCGGCATCCGAAAAATGGCCAGCGTGGAAATCTAGCTGTTTTGCCAAGCGGCGGGGTCAGTCTTTGGATGGGCGCCAGTCGATTAGTTTTAGCTGAACGGTTTGGCGGTCGTTGAAGTTGTTGATCTGCGGTGCGATGGCAATGTCGAACGTGTCTTTCGGCTCGTCCTCGGGCTTGAGGTTCCACGCAACGACTTCGGAGGTACCGCGCTCGTCGGTCACCCAGAACTTGGCGTGCTGTTTGTCGCGGCCCATTCGGTAAACAGGACTCGAAAGGGTGAGTCCGGCGACGAGGAGCTGGATCTCCGGGTTGTCTTGGCCAAGCGGCTCGAGTTGGCGCATTTCCTCGATGTGCACCAGGGTCAGTTCCGAGAGGTCTGTCTCGGCGTCGAGCTTGAGCGGCGGCTGGAACATGTCGGGCGAGATGGTTTTCTTAGCGATCTCGTTGATCCGCTCGCGGAAGGCGTTAAGCCGGCCGGGCTTGACGGAGACGCCGGCGGCCATGGCGTGTCCGCCGTGGTCGTTGAGCAGGTCGTCGCAGCCTCGCATGGCCTCGGCAAGATCGAAGCCTTCGATGCTGCGGGCGGAGCCTTTCCAGCCGTCGCCGTCGCTGGCGAGGATGAAGGTGGGCCGGTAGAACTCGCGCATGACGCGGGAGGCGACGATACCGATGACGCCGAGATGCCACTCCATGTTGCCCTCGACGATGACGAAATCCTTTTCAGGGTCGAAGCGTTCGCGGATGTTCTCGACGGCCTGGGTGGAGATATCGCGCTCGATTTTCCGTCGCTCGTTGTTGTAGTTGTCCAGTGTCTCAGCGGCTTTCTCAGCCTCGTACCGGTCCTTGGCCAGGAGGAGGTTGAGAGATGCGTCGGGGTTATCCATCCGGCCGGCGGCGTTGAGGCGGGGGCCAAGGTGGAAGCCGATATTGAAGACGGTGACAGGCCCGGAGATATTGGAGATTTTTTTAAGGGAAACGAGGCCTGGGCGGGTGGTTTCGCTCAGTTGCTCGAGGCCGGCTCGGACGAGTTTGCGGTTTTCGCCGGTCAAAGGCACGAGGTCGGCGACGGTGCCCAGGGCGACGAGGTCTAGGTATTCCTTGAGGTCGAGATCGCGCTCCTTTTGCATGCCCTCCTGTCGGCCTCGCTTGACGAGTGCGTGGGCGAGTTTGAACGCGAGCCCAACGGAGCAGAGTTCCTGAAAGTTCGGGTAGTCGTTGCTGACCTGAGGGTTGACCATCGCGAGCGGCTCGGGCGGTGGTACGCTGACCTGGTGGTGGTCCAGTACGAGGACGTCAACTTTTTTGCTGTTGAGAAATTCGATGGCCTCGACGGCAGTGGAGCCACAATCGACGGCGAGCACGATATCCACGCCGAATTTTTCGAGGCATTTCTCCAGGGTCACAGCGCTCAGGCCGTAGCCGCCGTCAAAGCGGCTGGGCAGATACGACTGCACGGTCCAGCCCAGCTCGGTCAACATCTCCGAGAGCAACGCCGTGGAGCTGACGCCGTCCACATCGTAGTCGCCATAGATCAACAACCGCTCGTTGTCTTCCCTCGCCTTCCATAGCCGCTCGACGGCGGCATCCATGTTTGGAATCAGAAATGGGTCGGCCAATAACTTGAGCCTTGGGTTCAGGAACTCGCTGACTTCCGTCTTGCTGGCGACGCCCCGGTTGACGAGGCATTGCGCCATGAGTGGCGACAGCGGCAGCTCGCGAAAGAGTTGGCCGGTTAAGAGCGGTTGTGAGGGTGCGAGGTTCCAGCGATATTTCACGCCGGAATCCGAACCCTCCTTGATGTCCGGATCAGTTTGTCAGGTTTGTTGTTCATACTACTAAAAATTCTTTCGTTGGCCCGGCTTAGCCAAGCGCCTGTTGCTCACGTTCCCCCGGTCTCTTCCGGTTCCTTTTTCGGCGCGAACAGCGAGGCGGCAATGGACAGGCCAAGGAGCGCCGCGATGATGATGAGGACTCTGTTGTGGTTATCCTCAAAATTAAGCCATTCGGGCCGGCCGCCCCAAAGGACGATCAACATCTTGAATCCGATGAACCCCAGCACGAGTGCCAGGCCGTATTTTAGGTAGCAAAAATGTTGCAACAGGCCTACTAAAAGGAAATAGAGCGACCGGAGGCCCAAAATTGCAAACACATTCGACGTAAAAACAATAAACGGCTCGGTGGTGATGCCGAAAATTGCTGGAATGGAGTCCACCGCAAAAATCAAGTCGGTGGTCTCGACCATAATGAGGCAAAGGGCGAGCGGTGTGAGCGCTCGGCGGCCCTCCAGTTGGGTGAAAAACCGCTGTCCCACGAATTGCGTTGTCACAGGGTAAATCCGGCGGGCCAAGCGGACCACGATGTTTTTTTCAGGCTCCATCTCTTCGTCCCCGACAAAGAGCATTTTAATGCCGGAGAACAGCAGGAAGGCGCCGAAGACGTACAGAATCCAGTCAAACTGGTGGATAAGCCCCGCGCCGCCTAAGATCATTGCCCCGCGCATGACGAGCGCGCCGAGGATGCCCCAGAACAGGACTCGATGCTGGTACTCCAGCGGTACTCGGAAGTAGGAGAAAATCAGTGCGATGACGAACACGTTGTCCATCGAGAGCGACAGCTCCACCACGTAGCCGGTGATAAAGAGCTTGGTGTGATCGGCACTCCATTGGGTGCCGATCATCATCGGGGCCAGCCAGAGGGCGAACGCCATGGCCATCGAGAACCAGATTGTCGTCCAGATTAGCGCCTCGCGAAAGCCGACGGCATGGGCCTTGCGGTGGAACACTCCCAAGTCCAGCGCGAGGAACACCAGCACTGCGCCGACAAACCAAACCCAATTTATCGTGGAGATGGTCAGAGCGGCTTCGTTGGCGGCGGCTATTATCATACCGAATGGCTCGGTGACGTGGCGCTTAGCCAAGCGCGGTGTACGCGAGGCCCAGTCAAAAGGAAAGCCGCCAAGGAGTGTTTTTCCCCGGCGGCTGGCAAAATCTCTGCCACCTCAGGCCTCCGAAGTGGAAATGCTGTGCTGAGTGATCACGGTCTCATCCGCCAGGCTTGGCTTATTCCCCTTGTTTTTCCAGAGCACCAGCGAGCCGGCGATGAAGATACTGGAGAAGGTGCCTGTGACAACGCCGGCCAGCAGCACGAAGGCAAAGGAGTGGATCGCGCCGCCGCCGAATAAGAATAGCGATCCCGACGCCAGCAGGGTGGTGCCAGAGGTGATGATCGTGCGGCTCAGCGTCTTGCTGACGGCATCGTTCATGATTTCAGTGAAAGAGCCTTTCACATTCAGTTTCAAGTCTTCCCGAATGCGGTCAAAGATGACGATAGTGTCGTTGATCGAGAAACCGATTATCGTGAGGACGGCCGCCATCACCGGAGCGCTCAACTCGCCGCCCCACAGGAAAAAGAGGCCTAGCGTCATCAGCACGTCATGGCAGATGGCGAGGATAGCCCCCAGCGCGAACGAGAACTCGTAGCGGAACGTGACGTAAACAAGAATGGCGAACAGGGCGATTAGCAGCGACTTTGTCGCACCCTGCAAAATCTCACCGCTGATAGCTGGGCCTGATCGCAACTGGCTGACCTTCTTGAAATCTGCTTCAGGGAACTTCTCGGTGAGTATACTGTAAGCTTGCTCCCCCTTGCCAAAGCCCTCCTCGCCGCCCACCGTGACCTGAAGCCGCTCCGTTTTGCCGCCGCTTTTGCCCTGATACTGAACCTGACTACCTTGGCCAAGTGCAGTTCGCAACTTATCCGTAGATATCTTTTTCTCGGCGGCGAACTCTAGTGTGATCTGGTCGCCGCCCCTGAAGTCTACGCCCATGGCATCGTCTCCGCGGCTAATCCCATACCCAATCCCGATCGCTACCAGAAACCACGAGATGCCGAAGGCGTACTTCGCATAGCTCATGAAGTTGAACTTCGGTTGTTCCATCAGGCGCAGCCCTTGGCCAGTGCCGAAATTCTTGAACAAGTCAAAAACTAACCGTGTCACCACCAGCGCTGTGAACATGCTGGCGCAGATGCCCACGGTCAGTGTGACACCGAAGCCCTTCACCGGGCCGGTGCCCATGGTCATAAGGATCACCGAGACGATGAGCGTGGTCAGGTTGGCGTCGATGATCGTACCGAATGCCTTGCTGTAGCCGGTCTCAACCGCTCCCTGCACTCCCTTTCCGGCCTTGAGTTCCTCGCGGATGCGCTCGAAGATCAGCACGTTGGCGTCGATTGCCATGCCGATTGTCAGCACGATACCGGCGATGCCGGGCAGCGTCAGCGCTGCGTCGAGGTAGCACATTACTCCCATCAGGATGAAGAGGTTCAGCACCAGCGCGAAGTTGGCGACGATACCGGAGAACCAGTAATAAATGAGCATGAACACCGCCACGGCAATCACGCCCCACAGCGCTGCGTTGAAGCCGCTATCCACCGAGTCAGCGCCAAGACTGGGCTCCACGCTCATCTCCTCCTCAATCGTGAGTGGCGCCTTGAGCGGGTTGAGCAGGGCGTTGGCGATGGTGGTCGCCTCCTCTTGAGTAAAGTCCCCAGTTATCTGTCCATTATTTGAGATGCGTTCCTGCAGCGTCGGGGCGGAAAGCAGTTTGTCATCGAGAATGATTGCCATCTGCCTGAGAGTATTGTCGCCGCTCAATTGAGACATGGCACTACCGCCGTCGCTGTTGAACCCGAAAAGAATTAGTGGCTCCTGGGTGAGTGGATTTCGCGAGGCAGAGGCACTGGTGATGTACTCGCCTTTCAGGCCGTATTTGTTCCCGGGGCGACCATCGACGATCTCAACTAGCACATCGCTTGTAGAGCTATTGCCCGCATCATCTTTGGAGGTGAGCGCGTATTTCCTGTAACCATCCGGGGTGATGTCATTGGCGATCAGCGTGCGGGAGTCCTTGTGCACGAGGGCGAACTCCAGAAACGCAGCCTCGGTAACCAGTCTTTTAGCATCCGCCTGATTGGCCTCGGATAGCCCGGGCAACTGGATCATGATCATGTTGTCACCTACCGGCCTGATGTCGGGCTCCGCGACACCAATAGAGTCCACGCGCCGACGCAGCACTTCCACGGCCTGAGAGAGAGCGCCGGAGGCATTCTCCAACTTGTTTGTATCCATCTTCACAAGGAATGACGAGCCTCCCTTGAGATCCAAGCCAAGCTGGATTTGGCCGGCCACCCGTTTCTGGAGTGCTTGCAGCACCAGCCGGTTGTTGGGAGTTCGTTCCCCAAAATTCATCTTCGGGAAATAATTGGTCAGCGCCAAGCCGGACGCCTCGACAGCCTTGTACAGGAGACCGAACTCATTGCTTTTGTTCGTTTCATAGCTAGCGTTGACAGCAGCGACTACTTTATCGAAAGCCTCGTCCCTGTCTTTGGCTTTGCTGAATTCCTCGATCAGTTTTCCGGGTTCATCCCAGAGCGGGTTCATCTCGGTGCCGGCCCAGGCTAGTATGAGCAGCAGGAACAGGAATCGGGCTAGGTTGTTTCGTTTCACGGTTTTGGGTTACTTGTTGTCTGTCTTAGAATCCGAGTTGTGGTTGATTACTCGCTCGATGGCGAATTTCTCCACCTCAAATTTGCTCTCGAGCGAGCGGATCGAGACGGTGGCGTCCTTGACCGATTGCACGGTGCCTACCACGCCACCACGTGTGACCACCGATGCCCCAGATTTGAGAGCATCCACCATTTTAGTATGCTCCTTGGCTTTTTTCTGCTGAGGCCGTATCAACAGGAAATAGAAAATGACAACCATCAGGATCATAGGAACAAACATTCCCATTGCGCCGGTTTGCGGTTGGGGACTCTGCGCCAGAAGAATCAATTGTGTGTGGTCGTAGCTCATTTCGGCTCTCAACAAAAGGGCGGGAACCTTAGTAATCGACCAGTCGATTGCAAGCGTTTATTGGGGTTTTTGTGCGTTATTTCGCTCGCTTTCGCGCTTGGCTCTGCGCTTTTGGGTTTATCAGCTTGATCTGGATGGGCTCTACATCAGTTTGGCCGCGAAAAATTGATTGGGATGTAAGCCCAAAGTGAGCTTTGAATACACGGAGGAAATGGTCGGGATATTGCTCCCCCAAAAGCCAAGCCCGTCTCTTTAATGCCTTTTCGCTCGAAAACCAGCGTTT
>DBNL01000159.1:0-16128 GCA_002299785.1 Verrucomicrobia bacterium UBA673
TCAGCTCCTCCACAATCTCGGCCGGCGTCTTTGGTGTGATATGGCACGCGCCGTGATTTAGGTAGAATCGGGCCGCCTCGGCAATCGGAGTATCCCCCAGGAGCCTGCGGGCCTGGACCAGTTCAATGGCAGCCGTGTCCAGTTCCAGGCCAAGCGGCGCGACTGCCTCCCGGGCGCGCTGATAAATCAGTTCGTCGGCGCGACTCATGCGTATTGTGCCCTCACCGGCACTGATCTGCTCGGCGATTTGGCGCGCCTGAAGCCTAGCATCAGCCAGCCGGGTGAAAGGCTTCATCTGTCGTTGGGAACCGACATAATGGGCCACGCGGTAGTAGGGATAGGCGTCGCTCCTGTCGTAGATGCTGACGCTTGCCGAGCCGGACTTGATCCGGATTGGAAAGGTTGTTTTCCCCTCTTTCAATTGAAAATACTGTGCAAGATCTGTGCAATTCTGTCAAAGTCCAGGAAGTTTCCTGGATGCGAAACTGCGTTAAGTCTTGCGAATCAGAAGGATAAATGAAGAGAAAAAATGGCGACCCCTACGGGACTCGAACCCGTGTCGCCGGCGTGAAAGGCCAGTGTCCTAACCACTAGACGAAGGGGTCGCTCCGTCAGGAGGGACGAAACTTTATCGGCTTTCTCCCGTTTGTCACGAAAAACCTGCCGAAACAGTGGCCGGCCGTTTTTTTTGAAGGGCTTGGCTTGCCAACGGCCTAATGCTGGCCAAATAATAAGGAGCGAGGCAATGCCGTCCCCTACCATCAATAATGCCAAAATTCTCTTCGTCGCTCTGCTGACACTTGCGCTGGACCAGCTGACCAAGTGGGTTGTAATTCAGAAACTTCCCTTCAATGGGGAACCAGTGGCGGTGGTGAACGGCTTTTTTGAACTCGTCCACTACGGTAATACGGGAGCAGCGTGGAGCCTATTCAGTGGGCATAATTTCTGGCTGGCTCTCTTTTCGCTGGTAGCGCTGATTTTCCTGTGGGTGTCACGTCGTCATTTTGGGGCGGAGACGGCGCTTGGCCAACTCGCGCTTGGGCTGATCCTCGGCGGCGTGGTCGGCAATCTCGTGGATCGCGTGGTGCATCATCACGTGGTGGATTTTCTGCAGTTTCACATCCCATTCCGGTTCCCCGCGTTTAACGTGGCCGACAGCGGCATTTGCACAGGCGTGGGGTTAATGTTCGTGCAGTCGTTCCAAAATCCGAAGCCTGGGGAGACTTGGGCAAAAAAGGGAAAAGTGCCGCCGGAGTCGCCCAGACTGATTGAGCCGGACGAGGAATCGGAGGTTTGAGTGCGCCGGCGATTTATATCACTGGCGCAACGGCCAGTGGAAAGTCGGCGCTGGCTCTGCATCTGGCCAAGCGCTTGGGCGGCGAGATCATCTCGGTGGACTCGATGCAGGTTTATCACGGGCTCGATATAGGCACGGCCAAGCCAAGCGCTGCGGAGCAAGCCAAGGTGCCGCATCACTTAATCGACGTAGCTGAACTCGACGAACCGTTCGACGCCGCAAAGTTCGTCCGCTTGGCCAAGCAGGCCGAGGCCGCGATACGCTCCCGCGACGCGCGACCGATTTTTTGTGGCGGCACTGGCCTGTACTTTCGTGCGCTGTTCGATGGCTTGGGGGAAAGCCCGCCCGGCGATGAGCCGCTACGCGACGAGCTCGAGGCCACGCCGCTCGACCGCTTACTAACGGAGTTGGCGACGAAAGACCCAGCAACGTTCGAGTCGATTGACCGCCAAAACCGACGACGCGTCGTTCGCGCTGTGGAGGTGATCCGGCTCACCGGCCAAGCGTACTCAAGCCAGCGTTCCAGCTGGGATGAGCTTGGCCAAGCACCGGGCAACTTGTTCTGCGTCACGCGCCAGGGGGATGACTTGACTGCGCGGATTCACGAGAGGGTGGACGCAATGTTCGCGCGGGGCCTGATCGCCGAGACGCAGAGCCTAGCCAAGCGAGGCTTGCGCGAAAATCGCACCGCCAGCCAGGCGATCGGCTACCGGCAGGTGCTGGAGCATCTCGACGGCGGGTCGGGTCGGGTCGAGATGGTGGAGTTGGTCAAGACGCGGACGCGGCAGTTTGCCAAGCGACAACGAACATGGTTCCGCAACCAAATGATCTGCCAACCGGTGGAGTGGCCGGCAGGGAAGTCGGCTGAGGTGTGCTGTGAGCGGTTGCTCGGAATGATTGGGTGAGGTCGAGCTACGGCGCCGACGGGCCGGGCAGGTGTTCGGTCGGGGGGCTATGCTCGCCACGAGGGCCTGGGTGGCGCGGCCGATTCTCACCGTTTTTTCGGTTCCGAAAGCCAGGGCCACCATTGAATCGTTCCCGCATGGCGTCGGGCCGGAGATATTTTTCAAACTTGGCGATCTGTTTCTCGGTGAGGTCGTCGCGCAGCGACTCTTTTAATTTCTCAGTAGAGGCGCGCATGCGTGGGCGTAGTTCCTCGAACGTCAACTTCATTTCTTCACGGCTTGCTTTGAATGCCGACTCGACTTTAGCAGCCTGTTTGTCGCTGAGTTTGAGATCGCGTTGGATGCGCTTCATCAGCCAGTTCAACTGTCCCTCCGTTCGCGATCCAGGGCCGCGCTCGGCATTTCGAGGACTGCGATCAGGAGGGAACGCACGTAGCGACTTTAGCGCACCGAAATCAACCACGAAGCCTCCTGTCACGACACCGGCAGCAAAGATGACCACGGCAGCAAGTATGGGTTTCCAAGCGTTCACCACGTGTTTTCCAAGTCGTCGAACGAAGCCAGCATCACCGTCTCGAAGTCAGCCGTCTCGAAGTCGAGTTCCCCCGCTGCCTGTCCGGCGGAGGTGTCGACCAGCCCCTCCGACGAGAACAGTACCACGAGAATCATCACACCAAGGCAGGGCCCAACGGCACGCCATAGCATGCGCGACCAGAGCGTGAGCGGATCGGGCGTGAGTAAATCGCGGAGGCGAGCCATGATGCGCTTCTCGAACGCATATGGGACGTGTTCGTTGGCCGGCAGGTTGCGCGCGAATCGCAGGAATTGCTCGTCAGAAGAGCGGATCTCGAGCGCGTGCTGCTCCCTCACCCGAGCCATTACCTGAGCCTGGAAGCCATCCGGCACTCGTTCATCCATTTGAATGGTTTTCGCCAGTTTCAGGAACTGTTGCTCTGTCTCGTTGGACTTCATTTGCCCGGATTATTTGACGTCATACAGTTTAATGGAGTTACAACTTTTCTTCCTTCATGAGAAATCGCTCCACCGAGGCCCGCATTTCCTTGCGTGCGCGAAAGGCCTGCACCTTCACGAGCGACTCGGACCATCCGGTTATCTCAGTGATCTCCCTTATGGAACGCCCCTCAAGCTCCTGCAGTGTGAGGACGATGCGCGCCCTGTCGGAAATCTGGCCCAGAACCGTGTAGACCAACTCGCGCGCCTCTTCCAGCCCTACCCTATCACTGGCATCAGGGATGTTACTGAGGCGATCCTGCCAACTCTCGTCGTCGAAGAGCATATCGCTGATCGTCTGATCGGGCCGGTTGCGCTTGCGGCGCAGGGCGTCGTAGCAGGCGTTGAGCGAGAGTCGCATGAACCAGTGTTCGAACGGCGCAGTGCCCTTGTAGCTGCTGAGTTTTTGAAAGGTCTTGGTGAAAATCCCCTGAACAACATCCTCGGCATCCGACTCGTTGCGAAAGTATTTTCGCGCCATGCCAAACACCCGCGACTGATATCGGATGATCAATACCTCGAAGCATTCCACATCGCCACCCACCACGATCCGGACCAACTCCTCGTCGGTTCGAACATCAGTTTCCTGGGAATTTTCGGTTGCCTGCATTTGGTATTGCGGGCTTATCCCACATCAAATAAACACACTCAGACTCCATTTGTTGCCCAAAAGTTACAGCGAATTAACTAGGATCGATGCCCAAATCTTGCCAAATGGCGTGTTTTCCGCAAGAGTGTCGGCGTATTATATGCCAAGCGAAGACGACATTTTAAATGCACTCAAGGCGGTCAAGTACCCCGGCTACTCGCGGGACATTGTCTCCTTCGGCATCGTGAAAGATGTGGCGGTAGCCAACGGCGCAGTCAGCGTTGGCATCCACCTCACCTCCGCCAACGCCGAGGCTGGCCAACAAATCAAATCCGCCTGCGAAGCTGCCCTCAAGGCAATCGACGGCGTCCGCGTCGCACACGTGCAAGTACATCAACCGCCGGTCGGCCAAGCTCAACACGGGACACCCACTCCCGAACAAGGGCCGCAAAAGGCGCCCGGCATCGCGCGGGTCGTCGCCGTGGCTAGCGGCAAGGGCGGCGTTGGCAAGTCCACCGTCTCGGCAAACCTGGCCTGCGCCTTGGCCAAGCGCGGCGAAAAGGTCGGCCTGCTCGACTGCGACATTTACGGGCCAAGCATCCCACTGATGATGGGCGTCAACGAGCGCCCGTCCGTCACCGAAAGCGACGACAAGCTCGTGCCGCTACAGAGCCACGGCGTCAAGCTCATGAGCATGGGCTTCCTGCTGCAGGACGACCAACCGGTCATCTGGCGGGGGCCGATGATCATGAAGACCATCCAGCAATTCGTCATGCAGGTGGACTGGGGCGAGCTGGATTATCTGCTCGTCGATCTGCCGCCCGGCACCGGCGACGCCCAATTGTCCCTCTGCCAGACCGTGCCGCTCGACGGCGGAGTGATCGTGACCACGCCGCAGGAAGCATCGCTCGGCGTCGTGCGCAAGGGCATTGAGATGTTCCGCAAAGTCAACGTGTCGATCCTCGGCATCGTCGAGAACATGAGCTACTTCACCGCGCCCGGCGGCGAGCGCGTCGAGATATTTGGCCACGGCGGCGGACAGGATGAGGCGGCGCGGCAGGGCATCTCGTTCCTCGGCGAGATGCCGCTCTTCTCCGAGATCCGCAAAGGCGGCGACGACGGTGTACCGGTGGTCGTGAGCCAGCCCGACTCCCTTCCTGCAGAAGTCTTCGGCCAAATCGCCCAACAACTGAAGGAGCAGCTGGCCACTGCAGCGCGCTGATTTTTTCCCGGAAACACCCATTTAAGCTGTTGACAAGCTGGGGAGGGATAGTAGCTTTCGCAGCCTTTTCGCTGGTTCAGCGATCTTTTTACGATGCCCAATATCAAGTCAGCCAAGCGCCGGATGCGCAGTGATGCGGTCAAGCAGGACCGTAACCGCTCTGTAAAGACGACCCTAAAGACCGCCGAGCGACATCTCAACGATGCCATCAAAGATGGCAACAAGGAGAAAACAGAGGCGGCATTAAGCGCGTCCGCGTCCGCGTACGATAAGGCCGCCAAGCTCGGAGTCATCCACTCTGCGAAGGCCAACCGCAAAAAATCACGATTGGCCAACCGGGCCAAAGCCGCCGCGTAAGCCAACCGCAATTCCCACAGATTTTTTTAAAGCCCCGCCGTGTGCGGGACTTTTTGTGTTCGGTAGTGGTGTGGAAAAACTACTCGGTGCGGTAGCGCACGGTGGCGACAGCGCGCACTTTCTTCTCGATGGTGGACGTGTCGTACATGCCCCAGCTTGCGGTCTCGGTGGAGTTGAGCCGGGTGATCTGGAAGATGCCCTGCGAGGCGGAGATGATGTTGACTACGCGGTTGCCGCTGCTCCTAGCTAGGCGCTCGGCCCGAAGTTGGGCGTTCTCGGCAGCCTGCTCGAGCAAATCCAGTTTCAAGCCCTCGAGCTTAGTGTAGTAAAAACTGGGCGGGTAGGAGCGAAACGCGATGCCCTCCCGGATGAGTTGCGTGGACTCCTTGGCCAAGCGCTTGGCCAAGGCGACGTCGGTCGTTGTGACGGTGAATGTCTGGGTGAGCGTGTGGCTCTCGATTTCCGAGGTGGCATGGACCTTGGCATCGCGCTTGTAATGGACGCTCGCGTTAATGGGGCCCTCCTCGACGGCCTCCGCGGTAACGCCCTGCTGAAGTAGGAAATTAATTATGGTGGCGAACTGTTTTTAGAGTTCATTGTAGCCGACGGCTAAGTCGGTGGCCCGGTGCGTGATCTGCCCGCGCCACGTGGCGAGGTCGGCGGTGATCTCCTTTTCGGCGACGCCCTTGACCGTGACGCCGTCCGTCACAGACCGCATTTTTTCGAGCGCCCGGCCGCCGATGAGCGCCGACACAACCAAACCCAGCGACAAGATCGCTGCCACACCGTACCACGGTTGTTTGCCTACATCAGCCACAGAATCCCCAACTGCGCCAAGCCAATCAAAAAACCCAGTACAGCGCCAACCCCTTCGATGAACCGGAACTCGCGTTTCATGATGCCGAGCAGCATTTCCTCCAGTTTGTCGCTGGAAAATGCCACCACCTTCTCGCGAACCACCGCCTCGACATCCATGTTTTTCTCGAGGTGGCTGACGAACATATCGCCCAGTTCTGGTACCGACTGGGCGAGGCTCTCGACCAGCGAGTGCTTGATTTTAGCCACCATATCCGAGCCGAGAAACATCGACGCCATCGGGATCGCCTCCATCAGGTTATTCTGCAGAAAATCATCCACCCTCCCCTCGATCGTCGCGGTGACGTGCGCCACGAACTCGTCGCCCTGCAGATGCTGCCGCACATCCTCCATCGAGAACAACTCGCGCGCCACCAGTTTGCCAAGCTTTTCGGCCAGCGCTTGTTGCCGCTTGGGGAACACTCCCTGCACACGCAGCCCAAGGATGCGCCTCTCCTCGCGCGGGTGAAACAGCATCCGCACGGCGAGGTAGTTCGTTCCCCAGCCGATGGCGGCGGCGATCACCGGCAGTAGGCACCACGTCCACTTGAAAACTTCCGGGCTGGCTTCAGTCAACATTGGTTGGATGCAATTTGCGCTTGGGCTGATGGCCGATGTGTTGTTCGTTGCGGCTGCGCGCCAGCATCACCTGCCTGTGCCGTTCCCGGAGACGCTCCCGCCGCTCCGGCGTCAACCCTTCGGCGCAGCGCGAACAACTCACGCCGGCCTCGTATTGCGGCAACTGCATCTCCCCAGCCGTGAGTGGCCAGCGGCAGCCGAAACAAATCTCGTGGACCCCCTGCTCGAGCCCATGCTTCACTGACACGCGATGGTCGAACACGAAACAGTCTCCCTCCCAGAGGCTCTCCGCCTCGGACATTTTTTGTAGATAATTCAAAATGCCGCCACGCAAATGGAACACCTCACGGAAGCCATGCTTGAGCAGATATGACGACGCCTTCTCGCAGCGGATGCCGCCAGTGCAGAACATCGCGATCTTCGGATGCTTTTTCGGATCAAGATTCTGCTGCACGTACTCCGGCCACTCGCCGAACGAACCAGTCTTAGGATCGATCGCGTCAATGAACGTCCCCATCCCCACTTCGTAATCATTACGCGTGTCGACCACCGTCACGCCGGGGTCGCTGATGAGCGCGTTCCATTCGCTTGGTTCGACGTATTCGCCGACCGCCTCGCGCGGGTCGGCCTCCGGCGCGCCGAGCGTGACGATCTCCGGGCGCAGCACCACTTTCATCCGGTGGAAGGTTATTCGCTCGGTGTCGGAAATGCGGGCTGACAACCCGACCAGACGCTCGTCGCTGCGGATAAACTCGAGCACCGACTCCACCCCAGCGCTTGGTCCAGCGATGGTGCCGTTGATACCCTCGTGCGCGAGGATGATCGTGCCCTGCACCGAATGCCGCTCACAATGCTCTTTCAACGGCACCCGCTTGGCTTCGAAGTCGGGCAGATCGACAAACTGATAAAATGTGGCAACGGTGGAGTCCATGCACTTGACCAAGCGGACGCGCCGCCGGGCCGGAGAGGATGCTGGTTTTGAGCTCGAAATTTCAAGTTTCAAGTTGGATTCAAAAAATTACTTCGACGCTTGGCCGCTTGGCCGCTTGAATACCTGCCGTGCCAAGGGAGTACACGCTCAAGTCATTCCGCGCGCCTGTAGAGTTGAACATCGACTACGAGGCGGAGTTGAACGCCCAGCAGTTCGCCGCCGTTTCTGCACTGCTTGGACCGGCGCTAGTGCTGGCCGGGGCGGGCGCGGGCAAAACGCGCACTCTGACTTACCGCGTGGCGTACCTGCTTGAGCAGGGTATCCCGATCGATCGCATCCTGTTACTAACGTTCACTAACAAGGCCGCCCGCGAGATGATGGATCGAGTGCAAGACCTGATCGGTAGTGACACAGCGGGGCTTTGGGGAGGGACGTTTCACTCGGTCGGCCATCGGGTGTTGCGACGGCATGCCGAGGCAATAGGTTACCCGCAGTCATTCACGATCATGGATCGCGACGACGCCAAGGCGTTGATGAGCGCGGCGATCAATGATGCAGGTATCGACACCAAGGCGGTGCGCTTTCCCAAGCCAGATCTCGTGTGCGACATCCTTTCGATGTCGCTCAATACAGGCCTGCCGCTTGGCCAAGTGATGGAGGAACGTTACTCGTATTTTGACACGCTTACCGACGAGATCGCCCAGGCACACGCCGCCTATACTAAGCGCAAAGTGGCCAATGGCGTGATGGACTTCGACGACCTGCTCAACCTGTGGCTGAGGTTGCTGCGCGAAAATAAGGAGATCCGCGAGTCGTTTCAGACTCGGTTCCAGTTCATTCTCGTGGACGAATACCAGGACACGAACCAGGTGCAATGCGAGTTGATCGACCTGCTCGGCGACCGGCACCACAATATCATGGCGGTCGGCGACGACTCGCAGAGCATCTACTCGTGGCGCGGTGCGAATTTCCGTAATGTGCTCGAGTTCTCCGAACGGCACGACGGCACGCAGGTTTTCAAGATCGAGACGAACTACCGCAGCACGCCGGAGATTCTCGACTGCGCCAACGCCGTCATCGCCGCGAACACGCAACAGTACGAGAAGGTGCTCACGCCGGTGCTCGACTCAGGCATGAAGCCGGCGCTCGTCTGCTGCAACGACGCCAACCAGCAAGCGGAGTTCATCGCACAACGTGTGCTCGAGTTGCGAGACGAAGGCAAGCCGATGGAGGAGATAGCCGTGCTGTACCGCTCACACTTTCACGCGCTCGAGCTGCAACTCGAGCTCACACGGCGCGACATCCCGTACGCGCTCACGAGCGGCATCCGGTTTTTCGAGCAGGCTCACGTCAAGGATGTCGCCGCGTACCTAAAGCTCCTGATCAACCCCGGCGACGAGCTTGCATTCAAGCGCATCGTGCTGATGCTGCCGGGCGTCGGGGCCAAGTCGGCCGCCAAACTTTGGGCCGCGTTCGGCGAGCGGTTAGCCAAGGGGCTAAACTTGGCTAAGGCGCTGCGCGACATCGCCAGCCAAGCGCCGAAAAAAGCCGCGCTTGGCTGGGAGCAGTTCGCCGAGACGCTAGGCCAACTCGACGAAGAGCAGGCTAAGGGACCGGGGCATCTCATTCGCATGGTTGTCGCCGCCGGGTACGAGGATTATTTGCAAAACAAGTTCCCCAACTACTTCGCGCGGCTTGAGGACATCGAACAGGTCGCCGGCTTCGCCGGGCAATACGACACCACCGAAGCGTTCCTCAGCGAAGTCGCACTGCTAACCAACCTCGAGACCGACACAAAACGCCAGAATAAACCGGACCCGGAGCAGATCAGGCTATCTACTATTCACCAAGCCAAGGGGCTGGAGTTCGACGTGGTGTTCGTGATGATGCTATGCGACGGACTGTTCCCGTCGAGCCGCGCGATCGAGAGCCCCGGCGGCGAGGAGGAGGAGCGGCGGCTATTTTACGTCGCCGTCACGCGCGCTAAAACCGAGCTGTACCTGAGCTATCCGCTACTGCGGTTCATGCACGGCTCGGGCGGCGAGGCGATGCAACAGCCCTCACGCTTCCTCGACGAAATCGACACCAACCTCGTCGAGGAATGGAACCTTCAAAGCTTCAATCCCTAAGGTTGAATCCGCTGAAACAGGGTGGATTATTTTGGGGAGCGCACCCTCCCACCTTGGACGCCCTGCCCGAGGCTAAACCACCTGAGTTGCCGATAGACGATTCCGGCGAGACGCCGGAATCCACACGCGATGCGAGTGTCCTCCCCGCTTGGCCAAGCGCTTATGGCTGACCGTTGGTTTTGCGGGGCTTCTTTTTGCGGCAGCCGGTGTTGAGGTGGCGGTTGACAGCGTTCAAATACGCCTTGGCACTGGCCTCGATGATGTCGGTGCTCGCCCCCTTGCCAGTAACGAGATCGCCAGCGCCAAAATCCACTTTCACGCTCACCTCGCCCAGTGCATCCTTACCATGCGACACGGCGCGAATGGCGTAATCCTTCAGGCGGCCGCGCGTCTCGGTGAGGCGGTCGATCGCCTTGAGCGCGGCGTCCACAGGGCCGTCGCCAACGCCGGCATCCTGAAGCACAGTCTCTTTTTTAGAGCGACCGATGGCGGCTTTTTTTAGGCGCACAGTGGCGGTGGGGACGGTGTGGTTGCCGCTTGTGACATTGAGGTATTCCATCACCCATGTCTCCTGCACCTTCGTCATTTGCCCGTCGACCAATGCTCCAAGATCGTCGTCGTATACAAACTTTTTCTTATCGCCAATCTCCTTGAAACGGCTGAAGACGTTGTTGACCTCCTCGTCGGATAGCTTGAAACCAAGGTGCCGAAGGCGCATGGCCATCGCGGCGCGGCCGCTGTGCTTGGTCAAGGGCAGCTCTGTCTGACCCCAGCCGACCTCCTCCGGATCTATGATCTCGTACGTCTCGCGTTTCTTGATGATGCCGTCCTGATGAATACCGCTCGAGTGGGCGAAGGCGTTCTCGCCGACGATCGCCTTGCTGCGCTGCACCGGCAAGCCGCTCATTCGAGCGACCAGCTTGGAGGCCTTCACGATCTGCTTCGCCGCCACGCCGCAGGTGTAACCATTGTAAACGTCATTACGCGTCTTGAGTGCCATTACGACCTCCTCGAGCGCGGCGTTGCCAGCACGCTCTCCAATGCCGTTGACGGTACACTCGATCTGCCGCGCGCCAGCCTCGACGGCGGCAAGCGAGTTGGCCACAGCCATGCCCAAGTCGTTGTGGCAGTGAACACTGATGATCGCCCTGCCAGACTGGAATTCCGGCACGGAGCCGTGAAGGTGCGCGATCAATTCACCGAACTGCCCCGGCACAGCCCAACCGACGGTATCGGGAATATTCACCGTCGTAGCACCGGCATCGACAACCGCCTGACAGACCTCGACAAGGAAATCAGGCTCGGTGCGAGAAGCGTCCTCGGGAGAAAACTCGACATCCGCGACAAGTTTCCGGGCGCGCTTCACCCCATCGACTGCGAGCTTGATGATTTGGCCCTGCGCCTTTCCGAGCTTGAATTCACGGTGCAATTTCGACGTGGCTAGGAAAACATGGATGCGTCCCTTTTTACCGGCCGGCATGACCGCTTTTCCTGCCGACTCGATGTCCTTAGGCACACAGCGGGCTAGGCCGGCGATGGTCGGCCCCTTGATTTCCCGAGCGATGGTGTTGACGGCTGTGAAGTCCCCATCGCTGATCACGGGAAAGCCGCCCTCGATCACATCAACCTTCAGTCGAGCAAGTTGCCGCGCGACCTCGAGTTTTTCGCGAAGCGTCATCGAGGCGCCTGGACACTGCTCGCCGTCGCGGAGAGTCGTGTCAAAAATAATGATTCGGTTTTTTTTCATATCTTTGTCTCTCGGTTTAATGGTTCAACAAAAAACCCCGTTGCCACTGGCAGCGGGGTTTACGAAATGCTAGGGAACAAGTTCAAACCACAGCCGCACGGACACTTCCCAGAAGCGCCAGTCCCAGCAGTAGTTGAAGGCTCAAACTTGCCATCGCGGCGCAAACTACCGGCGGCTCCTAGCCAAGTCAACCGGTTTTTCCCGAACCGTTTTGCGACCAATACAGTTTAGGGAAAGCCTAGTTTCCATCACCCTCATCTTCATCCCCACTGTCATCCCCCGGACCGCCAACGAGGGTGATCAATGCGGTTTCATCTGGATTCGCCTCCAAAACGACGCTTTCAGGCCCCCAACCAGACCAACCCTGTAGGCCTGGCGTATCCGGGTCGCTGTCGATCACCGCAACACCAAGACCAAATTTGTCGTTTTCCTGTAGACTCTCCACGCCGATTGCTTCAGGCGAAAACCACATCTCGTAAATGGTTGTGCCAGTGTTCGGATAAAGTGTCTTTTGCTTACGAAGCATCACTACGTCAAAGAAGCCTGAACCGGAGATTTGCTCAGCATACCCAACCCTTGACCCTTTAACCGTATCTTCAAGCATATCCATGCTATATAGAAAACCATTTTCTGTATCTTCATAAAGTTCCGAAAGGGAAAACAGATACTCACCTCTGACATTTTCCCGGTTGGCATCCGCAAACAAAACCTTCACTGCATCTCCCTCTTCAGCCTCTTTCTTGGTATGATGATGCATATCGTCTTCAACCTCCACAATTAAGTGGACCCCTTCCTTCCTCCAACCGATGGCAATCGAAACCGAATGGTCCTTTTCACCGTCCCAAGAACCCTTGTCATATTCAGCAAACTGCGCATAGCTACCCCCCCCTGAAAGATAAGTCATCTGGGCTCGCTGCTCCTCAGATACCACCTCGAAACCAGGGTTAGTCACAAGGTTTCCCTGGAACAGTTTATTACTTTTCAAATCTATATATCCCTTTAATAACTCATTAGTTGGAGACATCCAATTAGCCTTATAAGTCTCGTAAAAAATATCAATTCGATTAGGGGATATTAAAGACGGCTCGATATAGGGTTCTACACGATAGAACCGGTGATTAATTTTGAAACGGCCATCGCGAGTTCGAGTTCGCTTTGCTCTAAAGATAAGAGGAGGCTTACTCGTATCGAAAATCTTTAATGTACGCCATTGAATCAGATCTTCTGAAGACATGATCTGGAGTTCGCGCAGCCCAAATAATTTTTTTTTCCTGAGAAAACCGTATTGACCAGGCTTAAAAGCATCAACTTCCAATTCAAGATACTCTGGTTCAAGAGTAAATTCTTTAAATATAAAATGATCTTTAATGACGTTGACCACATTCATATGGCCAAAGAAAACTGCGCCATCCATCGGCCTCTCTTTAGCCTTGTCGCTCGCATTAACTTCAGCGCCGTTGGACAAAAGCAACACGACCACCTCTTCAAAACCACCCATGGCCGCAAAGTGCAGCGGCGTGGCCTTGTCGTCGTCACGACGGTTCACATTCGCGCCGTTGGACAAGAGCAACTCGGTGATCTCGAGATGACCATACTCAGCGGCGTAGTGCAGCGCCGTCTTGCCGGTCCAGTCGTCCAACGTGTCGATGTTCGTGCCGGCGGCGATATGGGCCCGGACGGTCGCGATGTCATTACGCCAACTGGCCGCCGCCCAGATCGGCAGTTCCGGGCCGGCTTGGGCAGAAACGATCCACCAGAACGGGAGACAAAGAAAAAAATATCTGGGATACCTGAACATTGGCCGTGCAACATTTATACGGATACGCTCAGATCAGCCAGCGAAATCGGCCGGCCTTGCACCTGCTTGGGGCTTGGCTTACGCTCCCGTCACTCGATTTTTATTCGACATGAAATGCTTAATTCAGACTTTTACCTGCCTCGGTCTGGCCATTGCCAGTCTTTCCCAACCCGCGCTTGCCCAAGCGCAGAATGACGCCCCTGACACCGCACCCGACCTTGGACCAGTGCTTGAGCGCCTCGACCAGATGATCGCCGGCTTGGCCAAGGTATCGGGCAACTTAACCAAGCTTCAAAACGCCAACGCAAAGAACCCGTCGCTTAAGACCGCCACTAAGCAGTTGGCCGACATAAACACCGCCTTCAGGTCCCTGGCAAGCCAACTCGCTAGCCAAGCCAAGGCGGCCGAAAAACAAGCCGGCTCCGCAGCCGAAGGCACCAAGCTGCTCAAACAGTTGGTCGACCTGCAAACCGCCGCCGGGGCCCAAGCCAAGCGGCCGGCTCCACAGCACAAGTGGGAGTACAAATCAATTTTTGGTGATAGCCGCGTCGCGCTCGAGGAGGAAATGAACCTGTTTGGCGGAGACGGCTGGGAGTTTTTCAACATCGCCTCATTTGGGCGTGGCACCGCCGCTTTCGCGCGCCGGCCCCTCAATTAAACGACACCCACCCGGCCAATCGATCATTGACCCGCCGGACCTGAAACCGTTCAATACCCTTTTTTCGAAACATGTCAGAATCTGCACCCGTAATTGAAGCCGAACCGGCTGCCGCCAGCAACGGCGCGGACACTCCCAGCGACAGCGATGTCATCGTGATCGACGAGCTGCGCTCGACCTACGACCGCATAAGAGTTGAGATGGCCAAGGTAATCATCGGCCAGGACGAAGTTGTCCAGCAGCTTCTGATCTGCATCCTCTCCCGCGGCCACGCTCTGCTCATGGGCGTGCCCGGTCTGGCCAAGACGCTTATGGTCAACTCGCTCTCAAAAGTTATGTCGCTCGACTTCAACCGCATCCAGTTCACGCCAGACCTGATGCCGTCCGACATCACCGGCACCGATATTTTGCAGGAGACCGCCGAGGGCCGGCGCGAGTTCGAGTTCGTAAAGGGGCCGATCTTTGCCAACATCATTTTGGCCGACGAAATCAACCGAACGCCACCCAAAACTCAGTCCGCACTACTCGAGGCGATGCAGGAGCATCACGTCACCGTGTCCGGCCGCATCATGCCGCTGTCTGAGCCATTCTTCGTGCTCGCCACGCAAAACCCGATCGAGCAGGAGGGCACCTACTCGCTGCCGGAAGCGCAGCTCGATCGCTTCATGTTCTTTATCGAGGTCGAGTACCCGACCCTCGACGATGAACGCCGCATCGCCCGCGAGACCACAGGCGCGGCGACGGTGGAAATCACCCCCCAAGTCAGCGGCGCGCAGATCATGAAATATCAGGAACTGGTCGAGCGCGTGCCGGTGCCAGATCACATTTACAACCTCGCGGTGGACATCGTCCGCGCGACCCGACCCGCGTCCGATGACGCGCCGGACTTTTGCAAAAAACTCGTCTCCTGGGGAGCCGGGCCGCGCGCCGTCCAGTATCTCATTCGAGGTGCCAAGGCGCGTGCGATATTGCAGGGTAGCTACCTCGTGCGGCAGGAGGATCTCGAGGCCGTCGCCCACCCTGTCCTACGGCATCGCGTCATCACCAATTTCCAGGCGCAAGCCGAAGGAACAAGCAGCACGGTGATCGTGGATCAGCTGCTCGACCAATTCCGCGACGCCAGTGCCTGAGCCAAGCGCGCAACCGCTGATCGAGGCCGACGTCGTCGGGCGCCTCATGGGCCAGCCGCTGCTCGCGCGCTTCCCGATGGAGGGCAGCGTCTCAGGGCACCACCGCAGCCCCCACCGGGGCTCCAGCGTCGAGTTTGCCGAGTATCGAAACTATGTCCCCGGCGACGACATCCGACGGCTCGACTGGCGCGTATTCGCACGCACCGACCGCTATTACCTTAAGGAATTCGAAGCCGAGACCAACCTGCGCTGCTATGTCGTGCTCGACTGCAGCGGCTCGATGGGATTCACGGGCGAGCATGGCACCCGGCTCGACTACGCCAAGCGTCTCGCCGCAACGCTCAGCTACCTCATCATCAACCAGGGCGACGCCGCCGGGCTCCTGCAGGTCACGAAGAAAACCGCCACCGAGATCCCACCGCGCCGCAACGCCTCCCACCTGCAAGTCATCCTCGACACACTTGGCCAAGCGCGGCCCACCGGCGAAACTCGCCTCGTCCCGATGCTGCACGAACTTGCCGAGAAGGCCCGGCGGCGCGCGCTCGTTGTCATACTGTCCGACTGCTTTTGCGATGGCGACGCCCTCCGCGACGCCCTGCAGCACCTGCGATTTCAAAAACACGACCTTGCGCTGTTTCACTTGCTCGACCCGCTCGAGTTGGACTTCGAGTTCGACCGGCCAGTCCGGTTCGTGGACATGGAGGGCTCGCAGTCAATTATCACCGAACCAGCCACCGTCCGTGCCGAATACCAAGCCCAACTCAAGCGCTTCCTCGGGAAGCTCCGGGATGATTGCCACGAATTTAACGCCGACTACCGCCGCGTGACACTTGACCAACCGTACGGCGAGGTGATGGCCAACTTCCTCACCGAGCGCGCACGACACTCCACTCGAGCATGACCTTTCTCCAGCCGCTCAT
>DBNL01000159.1:16522-23849 GCA_002299785.1 Verrucomicrobia bacterium UBA673
CGGCCGAGGCAGTGGGCGGCGATGCAGTTTCTCCTCGCCGCCACGCGCAGCTCCACCAGCCACGCCAAACTGCGGAACCTGCTCATCATGTTGATGCGCATCCTCGCCGTTCTGGCCCTATTGATCTTCCTCGCTCGGCCACTCGTCGGCGGCTGGATGGGCTGGGCGCTGGCCTCCGCACCGGACACAATCCTGCTGCTCGTCGACCGCTCCGCCAGCATGGACTCACGCATCGCCGGTGCGGACGAGTCACGCCGCGAGTACGCGCTCAGAATGCTCGCCGATGCCGCAGGGGAGTTCGAGCACGCTAGCCACCTTGTGCTGCTCGACAGCGCCACGCGACAGGCAAACGAACTCCCGAGCGCTGCTTCGCTGCTTGAATGGCCCGACACAAAGCCGACCGACACCGCCGCCGACCTCCCCGCCATGCTGCAAAGTGCTCTCGGCTGGCTGATCGAAAACAAGGCCGGCACCGCCGAGATTTGGATCGCGTCCGACCTGCAGGCAAGTAATTGGCAGCCGGATGATCCTCGCTGGGAAACCCTCATCACAGCGTTCGACTCGCTCCCTCAAAAAGTGCGTGTCCGCCTGCTCGCCACCACGCAGGAGTCGCCGCGCAATGCCTCGATCTCCATCGCGCAACTCTCCCGGCAACAGGCCTCCGGAAAAGGCGAAGTGCGTCTGACCGTCGATCTCAATCGCAGCCAGGCCAACGCCGGCACCGCCACGATCACTCGTACACTAAACGATGTCGCCACTGAACTCGAGGCCAGGGTCACCGGGCAGTCCACCCGCTGGCGACATCGCTTTACCGTCGGCGACCAAGCGGGCGGCTGGGGTAAACTCGAGCTTCCGGCCGATGGCAACCCGCGCGACAATATTACTTACTACCGTTACAGCGACGAGCACCCGCCGTCCGGCGTGGTTGTCACCGATAGTGAGCTTGGCCCGTTGTGGCAGGCAGCGGCATCGGTCGCCGGACAAGCCGGACGCACCCCGGCCAAGCGCTACGCGCCGGGCGACGTAACCCCGGCCGATCTACGCGACGCCACGCTCGTCGTTTGGCAGGCGCCTCTACCGGAGGGTGGAATGACCGACGCGCTTCGGCGATTCGCAAACGAAGGAGGCCGCGTTGTTTTCTTCCCACCGGGCCAGCCATCGACGTCCCGTTTTGTAGGCTTGGGCTGGGGTGAAAAACAAACCAGCGGCGACGCCGATTTTGCCGTTGGCCGCTGGGACGAGGATCAAGGGCCGTTGGCCAATACCGATGAGGGGCTGCTGTTGCCGTTGGCTAAGCTCGGTATTCGGCAGCGGCAACAGGTCGTTGGCCAGGCGTCGGTGCTAGCGGCGTTCGACGATGCCCAGCCGCTGCTCGTCCGCCAAGCGATTGGCCAGGGAGAAGTTTATTTTTGCACCACCCTGCCATTGCTCGCCTGGTCGGAGATGGGCGATGGCTTGGTGGTCGTGCCGATGCTGCAACGCCTGCTCGCCGCCGGGAGCCGCAGACTGCAGCGCGACTCGGTCGCCGAGTGCGGCCAGGTCAGCGCGGGTGATTTGCAACTCGAGTGGACGTCGGCCGAGACTGGTCTGCGCGGCGACGTGCAAACGCAGGCCGGTGTTTACAAAAACGGCGACCGCTGGCTGCTGGTCAACCGGCCGGTCACCGAGAATGAGTTCGAACGCGTTGAGGACTCGGCGGTCGCCGGGTTGTTCGGATCGCTGCCGTTTCAACTGTTCCAGGCGCAGCGCGACGACACGGCTTTGCAGGGCGAAATCTGGCGACTATTCCTTTTCCTAATGCTGCTAGCTCTGCTGATAGAGGCGTGGCTCATCAAGCCAAGCTCAATGGCCGAAGTCGCGCCGCTCAAACCCCAAGCCGCCGCCGCATGAGTCACTGGTCGTTCGCAGATTCTTCAATCGTCATCCTCGCCGGGATAGGCGTGTTGGCACTGGCGGCGTGGCTTGGATGGAGCAACTGGCAGCGCAACGGCCGGCGCGGCAAAGTCGCGCTGCTCGAGGCGCTGCGATTCGTGGCGGTGGCGATGCTGACATTCACTCTGCTTCGCCCGGAGTTTGTTCAAGAAATTCAGCGTACCGATCCGCCGCAGGTCGCAATCCTCACCGACGCCTCGGGGAGCATGCAAACGCGCGACGTAGTCGGCACCAACAACATCGTAGCTCGCGGCGCCTGGATCGATTCGCAAAACAAGCGCGCGTTCTGGACGCCTCTCGAGGAGGCCGGCTCGAAAGTGCTGGTCGGTAAATTCTCCGCGCCGCCGGAACTGGGCGCGACGAACGCGCTTAGCCAAGCGCGGGAGATCGGCACCGACTTGAGCGGCGCGCTTGGCTCGGTGCTCGAGCAGCAGAGCAACCTCAAAGCGGTGCTGCTGTTAAGCGATGGTGACTGGAACCTTGGCTCGTCGCCGATCGGCATCTCCACGCGCTACCGCGATCAGAGCATCCCTGTTTACAGCATCGTCACAGGACAGGACGAATCGATTCCCGACCTCGCGATGGAAGAAGTCGCCGCGCCGGCGTATGGCTTGCTCGGGGAGCAGATCGCCATCCCTTATACGGTACAGAGTCACTTGCCGCGCGACGTCGCTACCGAGGTGCGCCTCATGCAGGGCACGGAGCAGTTGGCCACCAAGAAAATCACCCTCCCAGCGAACAGCCGGTTCCGCGACTCAATCATGTGGTACCCGCGCGAGGTCGGCGAGTTCGACCTGCGGCTGGAATTTCCGGTGGAGCCGGACGAAGGTCTGCGAGAAAACAACTCGGCGGCGTTTCACATCGCCGTGCGCGTGGTCAAGCTGAACGTGCTGGTTGTCGATTCGCAGCCGCGCTGGGAATACCGTTATCTGCGAAACGCCCTTGCACGCGATCCCAGCGTAGACCTGAGCTGCCTGTTGTTTCACCCAAATATCGGCACGGGCGGCGGGCGCGACTACCTCTCCTCTTTCCCCGGTTCCCGCGAAATGCTCTCGCGCTACGACGTGATTTTTCTCGGCGACGTCGGCGTAGGAAATAGGCAGTTGAGTGAGAAGGACGCCGGGCTGATCAAGGGCCTCGTCGAGCAGCAGGGCAGCGGGCTGGTCTTCATGCCTGGGCGTCTCGGCAATCACCTCTCGCTGATGGACAGCGAGTTGAAGGAACTGATGCCGGTCGTACTCGACGATGCCAAGCCCACTGGCGTCGGTCTGCAAAACGAGTCAGCACTCACGCTCTCGAACCGGGGACGCGGCCATCTGCTCACGCGGTTCGACGCCGACGAGATGGTGAACGAGCAGATCTGGAAAATGCTCCCCGGTTTTTACTGGTCAACAGCCGTGGCTAAGAGCCGGCCCGGCAGCGAAGTGCTCGCTGTGCACTCTGAGTTGCGAAACCAATGGGGGCGCATCCCGCTGCTCGCCATCCGCAGCGCCGGCCGCGGCAAGGTACTGTTCATGGGCACCGACAGCGCATGGCGTTGGCGGCGCGGCGTCGAGGACAAATTCCACTACAGGTTCTGGAGTCAGGTCGCCCGCTGGATGGCCCACAAGCGTCACCTCGCTGAGAAAGAAGGTATCCGGCTGAGCTTCACGCCGGAGAGTCCCAAGGTGGGCGACACTGTTTTCCTGCAGGCGACCGTGCTCGACGAGGCCGGGTTCCCGCTGGAGAATGGAAAAGTCAACGGCGCGATCGTCTCGCCCACCGGACGCGGCGAGCAACTCGAGTTGAGCGAAGTCGAGGGTGGCTGGGGAGTCTACAGCGCGGAGTTTTCGCCGCAGGAAGGCGGGCCGTTCGATATCGCCATCGACGCCCCCGAGCAGGATCGCGAGTTGAAAACAAAGCTGACCGTGTCGCTGCCCAAGCGCGAGAAACTGGGCCGCCCTGTGAACCGCCCGATCCTTGACGAGATCGCTACGATCACAGGTGGCGAAAGTGCCGGCACCGACCAGCTGGGCGAGATCATCAAGAAAATCTCCATCCTCCCCGAGCCCAAGCCAGCCGAGATACGCACGCGCCTCTGGAGCAACCCGTGGTGGGGCGGCGCCATCCTCCTGCTACTCGTCGTGTACTGGACCGGCCGAAAACTCGCCGGCTTAGTTTAGGTTTGGGGAGCACACGTGCCCTAGTGTGAGCTTGGCCAAGCGAAGAATTCAAATCGCCCTCATAATTCCTTCCCTCGTACTCGGTCGGTATTCGATAACGAGGTACGAAGGACGATTACAAAAAGGGGGAGGTTAACCCTCTATTTCCTCGTCACCGGCTTCTTCGTCGGTGTCTTCGCTGATAACAGGGGCGATGGCTTGGAGCTGGTCTTTGCCGTGGAGGTTGATGAGCTTCACGCCCTGGGCATTGCGGCCGGTCATCCGAATGTGATCGACACCAGTGCGCACCATCTGGCCACCGACGGTGATGAGCATGATCTCGTCGTTCGATTTCACGGCCAACGCGCCACAGACCTCGCCGGTCTTGGCAGTGGTCTTCATGGTGATGATGCCTTTGCCGCCTCGTGTCTGCGTGCGGTACTCGTCGAACTCGGTTCGCTTACCGACGCCGTTCTCGCCGGCCACAAGCAGTGTGGCGTCCTTGGTCGCGATGGCTGCTGCAACGAGGCGATCTTTTTTGCCCAAGCGAATGCCGCGCACGCCGGCGGCGGTGCGGCCCATCGAGCGGACGTTCTCCTCGTTGAACCGAATGCTTTTGCCGTCGCTGGTGATCAGCACGACCTCGTCGTGGCCGGTGGTCAGCTTGACGGTGATGAGCCGGTCGCCCTCATTGATGCCGATGGCATTGATGCCGGTGCGACGAACGTTGGCGTAGGCGCCCAGCGCGGTCTTTTTCACCGTGCCGCTCTCGGTGGCGAAGAAGAGGAAGTTCTCCTGCTGCCACGTGAGGTTTTCCTTATCCGGTCCCAGGTGGGACTCGACACGGATGAGCGCGGCGATTTTCTCACCGGACTGCAACTCGAGCAGGTTGGCGATGTTTCGCCCCTTGGCCGAGCGGCCCATGTCGGGGATCTCGTGCACGCGCCGGACGTACACACGGCCGGTAGTGGTAAAGAACATGAGGTAGTCATGCGTGCTAGCGGTGAAGAGGTGCTCGATGAAGTCCTCGGCCTCGCCCTGCACGACGGAGTCTTTGCGGGTGCCCATGCCAATGACGCCTTTGCCGCCCCGACGCTGGGCGCGGTAAGAGCTAACGTTGGTGCGCTTGACGAGGCCGTTATGCGTTAGGGTGATGATGACGCCTTCGTTAGCGATGAGGTCCTCAATCGCCATGTCGCCCTCGTCAGGGACGATGTCGGTCCTGCGCGGTGTGGCGTACTTTTCTTTAATCTCTATGATGCCTTCTTTGATAATGCTCAGCACGCGATCTTCGCGGGCGATGATGTCCATCAAATCCTCGATCTTGATGAGCAATTCGTCGTACTCGCCCTTGATTTTGTCCTGCTCAAGGCCGGTCAACTGGTACAAACGCAGATCAAGAATGGAGTTCACCTGCACCTCACTGAGCAGATAAAAACCGCCCTTAATACGCTCTTCGTTGCGGATTTTGATGCCCCATTTTTTGAGCACTTTTTCCGGGAACTCGAATGCCAGCAGCTTAATCCGGGCTTCCTCGCGGTTGTTCGATTTGCGGATGATACGGATGAAATCGTCGAGGTTGGCTAAGGCGCAGAGGTAGCCCTCAAGCGTCTCGGCGCGGGCCTCGGCCTTGGCCAATTCGAAGCGCGTGCGGCGCAGGATGACTTCGCGGCGATGCTCAATGTAGGCATTGATCATCTCTTTAAGGTTCATCGTCTTAGGCCGACCGTGGTCGATCGCCAGAGAGTTGACGCTGAACGACGTGGCCAACTGCGTGAATTTGTACAGCTTGTTAATGACTACCTTGGGCACGGCGTCGCGCTTTAGCTCAACGACGACTCGCGTGTTTTCGTCCGACTCATCGCGCACGGCGGAGATATCAGTGATCGTTTTTTCATTGGCCAACGCCGCGATCTTTTGGACCAGCGTGGCGCGGTTGACCATGTACGGAATCTGCGTGATGACAATCTGCTCGCGGTTGCCTTTCATCTGCTCGACGCCGACGCGACCGCGCTGCTTGACGCTGCCCCTGCCAGTCTTGAAATAGTCGCGAATCGGGTCCAGTCCAACGGCGAGACAGCCGGTCGGGAAGTCCGGCCCCTTGATGTATTCCATCAGCCCTTCGATGCTGATATCCGGGTTGTCGATCTGCGCGCAGATACCATCAACAATTTCGCCGAGATTGTGCGGTGCGATACTTGTCGCCATGCCAACTGCAATTCCGGTGCCGCCGTTGACGAGTAGATTCGGGAACGCCGCCGGGAACACTGTCGGCTCCTCGCGGGTCTCGTCGTAGTTGGGCATCCAATCGACAGTGTCCTTGTCCATGTCGATCATCAGTGCGTGGCCAAGGTGCGTAAGGCGCGCCTCGGTGTAACGCATAGCGGCCGGCGGGTCGCCCTCGACAGAGCCAAAGTTCCCCTGCCCGTCCACGAGTGTGCCGCGCATCGACCACGGCTGCGCCATGTTGACCAGTGTCGGGTAAATCGTCGCCTCGCCGTGCGGGTGATAGTTGCCGCTCGTGTCGCCGCAGATCTTGGCGCACTTGCGGTAATGCCGACCGGGCGAGAGGTTTAGGTCGTGCATCGCTAGCAGGATGCGGCGCTGCGACGGCTTGAGCCCATCCCGTGCATCCGGAAGCGCGCGCGAAATAATCACCGACATCGAGTAGTCGAGGAACGAGTTTTTGATCTCGTCCGAGACGTTGATAGTCTTGATTTCTTCGCTGGCTGCGAACAGCGGCGTGTTGGTTGCCGGGAGTGAATCTTTGTCCTTGGAATCTGCCATGAGTCTCTAAAAAATTTCTGCGGGTTGCTTCGAAGTCAGACGTCTAGATTGCGGACGTTGAGCGCGTTTTCCTGAATAAAATGCCGTCGAGGCTCGACCTCCTCGCCCATGAGACGGGTGAACATTTCGTCCGCCTCGACGGCGTCCGTCTCCTCCACACGCAACAACTTACGCGTCTCCGGCGACATGGTCGTCTCAAAAAGCTCCTTCGGGTTCATTTCGCCCAAGCCCTTAAAACGCTGAATTTGCAAGCCCTTCCGACCGACGTCCACGACGGCATCAAGGATTTCCGCGATCGAAAACAACCGGCGCGCCGTGGCGTTATCGCCCTCACCCTGGATGATCTCGAACAGCGGCTCGTCCTGCGCCGAGTAATGATCGACGCTCAAGCCTTTGCGGTTGAGCTTGGCCAAAATCTCCTCGATCGCCGTGTGCTCGTGCAGCTCCACGTGGCGTGCGCGGCGATG
>DBNL01000138.1:0-573 GCA_002299785.1 Verrucomicrobia bacterium UBA673
GTGCACGCCGCCTTCGCTTTGAAGGAGGAGGGCCTCGAGTCGCTCATGGTCAACTCCAACCCAGAAACTGTCTCCACCGACTACGACACCAGCGACAAACTTTTCTTCGAACCGCTGACGCTCGAGGACGTGCTCCAGATTTATCACCGCGAGAAATGCTGGGGCGCGATCGCGCAATTCGGCGGGCAGACACCGCTCAACCTCGCGCTGGATCTGCAGGCCAACGGTGTCAACATCATCGGCACTTCGCCGCAGAGCATCGAGCGCGCCGAGGACCGTGAGATGTTCGCTGACATGCTGCATGCGCTCGAGATCCCTCAACCGCCCAACGGCCTGGCCACCAACGAGACCGAGGCGCTCGAGGCGTCAGCCAAGCTGAGCTACCCTGTTCTCGTGCGTCCATCCTTCGTCCTCGGCGGCCGCGCGATGCAGATCGTTTACTCCGACGACGAGTTACGCAACTACATGCGCACCGCCGTCGAGGCCTCGCCGGAGCGCCCGGTGCTGGTGGATAAATTTCTCGAGGATGCAA
Source organism: Verrucomicrobia bacterium UBA673 (assembly GCA_002299785.1). GTDB lineage: Bacteria > Verrucomicrobiota > Verrucomicrobiia > Limisphaerales > UBA1096 > UBA1096. Next base: position 533 of record DBNL01000138.1, read on the forward strand.
TCGAGGTGGACGTAGATTGCATCGCCGACGTTGCCCTTCAC
>DBNL01000138.1:903-17882 GCA_002299785.1 Verrucomicrobia bacterium UBA673
ACGATCCCGCCGACGCCACCGTGGTCATCGGTGGGATGCTCGAGCACGTGGAGTTCGCCGGCGTGCATTCCGGCGATGCCGCGATGGTGCTACCACCGCACACGCTCTCGGCTGAGCTAATGGACACCATGCGCCGCTACTCAGACGCCATGGCCCGCGAGCTGAAAGTCACCGGCCTGATGAACGTACAGTACGCCATCAAGGACGGCATCGTTTACGTGCTCGAGGTCAACCCGCGCGCCTCGCGCACCGTGCCGTTCGTCAGCAAGGCGATCGGTCGGCCGTTGGCCAAGCTGGCGGCCAAGGTGATGACCGGCAAGACGCTCAAAGAGCTTGGCTTCACCGAGGAAATCATCCCGGACTACTGGGCAGTGAAAGAGTCGGTCTTCCCATTCAACCGCTTCCACGGGCAGGATATTTTGCTGTCACCCGAGATGAAATCAACTGGCGAAGTGATGGGCCTCGACAACGACCTCGGCATCGCCTACGCCAAGTCGCAAATGGCCTCCGGCAGCTCGCTGCCACTCGAGGGGCGGGTGTTTATAAGCGTCAGCGACGCCCACAAGGAGGAAGTCGCCGCCTTGGCCAAGCGCTTCTCCGACCTAGGCTTCAAGCTCAGCTCCACCACCGGCACCGCCGCCGTGCTGGCCAAGGACGGCCTCGAAGTTGAGAGCGTTCCCAAGTTGGCCGAGGGTCGCCCCAACACTCTGGATTTGCTGAAAAATAACGAGATTCACCTCGTCATCAACACCCCCTCCGGCCAGACACCGCGTGCGGACGAAATCAAAATCCGTACCACCGCCGTGTACACGAATACCCCGATTATGACCACAATGGGCAGCGCCAAAGCCGCCGCCGAAGGCATCGCTGCACTGAAACAGAACGGCTACGCCGTCAAGCCACTTCAGGAATTTCTTTAGGGAATCCAAGCGCTTAGACCGAAGCTGCCAATTTTCTATTTCTTCGTCGCTTTCGTGCTATTCGTGGTTAAATAATCTTCCACCTTTAGGCAAATCAACCCGGCCTAGTCCCCCTGTCTCCTGGCCTAAAAAAAAAATCGCCGCCAGCGTATGCGCAGCAGCTCTTTCAAATCCTTACTCGCCGTCACCACCACACGCATCCGGCTGGCGGCATCTTCCTTCCACTCCATCGGCAAGTCCAAGATCCGGTGCCCCTGCTGCTCCAACTCCAGCAACAGTTCCGTGGCGAAAACCAGCCGTTACCCTAAACCAACGGCACCAACTCCCGTCAGCACCTTGAACCCGCATTACGTGTCGGAAAAGCCAACCCGATATTGCAGCCAAGCGCTTAGCCAAGCAGGGTTACTGATAGATGGCCCAGGGCTGGGCGAAGCCGGCGAAGCCGTCCGCCGACGGGTCGAACTTCTGGAATGTGTCACCGTAGTGGGTGAGGTGCATCCTCGAGCGTAACCCGGCATCGAGCGTCTTCAACTGATCGTAGGAGGCATGAACAACGCTGGGCTCGTACAGTTGGCAGTCGTGGAAAATGGTGTCTACGTTGTCCATCGGCAGGTGCTCGAATATGAGCGGATCGAACCGCGTGTCGGCCGTAAACAAGACCCGGCCGTCGATCAGCAAGCCGGTGGACCAAAACTTCGAGCCAGAGTTGTCGCCCTCAGTCGGGATGTGCACGGTGCGGAAGATGAGCAGAAGGATGCCCCCGACCTCTAACTCGTAAATCTCACGCGGCGACTCAGCGGTCTGGTTGGGAAAAATCAGTTCCGCCAAATCCTCGAAGCGAAACTTGCCGTTCTCGTGGTGCTCGCAACCGCCCCGCAGGGAATGATCCCAAAGGGTTTTCTTGTATTCCCGGGAAAGAATGAGCCTGGGTGTTTTTTTGAGGACGTAATGGCTAAACAGCAGAAGTTCCTCCAGGCCGCCGATGTGGTCGGCATGGCTGTGGGTGATGTGGTAGTAGTCAAAATCCCCAATACCTATTCCGCGTGAGGAGAGCACACGCGGAATAGTCGTGCCGATATCCACCAGCAGGGTCACCCCTTGTTTGGCGATGATCAGGGATGTAGGATCGTGTTGACGGGCAAACGCCGAGCCTACTCCGGGGAAACAAAGCGCGAGCCCCGACTGGCTCGCATCACACATTCTCTGCAGTCCGTCCGATGAGCCGGGGGCAATTGTCTGGATAACCTTCATTCCACGTATTTATCGACGTTTTGTTGGAGAAATATTTATCCTTTCCGCTCATCAATTTGCAATAAAAAAGGGCTTATAATGATATTGACGCCACCAAAACCGACGAGTAGCTTTCAGCCCAACGCCAATAGGCTATACAAAAAATTAATACTAGCACTATGAAATCAAAATCAATGAAATGGCTCGGAACCTTATTGGGTTGCCTGAGTTTAGTCACCTTGGTCAGCGTTATCGCCGGCCCAGTCAATGAAAAATGCCCGCTCAGCGGTAACGCTGTAAAAAAGGATGCCACCTATTCGGTAGGGTTCTGCTGCGGCAATTGTCAGGGCAAGTTTACCGAAAATCCGGGTGCCTCCATTTCAAAAGTCAAGGCCGCCCCGATAAACGACGCTTGCCCATTCAGCGGCGATCCCATCAAGGCAACGGCCAACTACAAGGGCGACCTCGTCGGCTTCTGCTGCAATAACTGCAAAGGCAAGTTCGAGAAGGACGCCGACAACCTAATCAAGAAGGTGAAAGTCGCCCGAAAGACGGTGAACGACAAGTGCCCGCTGAGTGGCAAAGCTATTAATCCGAAGAAAACCTACACGGTGGCCTTCTGCTGCAACAACTGCTCCGGCAAATTCAAGAAAGAACCAGCGAAGCATATCGCTAAGGTCAAGTAAGCCACGCCCGACAACCATTTAAATAACCGCCTCGGAAACGGGGCGGTTTTTTTTTGATTAGACAAGGTCTTTCAGCGGGTGATGCCCCGATCTCCAGCCTCGACAAAAGCAATAAAGTGCTCCACCTCGGGCAAAGCTTGAACCTCTGCACGGATGGCTTCTACTGCGTTGGCGGCGGTGAGTCCTTTGCGAAATAGAAAACGATGCGCCCGTCGCAGAGCCTCCTGTGACTCTGCTGTTACGCCGTTGCGCTCCAACCCCACCTTGTTCACGGCGCGGGTTCGTGCCGGGTTGCCATCCACCATCATGAACGGCGCCACGTCGCTCACTACTTTTGTGCAGCCGCCGATGATCGACATTTTACCCAGACGACAGAACTGGTGCACTGCCGACAAGCCGCCGATGATTGCGTGATTCTCGACAATCACGTGGCCAGCTAGCGTGCCGTTGTTGGACAAAATCACGTGGTCGCCCAGCAGTACATTGTGGGCAACGTGGCTGTAAGCCATAATGTGGTTGTCCGAACCCACCACCGTCGCCTCGCCGTCGCCGGTGGCGCTGTGTACGGTGGCGTTTTCCCGGAAGGTGTTGCGGTTGCCGATCCGCGTCCATGTCGTGCCACCCTTCCATTTCAAGTCCTGCGTCTTGAGACCGATGGAGGCGAACGGAAAAAACTCGTTGCCGTTGCCGATCTCGGTGTTGCCGTCGATGACGACATGCGAATGCAGCCGGTTTCCCTCGCCAAGCCTGACGTGACGGCCGATGACGCAGTACGGGCCAACAACACAGTCGCCGCCGAGAGTGGCCTCGGGATGAATGACTGCGGTGGGATGAATCTCAGACATGACGTGCGCCTGGTCGGTTATGAATTACCCGCGAGGGTGAAGGTGATCTCGGCTTCGCTGACCACCTCGCCGCTCACCGTACAAACCCCCTTGGCCTTGGCGACCTTGCCACGGGCCCTGAGCAGCTCGATATCGATCTGCAGCACATCCCCCGGCTTAACGGGTTTGCGCCACTTAACTTTTTCAGCCGCCATGAAATAGGCGATCTTGCCTGCGTTGTCGGCCTGCTTGAGCGTGAGGATACCTGCTACCTGTGCCATCGCCTCGAGTTGCAGCACGCCAGGCATGATTGGATGTCCGGGAAAATGCCCCTGGAAATACGGCTCGTTGATCGTGACATTTTTCTCCGCGGTAATCTGGTTACCGTCAATCCGCGTCACCCTGTCCACCATCAGGAACGGGTAACGGTGCGGCAGAATCTGCATGATCTGCTCGGAGTCCAGTGGGGCTGTTGTTTCTTCGCTTACTTGGGGTTGCATGGGTTGAGTGGGTTGCTTCACCGGCTTGTCGCCCGGCGGGGAAAAACTTTGCGCGGCCACCAGCGGGCGGCTGGCTTGTTGCAGAATACGCCTGGCCAGACCGCAATTGGCAGCGTGCCCCGGCTTGACCGCGACGATGTGCCCGCGCAACGGCGCGCCGACGAGACTCAAGTCGCCGATGATGTCCAGTATCTTATGCCGCACAAACTCCTCGCGGTAGCGCATCGGCTCAGCCGTCAGCACGGCATCGTCACGGATGACGATGGCATTCTCGAGGCTGCCGCCGCGGATGAGGCCGTTCTTGATGAGGTACTCTATCTCCTTGTAAAAACAAAACGTCCGCGCGTGGGCAATCTCGATCTCCCACGTCTCGGGTGTCAACTCGACGCTGAAAAACTGGGTGAACCGTCCGCCCTTGTCGGAGCTTGTGCAAGTGATCTTGAAGCCGGCGTGCGGGAATGCAGATATCACCGTGCCATTGTGCGTGTACTCTATTGGCGCGGTGACTTGCATCGGCTCGATGCGCTCCGCCTGCGCCTCGATGCCGGCCTCGCGTATCATTTTACAGAATTGCCGCGCACTACCGTCGGCCACGGGCGGTTCGCTCGAGTCAAGCTCGATGACGACGTTGGTCACCCCAAAACCGTACAGCGCAGCCAACACATGCTCCACCGTCTGCACCTTGGCGTTACCCCTGGACAACGTTGTCGAACGGTCAGTCTCGGCGACATTCCCGACCTGCGCCGGGATCTCCGCACGGCTATCGAGATCCACTCGACGAAAGAGGATCCCGGAATTCGGCGGAGCGGGCAACAGGGTCATCGAGACCTTGTTCCCGCTGTGCAGGCCGATGCCGGAAAAGCTCGCCGGCTTGGCCAGTGTTTGCTGCTGCAACACGCCACACATTTAACAGGCGGGCGCGATTGTTTGCAAGGTCAACACCAATCTGAACAGACTCAGCCTAGAGGTCCAACCGGTATCGACTTCGGTTTTTCTTAAGACTGACTTCACTTCCAAACGTTTCGCCTATCAAACCTGTCGTCATCACCTTTGACTTGGAACCGCAAGCTAATACTGAGCCATCACGCATAAGGAGAACGTGGCTGAATACCGGCATGATCTCCTCAACATGATGCGTCACCAAAATCAATGTAGGCCCGTTATAGGTCTTACCCATTTTATCGATCAAATGAAGAAATTCCTCTCTCGCGGGCGGATCTAAGCCGGCGCACGGTTCGTCGAGCAGCAATAACTTCGGGCGCGCCATAAGGGCGCGCCCAATAAGAACCTTTTGCCGTTCACCCTGAGATAGCAAAGCCCAGGCTCGTGATTTCAGGTGCCCGCACCCGATGCGATTCAATAGCTTTCCTGCCTCCACAAGGTCAGATCGATTGGGTTTTCCCCAAAGGTTGATCATTCCGTATTTGCCGGTTACCACCGAGTTCAGAGCTGTCTCGTCCTGATCCATCATCTGCCCAACATATGAACTCACAAGACCGACCTTCCGCCGCAAAGTAGGCCAATAGGCTTTGCCAAATTGTTTTCCTAGCAAATCAATCTTCCCTTCTGATGGCATGAAATATCCGCTCAAAGCACTCAACAAAGTGGTCTTACCAGAGCCATTTCCACCAAGGATGACCCAATGTTCCCCTCGTTTTACTCGCCAATCAACATCACGTAGGATAGTCACTTCCTCACGACGAATCGTAAGATTCGTCAGTTGAATGAGAGGAGCCTCCGACGGGGTCATGTGCTAAGCAGGTAGTTTCAGAACCGCTTTGTTGACTCCGTCCCAAAAATGGATACGCGACTCCAACGAACACTGTGCTGTCTCGAGCATCTCTTGCTCCCGAATACGGTCGCCATTGCAAAGTCGTAAAAGCATGCGAAGCGCCAAAGGACCGTGTGACTCCCCATCCAGTTCGGTGTGCCGAGTGAGATAGTAGTAAAACGCAGGCGCGTCCGGTTCCTCAATCTTCATTTTTGCCAGAAGAGACTGGAACATCCCTGGAATGATAGTCTCCCGTCCAAGGGCAAAAGCCGCCGCAATCTGATGAGGTTGCCCCGACTCAATGACTGCAAATGTGGATTTCATGAATACCCTTGCTGGTTCGGGTATATCCCGCTTGGCTAAAGCATCCTGCAACCCAGCTGCAATAAGAGTGCCAATGAATCCATCTATTGCCGATGTTTCAATTCCGATATCCCTCATCGAATGGCGGTATAGTTCAAAATGACTGGTGAATTTCGGTTGCGCTCCCGGTGGTCCTTGATCGGATTCCTCCTCGGTCACGATCTCATTCAAAAAACGCCGTAATTCACCATCACCGTCTGGTAGCCATGGTGAACCATGAGGCGCAAACAGTTTCTGCAATGCTTTAAGAAGCGACATGAAGTCCCAAACGGCGAACACATGATGTTGCATGAATACACCCAGTCGGGACAAATTGGTGACCGATTGAAATACGGGGTGTTGCAGAAGTCGCTCACGAATCGGATCGAGTGACGATGAATCAAAAGCTTCGCTCATAAACTATTCTTAGGCACGAATGCTCGCATCGAGATCTTCACGGAGTTGTTTAATCACTTTTTCGTGAACAGCATCTACCTGCTTATCCTTCAGCGTGCCCTCGGTGGAGCGGTAATGAAAAGCGTAAGCCACGCTCTTCTGCCCGACCTCGACTCCTTCGCCTCGATAGACGTCGAATAGCTCCACCGACTCGAGGTTTTTCGGCTTGGCTTTGCGGACGCTTTGAAGCACGGCGTCGTGCGTCGTGTCGTCAACCACAAGCATCGCGATGTCCCGCCGCGTGCCGGGGAACGCCGGCAGCGCCTTGAAGCTGCGCTTGGTCGTGCGGTGTTGCAGCGCTAAACCAAGGTCGAACTCCGCGAAAAAAACCGGGTGCTTCAAGTCGTGCCGCCGAGCGAGCAGCGGCGAAAATTGGCCAAGCGTCCCGACCGGCGTTTTACCCAGCTTCACGCTGCCCGACTCGACAAAAAAATCGCTCGTATCGTTGTGCCGCTCGTAGCTGACACCGCGCATGCCGAACTGCCCGGCGAACTCCTCAATGATCCCCTTGAGGTCGGCAAACTCATTCACCGCATCGCGCTCCGTCCCCTCGTGAAACGGCGCAGACCGCCGACCGGTCAACCCGATCGCCAGCCCCCAGCCTTCCGCCGGTTGGCCATCGTCGTCGCGGAACACACGTCCGATCTCGAAAAGCGCCGCGTCGGCTGTTTCGTGGTTTGCGTTATACTGCAGCGCTTTGGCCAAGCCCGGCAACAGGCTCGTCCGCAGCTTACCCTGCTCGCTGCTCAGCGGGTACTCGAGTGCCACCGGCGCGATGCCGAGCAACGACGCCGCTTCGCCGGAAACTAGTGTCTGCGTCTGCGCCTCGTAGAGGCCAAGTCCGGTGAGGATCGTGCGGATCTCCGCGAATGCATCATGCGTGGCATCGAACGGGTCGCTGCCGACACAGCCTCGCGGCGGCGTGGACGGCACCTTATCAACCCCGTAAATACGAACGACCTCCTCGATCAAATCGACCTCGCGCTTCAAGTCCACTCGCGCCGTTGGAATCCTAAACGTCGCCACCGAGACATCGTCTCGAGACACCGTCTCGAGACCAAGCCCGGTGAGAGCAGCCACCTGTTCATCCGGTGAAACCGCGATCCCAAGCAGCGCGTCGGTCCGGTCAAAGCGCAGCGAAATCACCCTCGGCTCGGCTGCGCTCGGGTAGGCATCGACACAGCCCTTGGCCAAGCGGCCGCCGGCGGTCTCGATGATGAGTTGCGCGGCGCGTTGGCTAACCCAGTCACAGCAGTTCGGGTCGCAACCACGCTCGAAGCGGTACGACGCATCGGTGCTGATACCTAGACGCTTGGCCGTCGCTCGTATGTTTTGCGGCTGAAAATAGGCACACTCAATCAGCACATCCTCGGTACCCGCAGCGATCTCGCTGTTGAGCCCGCCCATGATGCCGGCGAGGGCGATGCCCTTGGTTTCGTCGGCGATCAACAGCGCGCTGCTCGACAGCTCGTGTTCCTTCTCGTCAAGAGTGGTGAATTTCTCGCCGGCGGCGGCATCGCGCACGACGATCACCGGCTTGGCTGCGCCCTCCGCCCTCGAGAGCAAATGGAAGTCGAAAGCGTGCAGCGGTTGGCCGGTCTCAAGCATCACGTAGTTTGTGACATCGACGACGTTATTAATGCTACGGATACCGACTCGTTCAAGCGTGTCTCGCAGCCAGCCCGGGCTGGGGCCGACCGTCACGCCGCGAACGACGCGCGCGTTGTAGCGCGGGCCGTGCTCGGCGTTGTCGAGCCGCACATCGACCAGCGCCGAGGCATCCTCGTCGCCCTCTGGCAAGTCGGGGATCTCCGGCAGGCGCAGCGCGTTCCTGGTGAGCGCGCTGACCTCGCGGGCGATGCCGATGAGGCTGTTCCAGTCCGGCCGATTTGGCGTCACCTCCAAATCATAAACAACATCGTCCCCGCTGCGGCCAAGGTGCTCGGCGAACGACTGGCCAACCTGCGCTTCTTCGGGAAGAATCATCAACCCTTCGGCGTCCTCAGCAAGACCCAGTTCCTTCGACGAACACATCATGCCCTGCGACTCCACACCGCGGATTTTGCCTACCTTGATCTTGAACGGCTTCGCGCCCGGCTCGGTGGGCATCTCGCAGCCAGGCACCGCCAGCGGCACCTTGCTGCCGACCTCGAAATTCGTCGCGCCGCAGACGATCTGCCGCTCGCCAGAGCCGTCATTTACCTTACAAAGTGACAGGCGGTCGGCATCCGGATGCGGCTCCTTGGAGAGCACCTCGGCAACCACGATGCCGTCAAAACCGCCGGACACTTTCTCGACGCCCTCGACCTCGAGGCCGATCATCGTCAGCCGCTCGGCGAGTTCGTCGGGAGACCAGTCAAAGTCAACGTACTGCTTCAGCCAATTATAGGTTACTTTCATTTCCTTAGGGAAACCGGCGAAAACCGGGACGCAACACGGTAAGCAACTCGCGCCAAAATGCGATTGAATTTTTGAGTTCACGCCGCGTCACAAATCCTTTGCCATCGTTGGAAGATGGTGAAAAACTCCCTGCCTTTATGAATTTAAGACATCTGAATTTTCGTGTGTTAGGGAATATTGCCGCGATTTTCGCCATCAACTTGGCCAAGTCTGCGATTGCAGGGGAGTCGGCTGGTGACGGTGAAAAGAAGGTGCTCGAGGGCCACTCGTACCACGGCGAAGCCTTCAACGAGGGCCCCCGCCAAAGCGCCTATCTCATGAAGGGCATGGGGCGCGTGCGCTTCCCTGTCACGACCTCCGTGCAGGAGGCTCAGTTGTTTTTCACGCAGGGGGTCGCCCAGTTGCACGGCTTTTGGCACTTCGAGGCCGAGCGTAGTTTCCGTCAGTCGGCAATGCTCGACCCCGACTGCGCAATGGCCTATTGGGGTATGGCCGTGGCCAACCGCAACAACGCCGAACGCGCTAAGGGCTTCATCGAGAAAGCCAAAAAACGCAGGGACAAGGCCAGCAAACACGAGCAACTCTGGATTGACAGCGAAGTCAACTATTGGGCCGACACGAAGAAGTCCAAAAAGGATCGCCGCCGCAAAATGGTGCGCGACCTCGAGGCGATCATTTACGAGCACCCGGACGACATCGAGGCCAAGGCGTTCCTTGCCGTATGGATATGGCAGAGTTCCAGGGACGGATTACCCATTCACAGCCACGGCGCTGTCACCGCCCTGATCGAGGACGTACTCGACGTCGAGCCGATGCACCCGTGCCATCACTTCCGAATCCACCTGTGGGACAACGAAAAGCCGGCGCGCGCCCTCGCCTCCGCCGCTCGTTGTGGACAGGGATCACCCGGCATCGCACACATGTGGCACATGCCCGGCCACATATACTCAAAGCTCAAGCGCTACCACGACTCCGCTTGGCAGCAGGAGGCCAGTGCCCGGGTCGATCACGCCCACATGATGCGCGACCGCGTGTTGCCGGACCAGATTCACAACTTCGCCCACAATAATGAGTGGCTCACGCGCAACCTCAATCACCTTGGCCGTGCCAACGACGCCGTGGCGCTCGCCCAAAACATGGTCGAGCTGCCGCGCCACCCAAAATACAACACTCTGGCCAAATCAGGTAAGCCAACCGAGTACGGTAAGCGCGGCAGCGCCCGCTACGGCCGCATGCGCCTGTTCGACACCCTGCTGCGCTACGAGATGTGGGACGAAATCATAAGCTCATCGCAGACGGTTTACCTTGAGCCGACCACAATTCCGGAGGAACAAGCCAAGCGCCTGGCCGCCGTCGGCGTGGCCCGTTACGCGCTTGGCCAAGCGGAAAAAGGTGCCGAGACCTTGGCCAAGATCGACAAAATCAAGGAGCGCCTGAAGGAAATGAAACTCGAGGCCGGGACCAAGGCTGAAGAAGAGGCCCGCGCAAAAGATAAAAACGACGACGACGCCGACAAAGCCATGGTGAGCGCGATGAAACCGTTCAACGGCCGCATTAAAATTATTGGCCAATACCAAGCTGAGTTACTCGCGCACCAAGCTGCAGCAGACGAAGACGACGACGAGTTCAAAAAACAAATCGCCAAAGCCAGCAAGATGTCGCGCGAGCGCAAGTCGCAACTCCACCTGAAGGTCGGCAACAAAAAAGAGGCGGAAGAACTCGCCAGCCAATCCGCTCGCGCCGACGGCCAGGTGCAGCCCTTGGCCAACTACGTCGATATCCTCTGGCGCAGCGGCAGGGAAAAGAAAGCCATCGAGCAGTTCAAAAAACTCCGCAATATTTCCGCACACATTGACATCGAGCGCGCCGTCTTTGAGCGACTCACGCCAGTCGCCAAAAAACTCGATCTGCCGAAAGATTGGCGCGTTAAATTCCAGCCGGCCGACGACGTCAACGGCCGACCGTCACTCGACACGCTTGGCCCCTTCCGCTGGAGCCCCTCGCCCGCAGCCAACTGGGCTCTGACCGATGGACAGGGTAAAAAGCACACTCTCGCGGATTATACCGGCCGGCCGGTTATTGTTATTTTTTACCTCGGGAAGGGCTGTGCACACTGCATCGAGCAACTCGGCACCTTTGCCCCCGAGACCGACCGCTTCAAGCAGGCTGGCATCGATTTAATTGCCATCAGCACCGACAATGTCGATGGCCTACGTGAGACAGTTCAGCAAAATAAGACCGGCTCGCCATTCCCCTTCCCGCTCGTCTCCGATGCCTCGCTGAAAGTCTTCAAGCAGTACCGCGCCTACGACGATTTCGAGCAGCAACCGCTGCACGGCACCTTCCTCATCGACCGGCAGGGCCTCGTCCGCTGGCAGGACATCAGCTTCGAACCGTTTACCGAAGTCGAATTCCTCCTGCGGGAATCCAAGCGCCTCCTCGCCCAGAATCCACCCCAGGTTACCCAGCGCTAAACGTCGATGACGTCGTCGTCTTTGGGGCGATTTGGAGGGGCTTGCGGCCGGGTGCCCATGCCGCCGGGTGTGGGCATTTGAAAATGACTGACCTGCGCGGCGAATTTCTTTTTAACCCGCTCGCGGATGATGGCGCGGAAGCCAGGCACCATGAGGCTGAAACCAACCAAGTCGGTCAGCAGGCCGGGCGTCAACAACACGATTCCGCCGATCAATACCAGTAGCCCGTCGATCAGCTCAGCCGTTGGAACCCGACCGGCAGCCATCTCGACCTGTATCCTGGAGAGGATCGAATAGCCTTGGCTTTTCGCAAGATACGCCCCCCAAGCACCGGTGAGAATTACGAGCATGATCGCCGGTAACGGCCCCACACGACTACTGACCACAGCTAGCAGATAAAGCTCCACCAATGGGATGGTGATGAACAGGATGATCAATCTTCCAAGCATTTTAGTTCAACCTTGGTCATGCGCTCGACCCATGCGTTCGCTGACTCGTGCATACGTCTCAAAGCCGTTAACCGTATTTTCCAACAGATCGGCGTCGAACTCGACCCTGCCTTTCTTAAACAGAACCGCCACGCTTGAGCCGCCGAAGGCAAAGTATCCTTTCTCCTCTCCTTTGGCCACCGTCTCGCCCGGCGTATAAGTCTGCCGGATGCTGCCGACCATTGTTGCGCCGATATCGACGAACTGCACCTGGCCAAGCGAGGGCGACTCGATCGCCGTGACGACCCGTTTGTTCTCCCAAAAAATCGACGGCCTCGTGACCAGCGCGATGGGGTTTACCGAATAGAGCCAGCCGTTGATGAAGCGCGGGGGGCCAGGCTTGCCCTCGCACGGGAAATGAAACCGGTGGTAGTCCACCGGGCAAAGCCGCGAGAGAATCATCGAGCCGCCCTCGTAGCGCTTGGCCAAGTCGGCATCGCCGAGAAATGTCGCGAGGTCGAACGACTGGCCCTTGACGAAAAAATTGGTCTCGGCGGTTATTTCAGCGAACGCCAGATGCCGCCCGTCTGCCGGAAACACCACCGAGTCGTTGGCGGCATCAATCGGTCGGGCGCCTAGCTTGAGTTTGCGATGAAAAAACTCGTTGAACGAATTGTAGTCATCCACCGACTCGGCGAACTCGCCCTCGTCCAGGCCATACTGCTCGATGAACGGCTTGATTTTCAAGCTGCTGGACAGCGTATCCATCCTACTGCCGTACCATGCGGAGACGATCCACCGGCGAATGAGCAACCACTGGGCAAGCCGGCCAAGCGGATTGCCGTATGCCCAGCGCAGCGGACGCTCGCCGTAAATAGCCTCGGTCTTCAACTCGCCATCACGACGATCAATGTAGTGAACTTCGCCCTTGGCCATCTGCTCCTCAACAGTCATACGCCGAAAGGCTACCCGCCTCCGAGCCAGTTGAAAAGAAGTGAGCCGTGAGTAGCTGGTTTGGCTAGAGGCAACCTACTCATAGATTCGATCATCTTGGATCGAGCTTTCCCATTGCGAGTTGTCAATGGAGGTGACTTGTTCGAGCGACTCCGGCGTCAAACCCGCGTCGATCGCCTCGCGCAGATCCGGGCCGCCGGATAGAATGTCGATCGGCAGTTTCACGGTCTCGTATTCGTACGGCGGCTGCCGCCAGGCGAATTGCTCCGGCCAGAGCTTGGCGATACAGCCAATCATCGCGACGGTGAATCGATAGGAGCGAAGCGCCCGGGGATTTGTCGGGTGCAGAAACAGACCGCCGCACGACTGTTGCTCGAACTTTTGAAAAGTCGGCTCAAAGCGATAGGGACGTGCGAACAGTCCGTCAAACTCAGATTCTTCGAGCTCGTTTAGAAGCACCTCGGGCTCTATGTAGGGGGCGCCGCATAGTTCGAACGGCGTGGTCGTTCCTCGGCCCTCGGACAGCGTTGTGCCTTCCAACAGAACTTGCCCGGGATAGAGCAATGCGCCTTCGAAGCGGGACAAATTCGGCGATGGCGGAATCCACGGTCGGCCATGCTCGGGCCAGTACGAGTCGCGGCGATAGCCCTCCATCGGCACCCAGTGGAGATCGGCGCCGATTCCGCATTCGCTATTTAGGTACCTCGCGGCTTCGGCCAAAGTGAGTCCGTGCCGCATCGGCATCGGCACTCGACCGACGAAGCTGGCGAATTCACGATTCAGCATCGGCCCCTCAAAGACGTCGCCGCCGAGCGGATTGGGCCGGTCGAGCACGACGACGGCGATTCCTTTTTCGGCGGCCGCCTCAAGACAAAGGCTCAGCGTCCAGAGGTAGGTGTAAACGCGCGTGCCGACGTCCTGCAAATCGATGACCAAGACATCGAGACCCTCGAGCATCGCCTGAGTCGGTTTTCGCACATCGGCGTAAAGACTATACACCGGGATTTTTCGCAGCTGATCAAGCGTGTGCGGCGTCTCTACCATATTGTCCTGCTGCTCGGCCCACAGGCCGTGCTGCGGTCCGAACAACGCCGCCAACTGGCCCGGCAGGCTCTCGCCGAGGACTTCATCAGCGGTGCGGAAGCCGGAGTCGATCGACGCCTGATTCATCACCAACCCGAACCGGGCACCGCGCAGGACCTCCGGAGGGTTGGCCGCGCAAACTTCGAGTCCGAAACGAAACTCAATCATTTATCAGGAAACCGTTTGTTGTTGAATAGCTTGTTGTGCAGCGCTCCCGTGCAATAAGTCACGACCGAGCCGACCAGGGCGAACCAAGGCCATGCCAGCGGCGTGCCGAACTTGATCGTGGTCATCACGATCAACCCAACGACCAAGCCAACGAGCGCCGAGTTGGTGCCGACCCTGCCCTTAGCCAAGCCGAGAGCGAAGACGCCGAGGATAATCCCGGTGGTGAAACTCTGTATAGCCAGCACGCTGCCAATCACCGACGATTCGAGCCATTGCCCGGAGATGCCGACGACGATCTGGGCGATACCAAAGGCGACTGTCAGCCACTTGGCCAAGCGCAACCGGCTGCTGTCACTGCTGATTGTGAGGATGTCGTTGACCAGCACCGTGGCGCTCGAGTTGAGCGAACTCGACAGGGTGGACATCGCTGCAGAGAACAACGCGCCGAGCACAATACCAAGCACTCCAATTGGCATCTTGTCGACGATGAACGTCGCGAAAACCCGGTCGCTCTTGGCAAACGATTCCACCGGCGGGTTCTGGCTGTAGTAGGCGAAGAGCGCAGTACCGATCAACAGGAAGAACGCGAACTGCAGCAGCACCACAAAACCACTCAACCGCAGGGCCAGCGCCGCTTCGCCTTGGCTGCGGGCGCTCAAATAACGCTGCACCATCAACTGATCGACGCCATGAGTGCCGACTGCCAGAACGCCGCCGCCGATCAAGCCGGCCCAAAACAGGTACGTGCCAGTCAGGTCAAAATCGAAATGAAAGACCCGCAGTTTGTCACCAGTCAGCTCAGCCCGGGCCAACTCAGTGACGGCACCCCAGCTACCGTCAATCGAATCGAGCAGTATCCCAAAGGCGATCGCTGCGCCGAGCATGTACACCACGAACTGGATAAAGTCGGTCCAGATCACCGCGCGGATGCCACCGGCAAAAGTGTAAACGATCGTTGCGACACCGAGAGCGATAATCGCCATGTTCATGTCGATGCCGGCGACATGTTGCAACACGATCGCACCTAGAAACAAACGAAACCCATCGCCGAGAGTGCGAGTGATGATAAACAGCAGGCTCGCGGCACGCTTCACGGCGCTGCCAAAATGCCGGTCGAGAACTTCGTAGGCCGTAAACAGCTCACCGGCGAAGTACCTCGGCAACAGTTTCGAAGCGACGATCCAGCGACCGACGATGTAGCCAAGCGGCAGTTGCAGAAAAGCCAAGTCCCCGGTGTACGCGAGGCCAGGCACGCTCAGGAATGTGATCGTGCTGGTCTCGGTCGCGACGATCGAGCACAGCACAGCCCACCACGGCATGCTACGCCCACCGACCATGAACTCAGCGGAGCTGCGGGTGCCCCGCCCCATCCACATTCCGAAGACAACCATGCCGAGCAGGTAGCTGCAGAGAATCGTCGCATCAACCCAGTGAACATTCACGTCGGCAGTGTGGGAGCAGGAATCAGCCCGCACAAGCCATACCCCGCTGGGGGAAATTGCTTTGGCCAAAAAAAATTAATTTGAAACCTTTCAGCGCTTGGACAAGTCTAACGGCTAATTAAACACAAAATAATCATGAAATCCATTCACCTCTCGAAACTTGGGCCGGTCGGCTTGGCTGGCTTGGCATGGGCGCTGGCCAGCACTGTCACTGCGGAAAACTGGCCGGCTTGGCGCGGCCCGGCAGCCAACGGCGTGGCTCCCGGCGGCAACCCTCCAAAGGAGTTTTCCGAGGGCAAAAATATCCTGTGGAAAATCAAGATTCCCGGCTCCGGCAACTCGACACCGATCATTTGGGGCGACCAGCTTTTCGTCCTCACAGCCGAGAAAACCGGCAAAAAAGTAGCGGCAACCGCTGTGGGCGAATCGCGCGAACGCAACCAAGCCGGTGAAAGCCGGCGCCCAAGCGGTGAGCGATCCCGCCCAAATGGCGAGCGCGGCAATGAACGCGGCAGACGATCCAGCTTCGGAAGCGGCTCGCTCAATCGCGAGGATCTTCTCAAGCGCTTCGACAAGGACGGCGACGGCGAGTTGAGCGACGCCGAGCGCGACGCACTGCGCGAGGAGATGCGGCGGCAATTTGGCGGCGAGCGCAGTCGTCGCAGCGGGCGCTCCAGCCGGGGACGCAGCGGCTTCGGCGGCGGCAGCAAACCGACCGAGGAGTATCGCTTCGTGCTCCTTTCCATCGACCGAAAAACGGGTAAGGAAAACTGGCGCTCAGTGGCCACGACCGCTGTGCCGCACGAGGGGCATCATCGCGATCACGGTTACGCCTCCGGATCACCCGTGACCGACGGCGAGCACATCATCGCCAACTTCGGCTCACGAGGCCTGTACTGCTACAACATGAAGGGCAAACTGCAGTGGAAGAAGGATTTCGGCGACATGCGCACGCGCAATAGTTTCGGCGAAGGCAGCTCCCCCGCCCTGCACGGCGACACCGTCGTGCTGCTGTGGGATCACGAGGGCGATTCCGCAATTTATGCGCTCGACAAAAAGACCGGCAAGTTGAAGTGGAAAACCGATCGCAACGAGGCCTCCGGCTGGTGCACCCCAGTCGTGACGATCCACGACGGCGTCACGCAGGTAATTGTTAACGGCACCCGGGCTGTTCGCAGCTATCAGCTTAGCGACGGTAAACTGCTTTGGCAATGCAGCGGGCAAACCGCCAATGCCATCCCCTCAGTTGTTGTAGATGAGAATTTCGCCTATGCGATGAGCGGTTTCCGTGGCGCCCACTT
>DBNL01000054.1 GCA_002299785.1 Verrucomicrobia bacterium UBA673
TTGGCCATCAACTCTTCCAGCGCGCCGCTGGCGAGCAGTCGGCCCTCGTGCAGGATGACGACGCGGTCGCAGGTCATCTCGATCTCGGAGAGGATATGCGACGAGATAAGCACCGTGTGGCCGCCGGCGAGTTCGCGGATCAGCCTGCGCACCGAGCGAACCTGGTTGGGGTCGAGGCCGGCGGTCGGCTCGTCGAGCACGATCAACTCCGGCTTGGCCAGGAGCGCGTCCGCCAAACCCACGCGTTGACGGTAGCCGCGCGAGAGCTGGCCGATGAACCGGCCGGCGACATCGGCGACGCCGCACTTCTCCATCACCCAGGCGATTCGATTGGCGGAGTCGCCGTTGGCCAGGCGCTTGAGCTGGGCGCGGAATTTCAAGTAGTCGCCGACCCTCAAGTCGCTTGGCAGCGGGTTGTTCTCCGGCATGTAGCCGATCCGCTTGCGAACACGCATCGGGTTTTCAAAAACACAGTCGCCGCCGACGCGCACCGAGCCGGAGGTGGCAGCCATGAAGGTGGTTAGGATGCGCATGGTGGTACTTTTGCCCGCGCCGTTCGGCCCAAGGAAACCGACGACCTCGCCGCCGTCCACGGAGAACGACACACCGTCGAGCGCCACGTGTTGCCCGTAGCGCTTGGTCAGATTTTCAACCTCAATCATTGGCGAATCCGTCTGCAAGCCGCCCCGAACCTAACGGCCAAGGGCCGCCAAAGGCAATCCGCGCGTGCAGCGGGGGAAACGGCTTGCTGCACATGAAGCGAAGCCACTACAATCCGTGCATGGAGGCGCTTGCTTTGCTGGTTGTGGTCCTCGCGGGATATTTGCCGGGCTCGCTGCCGGCGGGTTTGCTCGCGGGCCGGCTCAAGGGCGTGGACATCCGCACGGTCGGCAGCGGCAACATCGGCGCGACCAATGCGTTTCGCGTGTTGGGTAAGGGCATCGGCATCGCGGTGCTGCTCGTCGATATGTTGAAAGGAGTGCTGCCGTGTTTGTTTCTTCCGGGAGTGGTGGCAGGACTGTTTCCCGAGGGGCGCGTGCCGGAACCGGAAACGGTGAAACTACTAATCGGCGTGTCGGCGATACTCGGGCACAACTATCCCTGTTGGCTTGGCTTCAAGGGCGGCAAAGGCATCGCCACCACCGCCGGTGTGGTCGGGGCACTTGCGTCGGTGCCACTTGGGATTTGCATTGGTGCTTGGATTGTTTTTTTCGTGGTCAGCCGTTACGTGTCGGTGGCGTCGATCGCGGCGGCGGTGGCGCTGCCGCTCAGCGTGGCGTTATTGCCGGGCGAGCGGTTTGGGTTGCTCTTTTGGATTTTTCTGTTTCTCGGCGTGATGGCAATTTGGAAGCATAAGGGAAATATTAAACGGCTCATGGACGGCACGGAGCCACGCGCTTGGGGCGGCAAAAAGGAGACGATGAATTGAAGACGGCAGTGATTGGGGCGGGTGCCTGGGGCACGGCGTTGGCCAAGGTGGCGCACTCGAACGGCGGCGATGTTTGTCTCTGGGGCCGCGACGCCGACGCATTGGCGGCGCTTGGCCGCGAGGGACGCAACGAGCGTTATTTGCCTGGGGTCGAGCTGCCGCGCGATCTGCCGACGGAGGCCGACTTGGTCAAGGCGGTGGACGGCGCTGGCTGTGTCGTGCTGGCGGTTCCGTCGCGCGCGTTTCGCGAGGTCATCGCGCGCCTGGCCAAGTTCGACGGCGTGGCGGTAAGCGTGACCAAGGGGATCGAGTTCGAGACCGGCCTGACGATGGGAGGCATACTTGCCGAGACGATGCCGTTGGCGAGGGTGGCGGCGCTGTCCGGCCCGACCTTGGCAGAGGAGGTTTGCCGTGACATGCCAAGCGCGGCGGTGGCGGCGAGCGAGGCAGCTGGTGTGGCGGAGACGGTGCAGCAGGTTTTTCACCGGCCCTCGTTTCGCGTCTACACGAGCAAAGACCTGTCCGGCGTCGAGTTGGGCGGCGCGTTGAAAAATGTGATCGCCATAGCGGCAGGGGCATCGGCCGGGCTGGGCTTCGGAGACAACTCAAAGGCGGCGCTGGTCACGCGCGCGATCGCGGAGATGCGCCGTCTGGGCGTGGCGTGCGGCGCGCGTGCGGAGACGTTTGCCGGCCTGAGCGGCCTGGGCGACTTGACGGTGACGTGTTTCTCGAGCCTAAGCCGCAATTATCAGTTCGGCCATCGCATCGGGCGCGGTGAAAAGCCGGAGGTCATCCTCGCCGACTCGGTGTCGGTGGTGGAGGGGTATCCGACTGCGCGATCGGCGTGGAACCTCGCGCGCACGCGCGATGTCAGCACGCCGATCATTGACGAGGTTTACGCCATGCTGCACGAGGGCAAAGACCTGCGCCAAGCGTTACACGACCTGACCACCCGTTCCTCCAAGGCGGAGGATTAAGCAGGCCAAGCCGTGGCCGTGACACGTGCCCGAAACACCCGACTACGCAACAACCTCCATCACCGGCTCGCCGCTTGAGATCATCAATGGGCGATCCTGCGTGTCGTAAATGAGCGCCTTCGGGTCGATGCCGAGCAGATAATAGATGGTCGCCGCCAGGTCCTCGGGCGTCACGCCGTCCTCTGCCGGTTCCGCGGCGTGCTTGTCGGATTTGCCGTGGACAAATCCCCCCTTCACTCCTCCACCAGCGAGCAGGACGCTGTAGCAGTTCGGCCAATGGTCGCGGCTGGCGTTCTTGTTGATTTTCGGCGTGCGGCCGAACTCTCCCATCCAGACCACCAGCGTCTCGTCCAGCATCCCGCGCTGTTCCAGATCCTCCAGCAACGTCGGCAGTGTCTGGTCGGTGACCGGCAGATGGTAGGCTTCAACGATCGGATACATGCGCGTGTTATCGAAGCCGTGGGTGTCCCAGCCGCCGCTGGTCTTGCTGCGCCCGCCGATGCTGTTTGCGAAGTAACACGTGGAGAACTTCACGCCCGCTTCAGCAAGCCGCCGCGCCAGCAGGCAGCCCTGTCCGTAGGTTGTCCGACCGTATCTCTCCCGCAGCCACGAGGGCTCCTTTGAGAGGTCAAAGGCCTCGCGCACTCGCGGCGAGTTCAACATCGCCATGGCGTTCTTGTAATAGTCGTCCAGCCCCCGGGCCTGCTCGGAGAATTCGAGCAGGCGCGACTGGGCGTCTATGATCTGCTGCAAGCCGCGCCGTGCCTGCACCCGGTCGAGCGTGAGATTGCCGGGCAGGCTCAGCTCCGGCAGGCGAAAGTCCGCCTCATTCGGGTCGTGCGGAATGAATAACGGGTCGAACTTTTTACCAAGAAAACTGGCATGCTGGCCCGGCGTCCGCGAGCCGTCGGCGATCACGTGCGGATAGGAGACGAACGTCGGCATGCCCCGGTCCTCGTTCGCGCTGAGCTTACTGACCACCGAGCCGTAGGCCGGGTAGAGGTCGGGCAGGTCGCGCAGGCGTTGGTCGTCGCTTGGCGGCGCATGGCCCGAGAGCGCGTAGTAGCCGGCCGAGTTGTGGTTCTTCATGGTGTGGTGCAGTGTGCGGATCACGGTGCACTTGTCCATATACCGGGCCATCCGCGGAAGGTGCTCGCAAATCTCAATGTCCGGGCAGGAGGTGCGAATCTGCCCGTGCGGCGAACGGTATTCCTTCGGCGCGTCCGGCTTCATGTCGAGGATGTCGATCTGGCTCGGCCCGCCCCACTGGAAAAGGAAAATGACCGATTTTGCCCTCGGCGCGATCTTGAGGTTCGCCACAGTCGCTTCCGAGGCGCGCAACAGTTTCGGCATCGTCATGCCAAGGAGCCCCATGCCCCCTGCTCGCAGCAGGGTGCGCCGCGCGATCGTGGTCTCCCGGAAACTCTGGCAGGACGGGTCTCTCATCGCCTTAGAATAAACTCCTTCGCGTTCAAAAGTCCCCAGGCCACGTCCTCAAGCGCGCCGCGCCGGTCTCCGGCGGCGGAGAGGTGTTTCAACATCGCAGTGTTCTCATTCGCAGACGGAGCCCTGGTTAAAATCGCCCAATAGAGCGTATCGACAATCTCGGAATCCCCGTTCCCCTCCTTGATCTGCCGGCCGATCCGGTTGTTGTCCTGTCGCAGCAGCCGGTTCAGGGTCTCGCCCCCGGTGAGCTCGAAAACCTGCGCGAGGGTTGTCTCATCGTTTCGCTCGGCGTCGGAACTGGTCAGTCGTGCCGGCTTGCCAAAAAGCTTGAGGAAGCGCCCGCCGTACCCGGGGTTCCGTGACAGGTGCACGCTTTCCACGCCGGGCATCCCGACCGACCGCATGCTCTTGTGCGTATCGGCAAACTCGATGGGGCCCGCCAGCGAACGGTGCGCGGCATCGATGATTACCTCCGCGGGATAGCGGCGCACGGTTGCGCGAGCGAAGTTCTCCTCGGAACCTGCCGCGTCGCCACGGGGATCGGCAGAAAACTGGTAGGTTCTTGAGTTGGCGATCAAGCGGATCAGGTGTCGCGGATCATAGCCGCTATCGCGAAGTTCATGTTCCAGGGTTTCCATCAGAGCCGGGTTGGAGGCCGGGTTCGTGTCGCGGACATCGTCCACCGGTTCGATCAACGCGCGGCCTGTCATGTGAAACCATATCCTGTTGGCCTGCACCCTGGCAAAGTTCGGGTGGGAGAGTACCCACTGAGCCATCTCCTCGAGTCTCCTGTTCATGGATGCCAGCGGTGGCGCATCGCGATCAAGCAACCCGGGCTTGGGAGGTTTCTTGGTGCGCGGGTGCTTGAGGACGATTTTTGGGTCGAGCTTTTCGAGAGCTACAAGCTTCACTTTCTGCTCACCGCGGAACTGGTGCTTGTCGAACTTGTCCTTCCGCTTGTTCTCGACGATCTCGTAGTCGATGCCGTCGAAGAGCGCCGCGAAGCGGTAGTAGTCGTCCTGTCGCACGTCCTCAAACGGATGGTCGTGGCAGCGGGCGCACTTGAGTCGACTGCCCAGAAACACCTGGGCCGCTGCTTCCGCGCGGTCGATGGGAAAACGCAGTGCACGGTAGAAGTTCGCTGGTGGATTCCCGTAGGTGCTTCCGGTTGCGGAGAGCACCTCGTGCGCAAAGACATCAAGAGGCTTACCGGTTGCCAGGCCCTCGCGGATCCAATTGTAAAATATCTCAACGCCCTTAGGGTCAAGGGTCTTCTCCTCGACCCGCAGAAGGTCCGCCCACTTCAGCGCCCAAAACTCCGCGTATTCGGGTGAAGCAAGGAGCCGCTCGATGAGCCTGGCGCGCTTCCCCGGATCACGCTCATCGACGAACGCCTTTGCCTCGCGGGGATTCGGGAGTGTCCCGGTGATGTCCAGGCAGGCGCGTCGCATGAAAGTCGCGTCGTCACACGATGCCGCTGGGTTTTCCTTGAATTGTTTCAGCTTGGAAAAAACGTGTTTGTCGATTGTGTTGGCGGGCGCCGGGCCGCTCCACCTGTAGCCCTTCCGCGGATGAATCATCCCCGCACGCATCGATGCGCGGCCGGAAAGGTATCTTGCAAATACCGTCGTCTCCCCTGTTTGTGCAAATTCCAGGACCCCGGCTGCTGTGACCTCGGCGATCAGGTTGGAAGTTTCGTAAACCGTCCAGCGGGTTACATCGAGCTGCTCGCCGTCGGAGAAAGTTGCCGTCACCTTCAGCGCCAACGAGTTCCCCGGAGTGGTAAGCATCGCCACCCCGGGCGATACGGAGATCGACTCCAGGTGGGGTGCTTCGTTCGAATCCTCAGCGGCGCCTGCCCTGATCCAGTCCAGCAGGATCCGATATTCCGACGACCCGGTCTCGAAGCGTTTTTTGCCCTCGTGCTTCACTTGAAGCGTGGGCTTGAGAAGGACTTTGCTTGCCGCGGGTTCGTCGATGTTCACTCGCCCGCCGGATTGCAGTGCCTTGAAATCCGATTTCGGATTTTCTCCCCAAAGCGACAGCTTGAATCCCCCCTTGCCGTTTTGGTTCCCGTGGCATGCCCCGGCGTTGCAACCGGCCTTTGATAGCACAGTCATCACGTCGCGGGAAAAGCTCGTTTCCTCCGAGACCAGGACACAGGGAGCAAACAGACACATCGCAAACAGCCTGATAAAACACGTGTGCAAAGCCCATTGAATCTAAAGTGTCCCCACCGCTCTCTCAAGCAGTTTTAGCTTTCCTATTTCATCTCCTTTTTACGGCCGCTTAGGTGGTTGGCGCTGTTTGGCAGCTGCGATCGTGGGTTGCCTTGGCCAAGTGAGGTCGGTAGTTTGTCCGTCGTTTGCAGCAAATCATGAAGAAGGTTATTATTTCCACATTATTTTTCGCCATGGGCCTTGGATTGTCGGCTGACGATTGGCAGCAATGGAGGGGCCCCAACCGCGATGGCATCAGCCGTGAGATCGGCTTGCTGCAGGCCTGGCCAAGCGCCGGGCCGGAAAGAATCTGGCTGAGCCGGGACATTGGCATCGGTTACTCGGCGCCGGTAGTGGCCGAGGGCAAGATTTTCATCATGGGAACCAAGGACGGCAAGGAGCAGTTGTTTGCCAAAGAGGCCAAGGGTGGAAAGACGCTCTGGACAGCCCCGATGGGCGGCATCCTCTCCAACAACTGGGGAGACGGGCCGCGCGGTGCCGCGACCGTGGACGGCGATAAGGTTTTTGCGCTGGGGGCAAAGGGCAGTTTAATATGCGCCAATGTCGGGGATGGCAAGGTGAACTGGTGGGTGGAGATGGTGAAGGATCTTGGAGGGAAAGTGCCCGGCTGGGGCTACACCGAGTCGGTGTTGGTGGACGGTGACTATGTGATCTGCGCGCCGGGTGGTAAACGTGGCACTTTGGCTGCGATTGACAAAAAAACAGGCGAGGTCATTTGGCGCAGCAGCGACTGGACAGACGGCGCCCAGTACGCCTCAGTGGTGCCGGCCGAACTAAACGGCCAACGGCAGTTCATCCAGCTTACGCAGAAAACTCTTGCCGGTGTTTCCGCTCGCGATGGGTCGGTCTTGTGGCGTAACGCCTGGCCGGGGCGCACGGCGGTCATTCCCACCCCTATCGTTCGTAAAAACGAGATCTACATTTCCTCGGGATACGGTGTAGGCTGCCGGAAGATCACTATTGGAGATGCCCACAAGGTCACTGAGGATTACTCGAACAAGAACATGAAAAATCAACACGGCGGCGTACTGCTGCTCGATGGTCACCTATACGGCTATTCCGATGGACGCGGGTGGACCTGTCAAAACCTGAAGAGTGGCGACGTGGTTTGGGATTCAAAGAAGCTCGGCAAGGGTTGTGTCTTTTATGCAGATAATCGACTGTATTGCCTTGCGGAAAGTTCAGGGACGGTGGCGCTGGCCGGCGCCAACACAGCTGGATGGAAGGAGCACGGTCGATTCAAACTCGAACCTCAAACGGAACTTCGCAAACGATCTGGCCGGATCTGGACGCACCCGGTCGTGGCCAACGGCGTGATGTATTTGCGCGACCAGGAACTGCTCTTCGCGTTTAACGTCAAGGCTCGGTAGAGCCATCGGTCTGGCCAAGCGGGGTGGTTGACAATACAGCCCAAGGTGCCCAGAGTTCCTGCCGATCCGATGAGTGGGAAGCTTGTTTTCCCGTTGCTGGCCTAAGGCCAAGTACAATAATAAAAAGGACCAAACTTATGAATAAAACGACAACGACAAGACGAAGTTTTCTCAAATCCTCACTGGCCACCGGCACCGCTGCGTTGATTTGTGGCACGAAGGGACAGGTCAGCGTACATGGTGCGAACGACCGGCTCCGCATCGCGGTGGCCGGCCTGAATGGGCGCGGCGGCAGCCATATCAACGGCTGGCTTGGTCAGAAAAACGTGGAGATCGCCTACCTCATTGACCCGGACGAAAAGGCGGTCGCCCGCAAGATGGATGAGGTCCGCAAAAAGACCAAGGGCCAGTTCAACACCAAGGGGGTCGCTGATATACGCGAGGCATTGGCTGACAAGTCCGTGGATGCGATCTCGATTGCCACACCGAACCACTGGCACTCATTGATGACCATCTGGGGCGCCCAGGCCGGCAAGCATGTTTACGTCGAGAAACCGATGAGCCACGACGTGCACGAGGGTCGCGTGGCGGTCGAGGCGCAGCGCAAGTATGGCGTCGTGATCCAGCATGGCACGCAGCAGCGCAGCAGCGCGAATGTCGCCGGCCTGCATGAGATGATCAACGCCGGCAAATTCGGCAAGCTTAAGATTTCTTACGGCTACTGCTGCAAGCCGCGTACCGGCATCGGGTTCAAGAGCCCATCCGCTCCGCCGCCGAATCTGGACTGGAACCTGTGGCGTGGGCCGGCCGTGATTGACACATATCACGACAACTATGTGCACTACAATTGGCACTGGTTCTGGGAAACCGGCAACGGCGACCTGAACAACCAAGGAACGCATCAGCTTGACGTGGCGCGCTGGGCGATGGATCCGTCGCTGACAAACCCGGTGCGCGCGATGGCGATCGGTGGCCGCTTCCAGTGGGGTGACCAGGGCGAGACGCCGAACACCATGTTTGGTATCGCCGAGTACCCGAACGGGCAGACCCTGTTTTTCAATGTTCGCAACGTGAACTATAACGGGTATCAGCGTCAGGTGGAGAACGAGTATTACTTCGAGGATGGCGGCAGGATTGTCCGCGGCCAATATTATGCCAAGGGCAGTGACAAGGGTGAGAAGCTATCGATACCCAATGGCAAGGTGACACCGGGCGGTAACTGGGGCAGCTTCATTGCTGCCTGCAGGGCCAATGACCCGAGCATGGCCAATGGCAACGTCTATGATGCGCACTACGGCTGTGTGGCCGGGCACCTGATGAACAACTCGTACCGCCTCGGAAAGAGCATGCCGTTCAACGCCAAGTCCGGGCGGTTCGGTGACAACAAGGACGCATATGAACATTTCATGAGTCTGCACAGCGTCATGAGCGATGGCGTGAAGGTGCCGGAGGACGGCAGCAACTATGTGATCGGGCCTTGGCTGACGTTCAATGCGGACAAGGAAATCCATACTGGCGCCCATGCTGTAGAGGCAAACGCGCTATTGAAGGATAACAACCGGCCCGGGTTTCAAGTGCCAAACGTCAGTAAAGTCTGACTTTGCGGTAACATTTTCATCAGCTTGGCCAAGCGGTTGACCGCTTGGCCAAGTTCTTTTAATTGATGGAGGTTAGCCGGATGAACCCCGGCTTCCCGTCGCTGCAACTGATGCGGACGAACCCAGCTCCCGCTTCTTAAATGGCCGCCCGGCCGCTTGGCCAAGCGGATTGCCTTTTTCTTTAATCACCGTGTAGGCTGCGGCCAGTGAGTTTCATTCGTCTGGTTCCAATGATTACATTGGCTTTAGCCGTGATTGCTGTGGCGGCCGATCCGGTCGGTTGGCCAAGCTACCGCGCCGGGATGGGCCGCGCGGGTTATTCGAATCAGTCGCTCTCCTTTTCGGCAACGGAGACTTGGGTGTACGACATGCCGGCACCCAGTCCGGCCTGGACCAGCCCGGCTCAGCGCAGCTATTGGCAGCGACTCGAGGGCATCCTCCCGCGCGTGACTGGGGACTGGGTCAACCATCCTGTGGCCGACGAGTCACTCGTATGGCTTGGTTCCAGTGCGGACGACACCGTCCGTTGCCTCGACGCGCAGACCGGCGAACTCTTCTGGTCGTTCGTGGCGGATGGCCCGGTGCGCTACGCGCCGGTACTAGCGGACGGACGGCTTTTTTTTGGGAGTGATGACGGCAGCGTTTACTGTGTTGAGGCCGGCACAGGCCGCTTGGCCTGGCGCGAGCGGCTTGGTCCGCGCGACTGGCGCATCCCCGGCAACGGCCGGATGATTTCGCTTTGGCCGGTGCGCACCGGCCTCGTGGTGGATGCCGGCGTTGTTTACGCGGCCGCCGGGTTGTATCCGTCGCAGGGCGTGCACGCCGCCGCGCTCAGCGCGGCGGACGGCTCGACGGTTTGGCGGCAGAAACTCGAAGTCTCGCCGCAGGGCTATTTACTGGCGTCGCAAACGATGCTCTTCGTCCCGACCGGCCGCGGCAACCCCATCGGACTGGATCGCAAAACAGGCCGCTTGGCCAAGACCTTCGACGGTGCAGGCGGCGCATTCGCGGTGCTGCTCGAGGACGAGCTTTTCTCCGGCACCGGCAACGACGGTACCCTCACGGCCAACCCGGTTAAGTCGTCCGGCAGTCTTGCCACGTTCAAGGGCAACGCCTTGGCCGCCTCGCCCCGGCACAGTTTTTTACTGGATGAAAACGGCGTTCGCGCGATCGACCGGCAGGCGTATCGCCGCGCGAGTGTTGCCGCCAAGAGTGCCGCCAAGCGTATCGAGTCGCTGAAGGCTGAACTGAAAAAACCGGGCCTGTCGCGAGAGCGCCGCGCCGCGTTGCAACGCCAGTTGGGGCAACTCGGCGGAACGCTTGACGACGCCAAGCGGGCGATGGCGGCGACGGAGCAATGGAAACTCAGCGCGCCGGGCCGGCGCTCCATCATCGCCTTGGCCAATTGCGTTGTGCTGGGCGGCGATGGGCTTGTCGAGGCGCGCTCGCTGGCGGACGGCGCGGTGCAATGGTCGGCCAAGGTCGATGGAGCGGCTCGTGGTTTGGCATTCGCCGGGAAGCGGTTGCTCGTCAGCACCGACAACGGCGCGCTTCATTGTTTCTCCACCGCTCCCTCAGTGAAAACGGTTTCTAAAAACACAGCGCCGGCGACATTGCAGACAGGCTTGGCCAAGCGCTTGGCCAAGGCGGCGAGCACGACCCAAGGCTGGGCACTTGTCACCGATGTTGTCGATGGCCGGCTGTGCGTGTCGCTCGCGGAGCAGACGGAGTTGAGTATTATCGCTGTGAGTCCGGACGCCGGGAATATCGCCGCTGCGCGGGAGCGTTTGGCCAAGCGCGGGCTTTACGGCCGTCGAGTGTCGGTTCATCTAGCCGATGGAGGCGCGTTGCCGTTCACTGATTATTTTGCCAACCTCATCGTTTCCGAGTCGGCGTGGCTTGGCCGAGGCTCGAGCCCCTTGGCCAAGGGTGAATGGGAGCGTTTGCTGCAGCCGCACAACGGTGTCGCTTGGCTGGAGCCGGACGCCGCGCCGTACCGCGCCAGCGGCCTGGCCGGCGCGGGCGAGTGGACGCATCAGTACGGCAACCCGGCCAACACCTGCAATAGTGGCGACTCAATCGTGCACAGCGATCTTGTGCTGCAATGGTTCGGCGGCCCCGGTGCGGCTCCGATGGTTGACCGGCATTTGCGCGCGCCCGCGCCGCTCGCCGCGGAGGGCAAGCTAATCATCCCCGGCGAGAATCTCGTGATCGTGGTGGACGCCTACAACGGCACCGAGCTGTGGCGGCTGCCGCTGCCCGACTCGCAGCGTTACTCGATGCCGTACGACGCCGGCTACATGTCGGTGAACGCCGGCCGGCTCTGCGTGGCGGTGGCGGACGAGGCGCGGCTGATCAACCTTGCCAGCGGTGAAGTGGAGCGGACGTTTCCCGTGTCGGCGTTCGTGCCGGGGGAGCAGCGGCACTGGGGGCACGCGGTGCTGACCTCCAAGCGCGTTTTTGGCACGGCACAGCGCACGACAGCGTCGCGCACGAAGCCAAGCCGCGGTATGGTCAGCGCCGACTACAACAACAACCAGTCGATGGTGACTGGCACGCACCTGTTCTCCGCGCCGCTCAAGGGAAGCCGGCTTGTTCAGGGCAAATGGACGCACGATGGCGGCACGATTTTGAACCCGACCATCACGCTGAGCCGCGGCCGCGTGTTTTTTGTCGAGACGGCCAAGCCGGTGAACGGCAGCGGACGGCACTCGCTTGACGCGCTCCGGAAAGCCGGCCTGCAAATCGTCTGTCTCGACGCGGAAACCGGCGGACGGCTTTGGGCGCGGCCGGTGGACAACGGCCTGGAGCGGAGTCGCAGTATTTTGTTTTTGGCGTCGTCGGGGGAACAGTTGATCGCCGTTGGCAGCCATCTCGGCGCGGGTAACGACACGGCGTATCGCGTGCATTGTTACTCGACCAAGTCGGGTCGGGAGATTTGGTCGGCTAGCCATTTAAAGGGATTGCCAGGTGCGTTCACGCACGGCGAGCAGGTGCATCACCCGGTGATCCTCGGCGACCGGCTGATCGCCGAGCCGGCGATTTACGAGTTGGCCACCGGCAAACGGCTTGGCCCGCTGGACATGCCAGCGAACTGGAATCTGAAACGGCCTGGCCACAGTTGCGGAACGCTCACCGGTGCGGGTGACTGCCTGTTTTTCCGGGCGGCTAACCCGACAGTGCTCGATCTCGGCAAGTCGGCGGCTGGCCGGTTTCAAGCCCTCGCGCCGACGCGTCCCGGCTGTTGGATCAACATCCTCCCTGCGCAGGGCCTGGTACTGATTCCGGAAGCCAGCTCTGGTTGCGTCTGTCATTTCTCGCTGCAAACCTCGATGGCCTTCCGGCCAAGGCGCAAAGACGAAGTCCGGTAGCGCTTGGCCAAGCGCGCGGATTGCCGCTCTGGGGAGATTATTTTTGAGGTTCATTTTCCCGTGAATTTCGCCAGTGTGTGTGTCTGGGATTATCCTATCAAAATGAAATCGTTTTTTCTCCTGCTTGCTTGTGCCGTGATGGTGGCCGTGCCTGTCCACGGCGAAGACGCTTCGGCCAAGCGCCTCAAGTCGACCCCGTGGCACTTGATTGATACCTGGTGGAACCTCGGGCAGGATCACGAGTTTGAGAGTTACTCGATCGATGTCACGATCAGCGATGAGGTGCCGGCGTCGGTTAATTTATACATCGCCCCGATCGGCTTGGGGCACCTGAACAAGACGCCGTTCTACGGCGGAATCCAGACGCAGGCCGACGGCTACCAGAAAAAGGACCGGCGTCTGCGCAAGATCGGCCCCGGTTATCTGATGTCGATGTGGGGGCAGCGCGGCCACGACGCGATCCGGCCGTCGCAGGGTGGCTACTGTCAAAGTTCGGGGCACGAGGGCGACTTCGTCAGCGTGCGCCGGCCCCACGCCTGGACCAAGGGCCACTACACTTACCGCATCACTCGCATGGACCGGGAGGTCGTCGACGGCAAGCCGCAAACCTGGGTGGGGGCGTTTGTCTATTCGCATGAGAAGGACGAAAACATCTTCATCGGTGCCCTGCGTTTCCCTGGCGAGAAGTTAGTGCTCTCGCAGCGAGTGGCCAACTTTGTGGAGATATATGGGCGTGTGATTCCGGTGGGGGAAATCCCGCAAGTAACGGTCACGTTCAGCAATCCGACGGTCAACGGCAACCCGGTGAAAGACCCCACGGCGTTCGCGGTCTACCCAGACGGCGTTCCCGATTACGCCAACGCCATTGCGAAGAACGGGGCGCTGGTGATTCGGGTCGGTGAAAAGGTGATGAACCGAACCAAGCGCAGGGTCCGGCTACTGCCTCCTGAATAAACCGGCCAATCGCTTGGCAGGGCGCGGGGTCAGTGCGGGGCGGGGTGGTAGTGTTTGCGGTAGTCCTTCGGCGCGAAGCCGGTTTCGCGCTTGAAGAAGCGGGTCAACTCCTCCGGGCTCTCGAAGCGCATCTCGCTGGCGACCTGGCTGATTTTGTTGCCGGTGTTCTTGAGCAGCGTCTGTAGCCGGGCCAAGCGGACGCGCTTGATTTCCTCCTTGGGCGTGTGGCCCATCTGCTTCAGAAAATTCTTGTTGAACCCTGAGTGGGACAGCCGACTTTGTGAGACGATCTCCGAAACTCGAATTGGGTAAACCGGCGCTCGGCTCCGGATGTAATGCACTGCCTCGGCCACGACGGGGTCGTCCACGGCGAGGGTGTTGGTGGACTCGCGGGCGACAAGCTCGTGGATGGGGATTGGCATCACGTAATCGTCGGCGACCCTAGCCCCGCGCATCATCCTGGAGAGCAGGCTCGCAGCCTGGTAGCCGACGCGCTCGCCGGGGTACGCCACGCTGGAGAGAGGCGGGGTGCAGATTTGGCAGAACACTTCGTCGGCGTTGGTACCCATCACGGCGACCTCCTCCGGCACGAGGATGTTCAACTCGTTGCAAATGCGGATAATGTTGCTGCCGAGCAT
>DBNL01000041.1 GCA_002299785.1 Verrucomicrobia bacterium UBA673
GAGGCTTCGGTCAATGCACTCCACGGGCCACCGTTGAGCGACCGGGCCTTGATGTGGGCGCCGTTGGAGAGGGACAGCCCTCCTGTCATGTTATACTGCTTGGCTGATGCTGAGACGGTGCCGGTGAAGCGTGTCCGGGGATCGGTACTGTCAGTGGTGCAGTAGATATTGCCATTGGTGGAGGTCATGTTCAGTTGAAACCCGTCAGGCACCGTGCCGCCGAACTGTTTGAAGAGCGGTGCCTGCTCGGAAGCGGCAAGGTTGGCTTCCTTCAGATGTTGCAACATCGGTGCGCGCCGGCGGCGGATCTCTTTTTTGGTCAGGCTGCCGTTGGTTTTCTCGTTGTTGAAAAACGGTATCTTCCCGCGCGACCAGGAGGAGTTTTCAAAATCAATCTCGGTCCAGGCCGTGCGCGGGGAAGTGGCCTCCTTAATGCCCTTGTGGTATTTGAAAACAGCGACCTCCTTGATGAGATCTATGCCGTTAGCCAGGCGTGGGGCAGCCAAAGATGCCAAGGCAACAGCCAAGTTTAGTAATCGTTTATTCATGTCGTAAATTTTACCCTTCCGTCCTGCTGTTTTCGCCCGGCGAAGCAAGGCGTTCGCCTTCTCTGTACGGCACCACCTCAGGAGTCGGTATCTTCCTTGTCTTGTTCGGGGATCTGTTTCACCTCCAGCGGAATGCTGGCCTCCTGCCTGCCGTCGATCGCGATGTCAACGGCGTGCTGGCCGAACTTCTCGAACTTCAACCGCTGGATGTTCAGAATGAAATTTCGGTACGCAAAACTGTCATTCTCCGGCACCTTCACCTCGAATGGCAACTCGATGCTCGGCATGACGAACTTGCCGTCCTCATCGACAAAGTTGATCCGGAGCTTGTGCGAGCCCTCCTCTACCAGCTTGAACACCACCCGCAGTACGATCGAGCACTGAGGGTAGTTGGCAGGCAGTTCCCGTGTGTGAACCGAGTTGAACGTTCCCAGCAGGTTCAACTTGCCCTTATAATCCGTGGCTGCGTCACACAGCACTGCTACTTGTATATCCATAAAAATTAATCCAATCTTGACCCAGACCGAACGATGTGGGAGGGGAGACTAGCGGCAAACCCCTATTCCGCCAAACGCTTTACTCGTAGCCGGAAAAACCGGTTTTTACTGGTTTCCAATGCTCCAATGCGAATCCGAATCATTTCGCCAAAACCGCCCGAAATGGGTTGATTCACGTCGCCGGGCATCGACTCCCACTCGTCATCAAGCGCCACGGCTGTTTCCAAAAAATATTGGCGGTCTGGCTGCATGGTGAACTCCGCCATCAGTTCGTCCTCTTGGCCAAGCGACAGGCCAAGCTCCATCCGGCTGGCTGCGTCGTTGGGGTTTGTGCCGGCGAGAAACTCGTGTGCGTTGTTCGCGCCGTCGCCGTCGAAATCAAGCGCAGCATCATTGACCACTGGGTTAAGCCCGTGCGCGAGTTCCCAATCGTCCGGCAGGCCATCATGGTCTTCATCAGCAGGAGGAGGCGAATCTTCTTTTCCCGGTGAGCCTCCATCCGTCGAGCTTGGTTGCCAGTTGATAGGGATGTCCAATGCGCCAATCGCCTGCTTGAACGGATCGAGCACCAGAGGCAACAATGACCGACCGTCGCCGTCAGCTGCTTTCGGCCAGTTGTCTTCATCGTCGTAATTGAGCGTGACTAATACCGTACCCTCAAGCGCCGAGCGGACCTGGATCGTCTCGCCGTTGTTAGCCAGTTTACCGCTGTAAGTACCAAGGATGTTCGCCTCCTTGCTCAGGCGGTAATGTGCGCGAAACGCCGTCTCTTCGACATGGCCGATGACGAGAGCGTACTCCCCTGGTGCCAGCGTGAGGCCGGACGGCACGACAAACCTTACGCCGTCGGAGAAAGCCATGCCGCTAAGGTCGAGTGTCGTTTTGTCGCTATTATTGTGCAACTCGATATAGTCGAAGTCAGGTCCAGCCGGCGCGTTGTACATCAGTTCGGTCAGCAGCAGATGAGCCTTCAGGTTCTCGAGCGTATCTGGTTCACCGGCCTGGAACTCGAACGGCTCGGACCAGTGACTCCAGCGTTTGGTGTTGTCGAGCATTCGCACACGTGCACGATACCAATGCCCGACCTTGGCTAAGCCGGAGGGAAGGGCGATGGTGTCGGCGAAATTGGTAAGTGTGTTTGATTCCCAGTCGGCGTTAATCTCGTATTGGCGTGGGTTAGCATAGTCGTACGGCGGCGCGCCCGGTGCACTGACTTCGGCCAGGCGCCATTTCATTCCTGCGAACTTTCCGCTCGAGTCGGAAAACTCTGAGCTTCTAAACCGTAGTGCGTTTACCGGATACCCTTTGCTACCCCCGTACTCGATTGTCGGTTGGTTGGGATGCTTTGTGTCACGAGCAGCTGAGTTGAGAATGAAACTGCGACGGGTACGGATGTAATTCTTCATGATTTTCACCATGCCGGGGAAATCCTTCGTGCCCGCTTTTTGGTAAAACCGCCCCTTGCCGGCCTTGCTGGAGTTGACCTTGCCGGACGACATGATCGGGTGGTAGTCCCACATCGCACGGTCGGCATCAGCGATCGACGGCATCCGCCCGCTCGGTTTGTCAATGATTGCCGCGAACTCATCGATCAGCCTGTAGCCCTCGTCGTCGTTGAACAGCAGGTCGAGAATCTCGCGGGCGCGGTTGCCGTACTCGACCTTGAACACCGACTTGCCGAGCACCTTGCCTTTGAACGGGTCGTTGCCGTTGCCGTACATGTTGCCGGCCCAGGTGAGGTCGAGATCCCACGGGAGCGTAGCCCACTTTTGTGTATCGGGGTTGAGGTAGTAGAAATAATTTTTGCCGTAGCCGATGTCGTAGTGGTGAATGCCCTCGACGACTGTGCGATAGCTGTAATAGCGCGGTAGGTCCATGTTTTGTCGCCACCAGATTTCTGATTGGTTGCCCTGGTACCGGCTCAGGTAAGAGTTGAGGTCGGACTTGTCTGTTGCGGCCGATGGTCCCTGATTGTTCAACTCGCCGGTGCCTCCCTCCATCTTGTACAGGTTGCCGTCGGGTAAATCGTGTTCGTCGAGAAACCGGCCGTCCATTTGTTCGATGGCGAGGTAGAGTCCCCAGAAATCGCCGTCGTGCTGCGTCGCGCCGGTTTCCGCCGCCTCGTCAATGATCCGGAAATGCACCCAGTGCGTCTTGGGCGCCTCGACGTCGGCCAACTCGAACAGCTTGAAGCCGACCGCCTCAAACATTCCATGCTCGCCGCGGTGCTGGAAATTGCCCTGCTGGATGCAGGCGGAGAAGTTCAGCTTGTCCCAGCGGCTGTCGTACTCGCGATTGTAGTGGTCGCGTGCCTGAAATGAGTGGCCGCGATTGAAGTCGAACTTCCACATGTTCTTGCCCATCGCGTAGCGCCAAACGCCGCCCCGGGCGCGGTAACGGATGTGGTCGTACACCTCGCCGTCGTACACCAGTGTGCCCTTCCACTTGTAATTGTCGCCACCGTATTTTTCGTTCCACGTCGAGTTTTCGACATCAGTTTTTTTCGAGATCAAGTGGTACACCGGCACGCTGGTGAGCGCTTGGCTGTCGTACTCGAGCACCTTCGCGCCGGGCTTGGCCTTGCCACTCCAGCTTGGCACGCCGTCGTAGCAGAAGTAGGCAAAGTTCGGCGCGGGATCGCTGGGGTAGGGCGCGGTGGCCACTTGGCCAAGTATGGTTTTCACCGATACACGATAGCGGATCAGATGCCGATGCTGCTGCACCGACTTGGGCACAGTCGCCGAAAAAACGCCGTCCTTGGCACGGGAATCCCCCGCTTGGCCAAGGTCGTTCATCGGCAGTTTGTTCCACCCACGCTCGTACGCTGCATCGTCGATATGCACGTAGCCGCCGGGGCTCACGACTTGGTACTCCGCATAAACCTCCGAGCCGGCCACCGCCGTGCTGGGCACGGTGGTGATTAAGACGGCCTCGCTGCCCTTGGGCTGCCTGGGTATGTGTTCGACCTTGGTCAAGCGTGGAAGTGGCTCGGTGGCGAAAACCGAATTACGCGCGCCGGGAGTGGGGCCGCGGTTGGCCGGGCCGACCGTTGCCTTCAACTCCACATCGATGAAGAAGTCACTGCTGCCGCCTTTCGACGCGTTGTGCGCCTGGATAGCCAAAATATTTTCGCCCTCGACGAGATAGGCACCTGGCGATGGCAGATCAAACTCGACGAAGCTGTGCTCCTCGATCGCAGAGCTGGCATTGGTGCTGAAGCGCGGCTCCTTCGTTGAGATGTTGCTGCCGGCGACGTGCTTGCCATTAATCCACATGTTGAAGCCGTCGTCGAACTGCAATGCTAGTTTCAACGCCCCGATTTTCTGCGCGTCCTTGACCGTGAAATTTTTACGGAAGTAAACCGCGGTATAGCTGTTTCGCATATCGCCCAGGGTCGTCCTCATGAAGTTTTCCCCATAGCCGATCGGTGTGCGCCCGGTCTGCCAGTTGCTCTCGGTGAAGTCTCCCTTGCGCCAGGTTGTTCGGGGATTGGACGCTTCCTTGGTGCCTTTGAAATATTTCCATGAGCTGCCCTTTGCAACGAGTGTACTGGCTTTTGTCGTGATGTCGCCGCGAACGGAAGGCTTCCAGTTGTGGCCGTCGTTATTGTCGAGGTCGGGATGGATCAGCTCGATAGAGTAGCCGGGTGGGGCGCCGACGATGGGCCACGGGAATCCTAGCCGATAGCGCACACGGTCAACGAGTTGGCCGGTGGCGTCGCGCAGTTCGATCCGCTCGCCGTCGTTGTCGAGCTTGCCCAGCCACGGGCCAAGCGGCGAGCCGCCGAACTTGGCTTTGAACTGTGCTGGGTTGTGCGCGACGACGACGAAGCCGCCGCCGCCGATTTTGCTGCCGTCGGGAAACGTGAACACGACGGCGTCTCCGATCTCCCAGCCGCTAAGGTCGACCGGCTCGGTGCCGGTATTGTGCAGTTCGATGAATTCGGTCAGCTCAGTTTTGACGTCGGGATCGTGGTGGATTTCATTGATCACCACCTCGCCCTTGGCCAAGGCCGCGAGACAGGCAAAAATAACTAAAAAAAACAGGCGATAAGTCACAGGTAAACTCATTAAAAGCACCCCGGATGCCATAGGGTCAATCCCGCAAAACGGTTCTTTTTCATTCGGGCCGCCGGCCAGCTATACGGGTATTTGACGCGAAGCTGCGTGTCACCCGCACCCGCAGCCGGTTTTGCGGCCTTGGCCAACGGCTTGGCCGGGCTACTCAGCCCATGTGGTCGACGATGTTTTGCCCAAAGGCGGAGCACTTGATCTCGGTGGCATCGTCCGCGAGGCGGGCGAAATCGTAGGTGACATTTTTGGAGGCAATGGCTCTGTCCATCCCTTTGACGATGAGGTCGGCGGCCTCGAGCCAGCCGAGGTGGCGCAGCATCATCTCGCCGCTGAGAATGACGGAGCCTGGGTTGACCTTGTCCAGCCCGGCGTACTTCGGCGCGGTGCCGTGGGTGGCCTCGAAGATGGCGTGGCCGGTGTCGTAGTTGATGTTGCCGCCGGGCGCGATGCCGATGCCGCCGACGCACGCCGCAAGCGCGTCGGAAACGTAATCGCCGTTGAGGTTGAGCGTGGCGATGACTTCGTACTCGGCAGGGCGCAACAGAATCTGCTGCAGGAATGCGTCGGCGATCACGTCTTTGACGATGATCTTGTGGCCGTCTTTTTCAATGACCTGCCAGGGGCCGCCGTCGAGGTCGGTCGCGCCGTATTCCTTTCGGGCCAACGCGTAGCCCCAGTCGCGGAACGCGCCCTCGGTGAACTTCATGATGTTGCCCTTGTGCACGAGCGTGACGCTGTCGCGCTTGTTGGCGATGGCGTACTCGATGGCCGCCCGCACGATACGCTCGGTGCCCTCCTCGGACACCGGCTTGATGCCGATGCCGGCGGTGTCGGGGAAACGGATTTTCTTCGCGCGCTCCGGGAATGCCTCGGCGAAGAGTTGCTTGAACTTGTCGCAATCATCGGTGCCGTGCTGGAACTCGATGCCGGCGTAAATGTCCTCGGTGTTTTCGCGGAAGATGACCATGTTAGTCAGCTCCGGTTGCTTCACGGGACTGGGCACGCCATCGAACCAGCGCACCGGGCGGAGGCAGGTGTACAGGTCGAGAATCTGGCGCAGCGCGACGTTGATCGAACGGATGCCGCCGCCGACCGGCGTGGTGAGCGGCCCCTTTATGCCGACGAGATATTCGCGGAACGCGGCCACGGTGTCGTCCGGCAGCCACTCGTCGAACTTGTCCTTGGACGACTGACCGGCGAATACCTCGAACCAGGCGATCTTTTTGGCTCCGCCGTAGGCTTTGTCGATGGCTGCGTCGAAGACGAGTTGGCTTGCCTCCCAGATGTCTGGGCCGGTGCCGTCTCCCTGTATGAAAGGGACAACCGGGTTGTTCGGCACCTGTAGCTTGCCGTCCGTGATAGTAATCTTTTCGCCTTCGGGCGGGGTAATGTCTTTGTATGCCATAAAAGTGTCTTGTGTTCCGTTGCCGCTTAAGCGGCGGAGGGAAGGGCGTCCCAAGTCAAGCGCTTGGCCGCTTAAGATTCATCAGCCTAACGAAACAAGCCCCATTTCGCAAGTTTTCAGGATCAAATAAGGCGAGCGGGGAACCGTTCGCCTCGGGACAGGTTGTGGCCTAGCCCTTGGCTAGGCGGGTCAACCGCGCTTGCGGCGCTTGGCCTTGATTTGGGCTTGTGAGTAGAGGATGGCTTGGGTGAGGGCCTTGGCATCTTCCTCGGAGACGTCGCCGCCTTCCTCGAGCCGCTGCTCGGCCTTGGCCTTGGCTTCCTCGGCGGCGGCCTCGTCGATGTCGGCGCTGTTGGCGGCATTGTCAGTGAGGATGGCCACATGCTCGCCGGTGATCTCGGCAAAGCCCTCGCCGATGGCGACGACTTCCTCGCTACCGCCCCGCTTGACGACGATTTCACCGGCTTGGACCTGAGTCATCAATGGCACGTGGTTCGGGTAAATACCGGCTTCGCCCTCGCTGCCAGGGAGGGTGACCACCTCGACGTCCTCGGAGTAGATTTTCGACTCCGGGGTGACGATTTCGAGCTTGAGGGTGTCGGCCATTTACTTTTCTTCCTGAATTTCCGCGATGCCGCCCTTCATGTAGAAGTTGCTCTCTGGCACCTCGTCGTGTGTGCCGTCAAGAATCTCGGCAAAGCCTTTCACGGTGTCTTCCACTTCCACCTGTTTACCGGCAGTGCCGGTGAACACCTCCGCCACACTAAACGGCTGTGAGAGGAAGCGCTGAATCTTGCGTGCGCGGAACACGGTCTGTTTGTCGTCCGGCGAGAGTTCATCCATGCCAAGAATGGCGATGATGTCCTGCAACTCTTTATAGCGCTGCAGGACGGCTTGTACGCCTCGAGCCACGCGGTAATGCTCCTCGCCCACGATTTCGGGAGTAAGAGCCAGCGAGGTCGAGGCCAGCGGGTCAACTGCAGGATAAATGCCCAATTCAGCGATGGAACGTTCGAGTACGATGGTGGCATCCAAGTGTGCGAAGGTCGTGGCCGGCGCAGGGTCGGTCAAATCATCAGCTGGCACATACACGGCCTGAAAAGAGGTTATGGAACCTTTTTTTGTGGAAGTGATGCGTTCCTGCAGGTCGCCCATCTCAGCGGCCAGTGTAGGTTGGTAACCCACGGCTGACGGGGTACGGCCCAACAGTGCGCTTACCTCGGAACCTGCTTGCGAGAAGCGAAAGACATTGTCTACAAACAGCAGCACGTCCTGCCCTTTTTCATCCCGAAAATACTCTGTGACGGCCAGCGCCGAGAGCGCCACGCGCAGGCGCGCGCCAGGAGGCTCGTTCATTTGGCCGTACACGAGGCCAATGCGAGAGCCGGGCGCGATCACCGGCAGGCCCTTGTCGTTGAGCTTGGTTTCGCCGTTCTCGTCTTTCTCAGTCTTTATGACGTCGGCCTCGATCATTTCGTAATAAAGATCGTTGCCCTCGCGTGTGCGCTCGCCCACGCCGGCGAACATCGAGATGCCGCCGTGCAGCTTGGCGATGTTGTTGATCAACTCCATGATTATGACCGTCTTGCCCACACCAGCGCCTCCGAACGCGCCAACCTTGCCTCCCTTGAGAAAAGGGCAGATGAGATCTATCACCTTGATGCCGGTTGTGAGCACTTCCTGCGTAGTGGATTGCTCGGTCAACGCCGGGGCAGATCGGTGAATGGGATTGTAAATGTCGTTACCGTCCTTGTCCTTGTCCGGTTGCACCAGCCCCTGTTCGTCCACGGCATCTCCTGTCACGTTGAACACACGACCCATTACGGCTTCACCAACGGGCATGCTGATTGGCTTGCCTTGGTCGGTAAGTTCCATGCCGCGCTTGAGCCCCTCGGTGGAACTCATGGCTACGGCACGTACCCAGTTGTCACCCAAATGCTGCTGTACCTCTAGGGTCAGCTTGGTTCGGCCTTCTCCGGGTACGTCAAACTCCACGGTCAATGCGTTGTAGATGGGAGGCAGGCTGTTGGTGAACTCCGCATCCACCACTGGCCCAATAATCTGTACAATCTTGCCTTTGTTCATTTTCTGTTGTTCGTTTTAAATTAGTTGCCAAGCGCCATTTGCGCAGTAGTGATCTCCAGTAACTCGTTGGTGATAGCCGCTTGGCGCATCTTGTTGAATTCTAGTGTTAAATCCTTGATCAGGTCATTCGCATTGTCGGTCGCATTCTTCATCGCCACCATCTTCGCGCTGAACTCGCTGGCCTTAGCTTCGAGCAGAATCTGGTGTACCTGAAAATTGATATAGTGCGGCAGCAATGCCCCCAGTACGCCGCCGGCCGAGGGTTCAAACAGGAACTCCGCAGTACCACCCGGCAACTCGGTCGCCAACTTTTCGCCATCCACACCGGCCTGCACTCCCTTGATCTCAGTGATCGGTAGCAGTGCCTGCACTTCCGGCTTTTGGGTGATCGTGTTGACGAAGTTGGTGAACGCAATGTCCACATGATCCACCTCGGCCTTCTCGAATAATTCTACAGCCATCCGCGCAATGGCCCTTGCCTCCGAAAAAACCGGTGTGTCGCTGTAGGGAAATTCCGCAGCCAAGTCCCAGCCAACTCGTGACGCATGCTGCGCGCCCTTTCGTCCGGCGGCGATCACGTGGGTGTGCCCCGTCACGAATTCATCAGTTACCTTCCGTAGCAGGTTTGAGTTAATCGAGCCGCACATACCCTTGTCAGTTGTCACCAGTATCAGCGCACGATTCTTACCACCTCGTGCCTTCATGAAGGGATGGTTGAAATCGCCCGCGTGAGACACCACCTCGCCAAGGACGCGGTTCATCAGTTCCGCATACGGCCGCCCGGCCAGCGCCGCTTGCTGTGCACGAGCCATTTTTGCCTGTGCAACCTTCTCCATGGCACTGGTGATCTGTGCGGTTTTCTTGACGGAAACTATCCGCCGCCGGATTTCGCGGGTGCTAGGCATTTAAATCTACTTGTTCGCTGACTTGTACTCGTCCAAGGCTGCCTTGAGATTGGCCTTCACCTCTTCGTTGACTTGGCCCGCTGTGGTGATCTTTGTCAGTAGGTCGGGCTTGCGATCCTCCAGGAAGGTGGCAATCGCGGCTTGGGAGTTTTTGATCTCCTCGACGTTCACATCGTCAAAGTAGCCATTCTGCACCGCCCAAAGGACAGCCACCTGGATCGGAACCGACACGGGCTGGAACTGCGCCTGCTTGAATACCTCCACGATGCGTTTGCCGCGCTCCAGCTTTGCGCGTGTGGCGTCGTCGAGGTCGCTGCCAAACTGAGCAAAGGCCGCCAGCTCGCGGAACTGCGCGAGGTCAAGCTTGATAGTGCCGGACACCTGTTTCATGGCTTTAATCTGTGCTGCGGAACCCACACGGCTCACGGACAGCCCGACCGAGATCGCCGGTCGGACGCCTTGGTAAAACAAATCGGTTTCCAAAAAGATTTGACCGTCGGTGATCGATATCACGTTTGTCGGGATGTACGCCGACACATCTCCTGCCTGCGTTTCGATGATAGGCAGCGCAGTAAGCGATCCTCCACCTGCGTTGTCAGACAGGCGCGCCGAGCGCTCGAGCAAACGGCTATGCAGATAAAACACATCGCCCGGGTACGCCTCACGGCCGGACGGCCGTTTGAGCACCAGCGATACCTGCCGGTACGCCACGGCATGCTTTGACAAATCATCGTAGACGATGAGAGCGTCCATATCGTTGGCCATGAACCATTCGCCCATGGATGCACCGGCGAACGGTGCAAGAAACTGGTTTGTCGCCGAGTCACTCGCCGTGGCAGCCACCACGATGGTATGCTCCAGCGCGTCGTTTTCTTCAAGGTTTTGGATGACCTTGGCCACGTTGGCGCGCTTTTGGCCAATCGCCACGTAGATGGAGTAGAGCGGACGGAAATTAGGATCGCCACTCTCGAGCCCTTCTCGATTAATCCGGGCGTTGTTAATAATGGCATCAATGCAAACGGCAGTCTTTCCTGTTTGCCGATCGCCAATCACCAACTCACGTTGGCCGCGGCCAATCGGAATCATCGCGTCCACTGCCATGATGCCGGTCTGCACCGGTTGGGTCACCGATTTACGCTTGATAATGCCAGGCGCAATTTTCTCAACTGGGTAATTGGCTTCGGCGGCGATTTCACCCTTACCGTCGATCGGCCGGCCAAGTGCATCCACCACGCGGCCGAGCAACGCCTTGCCCACGGGTACGGAGAGCAGTTTATTGGTGGTTTTCACCTCGTCGCCCTCGGCAATGCCGGTGTGGTCGCCGAGAATCACTGCGCCCACTTCTGTTTCCTCGAGGTTCAGCGCGAGGCCCATTACGCCGCCGCCGAAGTCGAGCATCTCGTTCATCATTGCACCTGTGAGACCTTCGATTTTGGCCACACCGTCGCCGATTTCACGCACCACACCCACATTCTCCCGCGCCACGTCTGTTTTCGCGCCGGCAATCTGGTCTTCAATATCCTGCAGTAGGTTGCTCATTTCTTGTTGGTTAAAATTAGTTTAAAAATTGTCACTTAAGGAGGTTAAGCGTGTCTTCACGCTGCCGTCATATACATCGTCGCCGATCTTTATACGCATGCCGCCGATGAGTCCGGGGTTCGTGTCAAAATCTACCGTCACGTCGCCGCTCTTTAGAAGTTTTAGGCTGTTCAGGACATCCTCTTGCTGCGCCTTGCTAAGCGCCACGGCACTCTCCACGCGGGCGGTGCGGCTGGCCTCGTCGAGCTTCACCAGCCGTTGTAGGTTTTGCAGGATACCAAAGTAACCTCGTGGCTTTTGCTCGATGAGCAGACTCACGGCCTTCCGCACCCGATCGGCATTCAGTAGGCCGTCAACCTGGCAGCTTTTGAAAAGCTGCTTAGCCAAGCGGCGGGATTGCTTCGTGCCTTTCATTCGGTTCGATTAAGCGGCCAGTTCTCTATTGGTATCGTCGATCAGGCGTTGCTGATCCTCTGCCGTCAGCACCTTGCCGCTTACCTTGGCGGTGGTCTCGACGACCAAGCGGCCGATCTCGGCCTTCAATTCGGACATCATCTGGTCACGATCGGCCTCGGTGGCTTCGCGTGCTTTGCGGATGATTTCCTCGGCTTGCTTGACCGCCTTTTGGCCCTCGGCCTCGCCGACTTGTTTGGCGGCTTCCTTGGCATCAGCGATCATTTCCTGGGCCTTTTGGTTGGCTTCAGCCAGTACCTTGTCGCGCTCGGCCTTTGTCTCGGCCAGTTCGGCCTGAATTTTCTCTGCGTTGGCCTCGGCTTGGGCGATCCGTTCGCGGCGCTGCTCCAGCATGTCGAGCACCGGCTTGTAGGCGAATTTCTTGAGGACAAGGGCGACCACGATGAAGGCGATCAACTGGGAGATGAAGAGTTGCCAGTTTACACCAAACGTTTTGGTGATGTCGCTGACAACTCCGCCGTCGGCTGCCAATACGATAAATTCAGTCATTTTTTATGTTTGAAAGTCAAAAATGGCGGCGGGTTTCCCCGCCGCCCGCAAGTTGTTGATTACATCCCGCTCTTCCCGAGGAAGATTGAAATGAACACCACACCCTCAGCCAGTGCAGCAAAAATAATCGCTGCCGTCAGAATTTTGCCGGAAGCACCCGGATTGCGTCCTGTGGCCTCGGCTGCTTTCGCCCCAACCAAACCCACGCCGATAGCGGAACCCAGCGCGGCTAAAC
This sequence comes from Verrucomicrobia bacterium UBA673, assembly GCA_002299785.1. Classification (GTDB taxonomy): domain Bacteria; phylum Verrucomicrobiota; class Verrucomicrobiia; order Limisphaerales; family UBA1096; genus UBA1096. The sequence continues at coordinate 12,251 of DBNL01000041.1, forward strand.
CAATATGTATACTACCACTCATTTTCTTGTTTCTTTTTTTTGTTTCAGTTTAATTGATGACTCCCACGAACTTGTATGGTCAAGCCACCGAGATTCTTTGCTAGTGCGAATTTTCTTTATCGTCATGACTGCACATGAGCGAGGTGAACACCGCTGTTAGCAACGCAAACACAAGAGCCTGCACTAGCCCGACCAGCAGTTCCAAAAAATAAAACGGCAAAACCGCAAGCCAGCCGAAGTAGGTGCCGCCAAGCAAAATGACAGTCTCAAGAATATTCTCCCCGGCGAATACGTTCCCGTAGAGTCGAAACATCAGCGCTACCGGGCGCACGCCAATCGAGACTACCTCGATGACGCCAACAAAAAGGTAAATCACCATCAAAAACAGCCCCATCGCAGTCACCCCGTGGCCCTTGATATTAAAGATGTGAAAGAAAAACCCGCCCACTCCAATCTCTTTGAGCGACCAATAAATCCATAGCGCGAAGAAGAAAAGCGCCATTGCGGCGGTCATGTTCAGATCGGCGTTCACGCCCCGCAGTAGTGGTTCTGTGGTCATGAAACCGTGGTCAGTGGCGTAGCCCCAACCTATTGAGCCCAAACCAGGAATTAGGCCAAACCAGTTGGTAAACAGGATGAATATAAATACGGTGCCAAAAAACCAGAATGTTTGATTGGTCATTTTTTTACCAAGAATGCCCTCGAAAAAACCGAACAAACTTTCCACAAGCCACTCAACGAAGTTTTGCAGGCCCGAGGGGACGGCTTGTTGGTTTTTCGTCGCGAGTTGCGCAACGAGAATAAGCCCGATGGCTACAATCCAAGTGACCACCATCGAGTTTGTTATGGCGAATGGTCCAATTTCCGTCAATACCACCGCGTTGGGCGGCAGCGCGTGGTGCTCTCCGCCAGCGTGGGCTTCTTCGTGTTCTTCAGCGGCCTGATCACCGGCACCGAACAATGTCGGTGTTGGCAGGGCTGCTAACAAAGTTAAAATGAGTAAAACTCGGTGAAAAATCATCCAAAAACCGAAGGCTAGGGGCTCAAACACTCCAGAAAGAAAGGAGCCACTTCCGAAAAAACCGGAACGGGTTTATGCCAAAAAAGCGGCAAGACACAAACTTTTTTTTGGAGAAAGATGCTTTTCAGGAAAAAAAATCCCAGAATTGGCTAGGTGCTTGGCCAAGCGCTGTTATTTCAGGAGGCTTGGATTCAGCGATTTGAGGTCTTTTGGCACGAATTGGCCGTTCTTCCGGATTAATTCGTTATCGAACCAAACTTCACCCCCTCCGTACTCCGAGCGCTGGATCAAGACCATGTCCCAATGCACTGCTGAGCGGTTTCCGTTGTCGCACTCCTCATATGCTTGTCCCGGCGTAAAGTGCAGCGAACCGGCGATTTTCTCGTCGAACAAAATATCGCACATAGGCTCCTTGATGTAGGGGTTGAAGCCCAGTGAGAACTCGCCGATGTAACGAGCGCCGGGATCGGTGTCGAAAATCTCGTTGAGCCGCTTGGTGTCGCTCGCCGTGGCATCAACGATTTTGCCGTTTTCGAACTCGAGCCGGACGTTCTCGAAGCGTGTCCCAGCGTATAGCGTGGGGGTGTTGTACTGCAGCACACCGTTCACCGACTTTTTCACCGGGCAGGAAAATACCTCGCCGTCCGGGATATTCCGGTCGCCGGCACAGCCCACCGCTCCAAGCCCCTTGATGCTGAATGACAGATCTGTACCTGGCGACTTGATGCGCACCTTGTCCGCCTTGGCCATGCGGCGGATCAGCGGTTTTTGCGCCTTGGCCATCTTCGCGTAGTCCATTGTGCAGACTTGAAAAAAGAAATCCTCGAACGCCTCGGTGCTCATGCCGGCCCCTTGGGCCATCGCGCCGTTTGGCCAGCGGATCACAACCCAGCGCGTTTTGTTGACACGATAGTTGAGCACTGGACGCAGTGTTCGGGAGTACATCGACAGGCTGTCGGACGGGATGTCAGAATTCTCCGTCGCGTTGTGGGAACCTCGGACAGCGACATAAGCGTCGCACTTTTTCATGCGGTTCAACTCAATATCGCGAACGGTCTTGGCGTGTTGCTCGCTGGTATCCATAAGCATCTCGCGGCCGACGCGGCCGGAGCGGGTTTCGACCAGCGGAATGGCGCCTCGCTTGCGGGCGGCGCGGACGAGTTCCACAGCAAACGCATCGGGCGTGTCGGTGATATCGAACAGGACGGTGTCGCCCTTCTTCAGGGCAGTCGAGTAGCCGGTAAGGACTTCGGCGAGTTTTTTGTAACGAGGATCAGCCATGTCGCTGCGCCAACAATTACCATAGCCCGCGGGTCGTTGAACGAAAAAATGGCGCTTGGCTCATTTCGACCGTTTCATTTCAGCTTAGCCAAGTGGGGGTAGGCGGGTGCGGCATTCGCGTTCGATGTGTTCCCGAACAGATTTGAAATCGAACAGCCAATGTCCCGAATGAGTTTCGCTAGATTGCAAAAAAACTCTATCCTGAAGGAGATATCCACAAAAGAGGCTGTGGGTCGTGAGTGGAAGCAGGGGGACTCATTGACATTAGCCTGTATAGTGGTTAATGCTTAATTGGGTTTTTTGTATTGCCTCAGCAGCGTATCCTACTCAGATTTACACACGTTGGCACTATTCTTTAAACTTTGGCGTTGCGCGTTTCTGGATGCGAAGACGTATGCCGAGGTGGCGGATGACCAAGGAGCAACCCGGATGGCCGGATGGATCGCTCTTTGGGCGGCTGCGTCCTGTGGCATCGGATTATTTGGCTTCAATATTTTTGGTGTGCTGGAGTGTGTTTTGTTTGCCGGAGTTTGCCTTGTTGTGACGACGTATATTGCCTTCGCAAAGTCCGTCGACCAGGGGTCGCGCACGTTGCAGGGAAAGCACCAATCTCGACGGCGTCGACTGGCTCAAGGGTCTGACCACTCTCTCTTGTCCATGGCGATTCTACGGATGATCGGGTTTGCTGCCGCCCCTGGTTTGCTCGGTTTGCTCGGGGTATTATGGCGGACGTTCGCGTGGGTTGCGGTGGTGTGGTGGGTGGTCGCATTTGGTTGCGTACTGATGCGGGGGTTCAAGTATCAGCGGAAGGGAAGCGTGTTTTGGATTGGCGGGGTTTCGATGGTTCTATGCGGACTTATTCTTGTGGCTTATTGGGCGGTGCTTGGCAGCTTTGGTGGGCTGTTGTTGTTTCTTTTGGTGGCGGCTATGTTGATTTTTCATCGGGTCATTCTGGACTGGACGGTTCGCTATTTAAGGACGGTCTTTGTGATGACGCCGGTGCATCGAGATGCGCCAACACCGTTGCTGGAGGCAGAGGATTTGTTTCGTAGCAAAGGCTGGGATATGACTCTTCGCGACTTGGCTGAGGTATTTTTGATGATTCCCTTTCCATTGATTCCTGAGGAGTCACTGGCCCCTGAACTCGATTCGAAGGCTGCGCCATCCGAACCAACGCTGCCGGCCAACCCTGAACCAGATAGGACCAAGGCTACATCGCAGGAACCGGTCGTCGCAGCGTCAACCACAGATGGAGATGAGCAAGTCCGGGAGGCTGGCGAGCAAGACAGAACCCACGTGGAGACTACGTCTGTTGATACCGCATCACCTTCGCCCGTAACCGAATCAACACTCTCGACTGACCCTGAACCTGATAGGGCCGAGGCTACAACGTCGGAAGCAAGTGAAACAGAGAAAGAGCTGCCGGTTACAATCCGAGTTGTTTGCGAGGCCTGCTTTGGCGGTAATGCGCTTGATTACGAATCCGAGCGTACCTTTGAGGAACGTTTCAGCGGCCAGGCCATTCGCTGGCGGGGAATGCTCAAATCTGTGGAAACATTCAACTACGATCACGTGTTTGGGAACGAACGAGGCTTTCGTGCCATACTGGACATTTACGAAATCAGTGAGCGCTTTGGCAAGCGGCTCGTTCAGGCGGTGGTGTTGATGTCTCCCGAACAGGTTGAGGAATGGAAAACCGACTTAAATGCGGAACGTGAGTTCACCGGTGTCCTGACCGCACTCAAACCTTACAGCCGCAAACTCTATGTGAAATAGCCTTCGTCGAAACCGGCTTAGTGACTGTACTCTGATTCGAGAAGTTGGGCTCAGCCATGTCGCTGCGGCAACAGTCACTACAGCCAGCGGATAGTTGGAGGGAAAATATTATTTTAGGCGAGGATGTTGCGAACAACTTCTCCGTGAACATCGGTCAGGCGGAAGTCGCGCCCGGCATAACGGTAGGTGAGACGTTTGTGGTCAAGGCCGAATAGGTGCAGAATCGTCGCCTGTAAATCGTGAAAGTGTACCCTGTTTTCCGTGGCGTAATAGCCGTGGTCGTCTGTATTTCCGTAGGTGATGCCCGGTTTGACTCCAGCACCTGCTAGAAAAAAAGTCATCGCATGGGGATTGTGGTCGCGACCATCCGAACCTTGGCCAACGGGTGTTCGGCCAAACTCAGTTCCCCAAAGGATCAATGTGTCATCAAGCAGCCCACGCGATTTCATGTCGGAGATTAAACCCGCGATGGGTTTGTCTACCTTACCTGCGATCTCGCGGTGGTTTTTCTTTAAGCCACCGTGAGCATCCCAGTAACCCTGACTGCATTGGACGAAGCGCACACCTGCCTCGGAGTAGCGGCGAGCCATGAGGCATTGTCGGCCGAAGTCGCGCGTTTTAGGGTCGTCCAAACCGTAAAGTTTTTTTGTGGTCTCAGATTCGTTGTCGATGTTCTGAATCTCCGGTGCTGCCGCCTGCATGCGGTAGGCCAGTTCAAATGAATTAATCCGGGCTTCCAACTTATCGTCGTGCCCACGCTTGCTGAGATGCTCCTGATTAATTTGCGCCAGCAGGTCGAGTTCGCGGCGTTGTTGGGCTATCGGTTTACCGTGTTTGTCGATGAATGGAATTTTGGCTTTATCAATCGGCGTGGCTTTGGTCCCGATCTGTGTTCCATGAAAGTGTGAAGGTAGAAAAGCGGATGACCATGCGTTCATTCCACCGTGTGTACCGGTGGGTTTGAATGTGATGTAGCCGGGGAGATTTTGGTTTTCAAATCCCAAACCATAGTTGAGCCACGAACCCATTGAAGGGCGGATAAAAGTATCCGAACCAGTGTGAAGCTCAAGCAGAGCAGAGCCGTGACGAGAATTCGAGCCGTACATCGATTTGATGAAACAAAGCTCATCCGACATTGAGGCAATATGCGGGAAGATATCAGAAGCCCATTGGCCGCATTGGCCGTACTGCTTGAAACTGTAAGGTGATGCCACAAGGTTGCCTGTAGCGCTGGAAACAATACGCGGTTTTTTGCCGGGATAGGGCTTGCCAGTATCTCGCTGGAGAGCTGGTCGGTAGTCAAACGTATCAACCTGTGAAACACCGCCATGCATGAATAGAAATATGATCCGCTTGGCTTTTGCGGGAAAATGAGGGGCGCGCTGGGCGAGCGGATTTTTCGGCGATAAAGCCTTGGCTTCCTCACAAAGCAAACCGGCAAGAGCCAACGCCCCAAAACCTGTACTCGACTTTTGGAGCATCTCCCGTCGAGTCATCGGCAGGACATCAAAACCGCTGCAATATTTACCGCGTTTGCTCACTCGAAAAACAGAATGCTATTCTTGTTCGATAAAAATGCGACTATAAAATCAGTCCAAAAACATGAATTCGATGTTTACTTTAGTCAAAGTTTACGGGGTTTTTTAAACAGTCAAATTGTTGCTGCCACTTCTGCTGGCACTTTTTTGAGTCCGCCGGTGGCAGAACGATACCCAGCAAGGGCGTCCCGTTCGATGTTTGTGCAGATCGAAGGCTTGCCCCTGACCTCTGAAAATGGAATCCACCAGACTTCATTGCCCGAAATAGCTACAATCGGCCTCTGAGTAAAGCTTAGAGGCGCTCTGATTACCCCTCTGACTGACCGGCTCGTATGCTTTCAGTTCAGCCATCAACCCTCAGTTTTTAAGGCTGAAGGCATTTTGCGGCAACAGTTAATCGGATTGCCTTTTTGAGAGTTGCGGTTCTAGATTCGCGGCATGAAGGCCAGCATTGTCACAGCCGTCGCCAACCTCGTCGGAGCCATCATCATATACCAATGAGCAACGTTTTACGCTTTGGAGCTGTGGGCGATGGAGTAACGGACGATACAGAAGCGATTAAACACACCGTTGCCAATGGCGATGGCATGCTGCATTTTCCACCGGGCACTTACCGGATCACTCGGCCAATCGAGATCAACTTGGCCAAGCGCGGCCCACTTGGAATCGACGGTACTAGCGGCACGGCGCGTATCATTATGGCAGGCCAAGGCCCAGCGTTCCGGTTAATGGGTGCGCATGCCGGCACTGGTGATCCGGGAAGCCGCAAAGGCAATGTTGCTACTCAGCAACGCATGCCGACCATCCGCAACATTGAGGTGGAAGGCACGCATGCCGAAGCAGACGGTTTTGAACTAGTGCAAACTATGCAGTCAGTGTTTGAGGGTGTAATGGTCACACGCTGTCGGCACGGTATCCACCTTGTCCAGCGAAACCGCAACGTACTCATCAGTCACTGTCACATATACTTCAACACCGGCGTAGGCATTTATCTCGATGACGTGAACCTTCATCAGATTAACATCGCCAGCTGCCACATCAGCTACAATCGGCTGGGTGGCATTCGCATCGAACGGTCGGAAGTGCGCAACCTGCAGATCACCGGTAACGACATCGAGTACAACAACCACAAGCCACACAAAACTGAGCCAGAGCCGACCGCAGAAATTTACATCGATGCCACCGCCGAGGGAGCAAGCGTAAACGAAGTCACCATCGCCTCTAACACTATTCAAGCTACCGGTTCACCCGACGGCGCAAACATTTGCATCAAGGAAAAGCGCAATGCATCCCGACCTCCGGGACTCTTCGCCATCAGCGGCAACATCATTGGCAGTCAGGAAAACAATGTGCACCTTACCGGCTGCTACGGCATCGCTCTAAACGGCAACACCATTTACTCTTGTGAACACCGGAATCTGTTGATTGAAAACTCTCGGCTCATAAACATTAGCGGCAACACCTTCCGACGACACACTACTAAATACGGCACCGGAGTGCGTTTCACCAGTTCCTCCGATATTACCTTCAACGGGTGCAGTATTCTCGATGAAACCAAGGTGGGCCAAGCCGGTCTCAACGCCCTGCTCGAGTTGGAACAATGCGAGCGCATCAACATCAGCGGTAGCCAATTTATCAACGGCACTATCGGCGTGGCAGCGACCGATTGCTCACACGTCTTACTTACCGGCAACACCCTTCACGACAACCGTGAAGAGCCGATAGCACGACACGCACTCCGATTCACAGGCCAAGGCAAAGGCAATATTTCCGCGAACAATTCCATCGGCAAAACAATCGATCAAGCCGTTGCGGGGAATGTGAAAACCTACCCACTCCACCACTTGAAAGCTGAAGGGAAATGAAACTACTAATCACAACAATCGCAGCCGTGGT
>DBNL01000018.1:0-5421 GCA_002299785.1 Verrucomicrobia bacterium UBA673
ATCGAGTTGTAGAGCGAGGAGAAGATTTTTTTGACCTGATTCTGCGTCGTGCAGAACGGTGGCATGATGACGATTACGTTGCCGACCGGCCTCGTCAGCACACCGCGCTTGGCCAACCCATCGCAGACGCGGATCCCAGCCTGCTCGGCCAACTTAAACGGCTCGCGTGTCCGCCAGTCGCGAACCAATTCAACCGCCAACACGCATCCCGTCTGCCGAATGTCACCAACTTGAGACAGCCTCCAAAGCCGCTTGGCTTCGGTGTGGAGGTTCGCGGCAAGTTTTTTGCGCCTGCTTGCGGCGGTCTTCAGCAACTCGATACTGGCCAGGCTAGCGGCACTGCCGAGTTGATTGCCGGTGTAGCTGTGCCCGTGGAAGAAAGTCTTTAACTCGGAATAGTCGCCAAGGAACGCATCAAACACTTCCTGTGTTGTCAGTGTGGCGGCCATCGGGAGATAGCCGCCGCTAAGGCCCTTGGCTAGACAGAGGAAATCAGGCTGCACACCTTCGTCGTGGCTTGCAAAATGCCGGCAAGCAGCGCGGCCAAAGCCGGTCATCACTTCGTCGGCGATGAGTTGGGTGCCGTGCCCCTGCGCAATTTGCGCGACGCTGCCAAGCCAGCCCTTCGGCTGCGCGATCATTCCGGCCGGCCCCTGCATGCCTGGTTCGACCAGCAGCGCGGCGTAGTTGCTCCCGCGTTTTTTGCGGTTGGCGAATTGCTGCTCCACTTTGTCAACGCACTCGAAATTGCACTTGCGGGTTTCGCGCGCGTCGCCGCGTTCCGGCTTAGCCTTGTTAAACGGGCATCGGTAACAGTATGGCGACATCACCTTGTCTGTCTTGAATAGCATGCCGGAGTACGCCTTATGGAAAAGGTCGATGTGCCCGGCGCTGACCGCCCCGACTGTGTCGCCGTGATACGCGCCGTCGAGCGAAAGGAACTTTGGCTTGCGGGCGCGCCCCGTGCGGCGAGCGAACTCATATGCCATCTTGAGCGCCACCTCGACTGCGGTGGAACCGTTGTCTGAGTAAAACACCTTGCCCAATCGCGGCTGCTGCTTACTCACGCCCGATCGTGGGTTGGATAAGCGCACCAACTCCCTGCCAAGCAGTGAGGCCGGTTCGTTGCCCAAGCCAAGTGCTGAGGTGTGGGCGACTCTGCCCAATTGCCCCTGAATAGCGGCGTTGATTTTCGGGTGGTTGTGCCCGTGAAGGTTAGTCCAAATGGATGAGTTGGCGTCGATGTACTCCCGTCCGTGGACGTCCCAAAGCAGCGCGCCCTTCCCGTGTTCGATGACCAGCGGTTTGCTTTTGATCCAGTCGCGCATCTGTGTGAAGGGATGCCACAAATGCCGCTGGTCAAGTTTTCCAAGTGGATGCTTTTTCATGCAGCGGTTAGGCCGATCTCTTCGAACGGCGATAAGTCTAGTTCGAAACCGGTGCCGAATGGCTGGTCGTTGACACTTCTCAAGTTAATCTGCCCATCGCGAATATCGAGCGTCGGCCAGCCCTGGTCGCTCTTGCGGTAAAGCCCGGCGTGTGTGACGAGCACTTGCCTCTGTGTAGTTTCCGGGAACTGCGACAGCCCCGCCATGTAATGATGCCCGTTCCGCTCGACGCTCTCGATACCAAGCGCTGACATCACCGCCAAATCCTGTATCACGGCAACTGGTCCGACATTGCATAAATCCTCGCCGCTCATGACCGCCGGTTGCCCGGCTTTCCGCCGTGCATTGAGCAGGCATGCGTTGGCGGCTCCCTTGAAAATGCCCTTGCAGTTTTTGTGACTTGTCCCTGCATAGCCAAGCTCCAGTGCCAACGGCAGGCTTTTTATCGTGGCATCGGATTCGTCGATGATGATCGACGGTCGATCCGGCCAGTCGCAGAAACCGTCGCCCACGGAATCCGCCAGCGCGATGTCGCGATGCAACGGTTGCTCGATAAAAAGCAGGTGCTCGAAGAAAGAGTTCAGCTCCGCGTCGGCGGCGAGACTTTCCCAGTGATTGCGAAAATCATCCACGCACTTGAACTGCTCGTTACCGTCAAGGCTGAATGCGAAGTCACTAGGCGCGTTTTCCCCGATAGTGGCAGCAACACTGCGCAAACGATTATGATCGGCATTGAGATTGCCGTTAATCTTGATTTTGAAATGACGCAGGCCATAGGCGCGAATACACTGGTCAAGCGATTGTGGTAGTGAGTCGTCGAGCAACTCATCGGCAGGGATGGAGGCGGTGGACAGAGGGTCGGCCAAGCCGATAGTGTGTCGGGCGACTATTTTGTCTAACGACTTTTGCGGAAGCAGTTCAGCGGCGGAGCGATTGGCCAAGGCAGAGTGAATCGCTGCGGTCTCAAAGCCCAGTGTGTCATTACGCAGCGCTTGCCCAAGAGATTGGCCTTTGGCGCGGCAGACCGACTCTATCAATGCGCGCTCGACCAGTGACGTGCCAAAGTGAGCCAGCAACGGAGCGATATTCTCGGCTTTGCCCCAAGCCTCCTGTTGCCCGTAAATCCCTTGCCAAGCTGCAAAGGCGGTCTGGGCCTCGATGCCAATTGCATGATCTAAGGCGCTGCGAATCACTCGGAGCATGTCGGCGATCTCCCGTTCGAGCGGATCGTCAGGCGCTTTTGTGAACCACTTCGGCGGCAATAGGTCGGAGGAAATGCCCGACGACGGACGGCCATCCACCTCTGTTTCGACCCGTACAAACACCATCGGCACTTCAGTCATGGTGGCGATACCGTACTTGAACGGCATGCGCGTCTTGAGTTGAGTTTGCCGGATGGAGGCTCCGGTGATTTTCAGCGACACGCGAGAGTCATAATCTGCAGCGGGTCACTCTTCAAGTTTAGCGGGCTCATGATAGCAGGACACTGGTTTTACGGATAAGCACGTATTTATTTTTGATAACGTCAACAAACATAAATTAACACAAACGTACTTTATCCTTAAATTTCGCGGATGAGCGTAGTTTCTCAATGAGTTTTCAGTTGTTTTACTTAAATTTTGAACACTACATATTCGCTATTCTATTCTGTTCACCTGCTTGGTCGTTTCCTTTTCTCAACGCTCAGCGCTCACTGCCGGCTCCTTTTTGATTCGCTTGAGCTTTGCGCGGGTGGTTGGGTGTCGTAACGTGCGGCCTGTGAAGCTACTTTTCATTGGCGACATTGTCGGGAAACCGGGCCGCAAGGCGGTGCGTTATTTTTTGCCGCGCCTCCGCAAGTCGCTCGGGATCGACTTTATCGTTGCCAACGGGGAGAACATGGCCGGCGGCTCGGGCATCACACCGGCGACCGCGAGCGAGGTGTTTGAAGCGGGAGTGGATGTGATGACGTCCGGCGATCATTTGTGGGATCAACGCGAGGTTGAGTCGTTACTGGAGAGCGAGCCGCGTTTTGTGCGCCCTCACAACTATCCCGAGGGTACGCCCGGACAGGGTTTTTGCGTCGCCCGAAAGGAAGGGTTTCCTCCGGTGGGAGTACTAAACTTGCAGGGCCAAACGTTCATGAAACCGATCGATAACCCCTTCTTCGCTGCCGCGGAGGCAGTGAACGAGTTGATCAAGGAGACGGCGATTATTTTTGTAGATATGCACGCTGAAACAACGTCTGAAAAAATCGCGATGGGACGTTTTCTCGATTCCAGGGTGAGTGCCGTTGTGGGGACGCACACGCATGTGCAGACCGCCGACGAGCAGATCTTTCCGGGTGGGACGGCGTTCCTCTGTGATGCCGGTTGCACGGGGCCGCAGGAGAGCATTCTTGGAAGAGAGATCGAGCCAATTCTTCGGCGGTTCAAGACTTACCGGCCACAGCGATTTGGCGTTGCCTCAAAGCGAGTTACGCTTAACGGAGCGTTGATCGACATTGACGACGAAACCGCCAAGGCGCGCTCCATCAAGCGAGTCTCTGAGCAGATGCCAGAGGAATGAGCCGGGAGCAACAGAGCCTGTGGGACTTCGAGGGGCTGTCTGAACAGGGTGAGGCACGCAAGGTTTATGGCGTTGCCGAGCTGAACCGGAAGGCCAAGGTTCTGCTGGAAAACCAACTCGGAACTGTCTGGGTGGAGGGGCAAATCACGGGGCTGCGGAGACAATCCTCGGGGCACATTTATTTCGGCATCAAGGATGAGAAAGGCCAGCTGGGTTGCGCGCTGTTCAGAGGGACTGATTCGGAGAATCGTTCGCTGATTGAAGACGGCACGCAGGTACTGTTGCAAGGGGATGTTACGCTGTTCGAGGCAAGGGGGCAGTACCAGCTGATCGTCCGCAAGGTGGAGCCGCTGGGCCAGGGGGCGTTGCAGGTCAAGTTTGAGAAACTGAAACGCAAACTGGAGGCCGAGGGACTGTTCGCGCCCGGGCGCAAGCGGCCGTTGCCCGGTTATCCCGCGCGCATTGGTCTTGTTACGTCACCGACCGGTGCGGCGATCAGGGATGTGCTGGATGTTGTGTTGCGACGTAACCCCACCTTGCAAATCGTTCTAGAGCCGTGCCGTGTACAAGGCGATACAGCCGCAGCGGAAATCGCCAAAGCGGTTGACCGGTTGAACAAATGGAGTGCCAGGCAGAGCGAGTCGCTTGACTTGATTTTGCTGACGCGTGGCGGTGGGAGCCTAGAGGATCTTTGGGCGTTCAACGAGGAGGTGCTGGTCCGTGCCGTGCACGAGTCGGTACTACCGGTGGTGTCCGCTGTTGGGCATGAGATTGATATTTTGATCACTGACTTCGTGGCCGATGTCCGGGCTGCAACTCCGAGTGTCGCTGGCGAGTTGATCACCGAGGACGTGTTTGCCTCGCGCGCGGATTTGACCTCGATAGAAGATTATTTGCTCCGCTTGGCCAAGGGCGGCGTAGAGTCGGCTAGGCGCGAGTTGTCGAGACTTAACCACCGGCTTGGGCGGGCGCATCCTCGTCGGGTGCTCGATGACTCCTTTCAGCGTATCGACAATCAGTTCGATGATCTGAACCGCTTGGCCAAGCAGGGAGTGGCGGCCAGGCGAGAGCATCTGCGCTTGGTCAACCAACGCCTGCTGTCGCGCCGGCCAACGGCATTGCTTGCCCGTCGTAGGGATCAGCTTGGCTGGTTACAACGCCACTTAGCTGAGGTGCCGAGCCGTGCATTGGGCAAGCGCGCGGCAAGACTTGAGCAGGCGGCAAGCCGGCTTGAGTTACTCTCTCCCAAGTCCGTCCTGGCCCGCGGCTACTCGATCACTCGCGACGCGGCGACGGGCGTGGTTTTGAGGGATTCCAAAAATGCGAAACCCGGCCAGATACTGCGGACACAACTCCACGCCGGCGAGATCAGTAGCGCAGTCAACGGGCGGAAAAGTTCCGACTAAAGTTTTTTGAACCGATGTGGATACTTTTTTCGGGTTCAGAATTCATATTCGCCGAAGGTCCTTCTTCTACACCAATAATT
>DBNL01000018.1:5742-5954 GCA_002299785.1 Verrucomicrobia bacterium UBA673
CAATAATTCACCGAGGTGCCTCGCGACTTTTAAGTGCGGAGCGTTGATGTTTCGGCGCGTTTGGCCGGCTGATGATTACTCCCACTCGATGGTTGCCGGAGGCTTGCTGGAAATGTCGAGACAAACACGGTTCACTCCGCTGACCTCGTTGATGATTCGACTCGAGAGCGTCTCGAGTACCTTGTACGGCAGCTTCACCCAGTCGGCCGTCA
>DBNL01000102.1:0-19542 GCA_002299785.1 Verrucomicrobia bacterium UBA673
ATTATTCTCTCACTCACTCCTGCCCTATCCCGCTGGAAGAGGGAGCCATGCACTTCGTCCTTCGACATTCCTTGTTCGGTGTTCAATATTGGGTTTTCCCAGCCCTTGCCCTGTTCGGGCTACTTCACCTCAAACAAGTCATCCCCAACGAAGCTGACATCCCCGCGTCCCGGTGGCCCTGGGAAAACCACCGTCACGTCTTTTTTACCTTTCCCTGCATTGGCGGGAATTTGCAGCGTGCCGCGAATGCTCGTGCGCGATGTGCGGGACAATCCTGTCAGGTCAATTTCCCCGATGCTTACTCTCGAGGGCCTAATTTGCACCGGCGGCAACGGCGGTTGTGCATTGCCGTTTAACGTCACGGTCACCGTCAACCGTTTCCCCACCAAGCCACTTCCCGGAGTGACGCGGACAACACTATCGCCTCCGCCTCCCGGCTGGCCACCTCCGCCTCCCGGTTGGCCGCCTCCGCCTCCACCAGCCGCATTGGGCGTGCCATGGTACTTGGCCAGAAAGTACGGGAACTCCGCAGTGACAAAATAACCGTAGTCGAAACCGAAAAAACTCGCCTCGTCGAACGTCGCGCCGCTGGCTAGCTTTACCTTGCCCAAGGCGCGCCCGTTGCATTCATCAAGCGTGCGCCCCTTGCGCTTGGCCTCGTAATTATAATTGTCCCATGCGTAGGTGGAATTGGCGCCCCCCTCGATGACCTCCTCCCGGTAGTCGGCGTCTGGCTCGTAGCCGCTGACCTCCTGCCAACCGAACGCCTCGTCGCCGGTCTCGCCGTGAATGCCCTTATAGCGCGCGATGATCGGGTAGCCGTCCAGCGCGAAGCCGATGATGTTGTAATGCTCCTCCGTGCCGTCCGGCGCCTCGAACATGCAGGTCGGTGCAAAGTGAAAATGATAGTCCGCCTGCCCGCCGGTGTGGCCGTGACAGTAGTCGAGGATGCCGTTGATGTACGGGTCGCCGTACGGATGCGGAATCTGCGCCTCGTTCGGCCCGTAGATTGGCAGCCCCGCCGTCGTGATCGCCACGGTGCCAAGCAGTGGAATCTGTGTCAACTCATCCGCCGACTGGGGGAAACGTGGTATCTCCCATTCAAAATTTTGCCCACGCAATCCGTTCGGTGTCGTGCTCACAAACTCAAACGTCGGGATGCCGTTGCTCTCGACAATAATAAAGTCATCGTCGAATGACACCTCCAGTTCCGGATCAGGATAACCCGCCTCCTGATTACTTGGGTGAGCCGACATTTCAGTGGCAAACCAACGCACCTGATGCGCGTCGGCACCCTCAATTTCTACACGAAAAAAACCCGTGGATGCGCCAAGCACCAGCGGCAGCTTGAAACTTGTCGTGTCGATGGGCCAAGCGCTGCCGGCCGAAAGCGGTGACCACTGCGACTTCCCTAGACCGGTTGTGTAATGGACAGTGTACTTGGCCTGCCCACCGGCGGCGTCCCACCTCAACTCGTGGCCGCCACCCTCCGCTTGGCCAATGCGCAGTCGATACTCCTGTGCCGCCGGCTTTGCTAAGCCTAGAAGAAGGCCAAGCACCACCATGCAAACCAAAAACTGATTACTTTGTCTCATAACCGCCGACCACCTTACCACGCCTAATCCACTCTGAATTAAAATACCGGGAAATAGTGAAATTCCTTTTTGTAGCTTCATTTTATTATTCTCAATTTAAAACCATCGAATGGCCAACCTGTAGTCGTTAAAAACTAAAAAAAGTTACAGATAAAATTTATTGAGAGATCGGGTTTAATGACAACCAATGAAAAACCGCCCGAAACTTGAAGCCATCCCGTTCAACTATCCTTGCAACAGTATCAAAGCAGCGGCAGTTTTGGCACATGAGTCATCCTTATTTACTCAAACCACCCCGACTGGCCAAAATGGCCGCGATTGCCCTGCCCTTGGCTTGGTTCACAGCGCTTGGCCAATCGGCGGATCTGCCACCGCGCAGCGCGCAGTTCCCCCAGCGCGTCGAACAACTGAAGGCCCACATCGAGCGGGTAGATCAGCAGGCCGAACAGCTCCGCGCGCCCGAGTTCCCGGTCGGCAAGGATTGGTTTAACTCACCGCCGCTGACCTTCGGCAAGCAGCTCGCAGGCAAAATCACCGTGCTCGATTTCTGGACCTACTGTTGCATCAACTGCATCCACATTTTGCCAGACCTCGCCGAACTGGAGGAGCGCTACGCCGGTTATCCCGTTGCGTTTGTCGGCGTGCACTCGGCCAAGTTCGACAACGAAAAGGTGTCCAAAAATATCCGCGACGCTGTGCTGCGCTACGAGATTGCTCACCCTGTAGTGAACGACGACATAATGCACATGTGGCAGCGCATAGGTGTCCGCAGTTGGCCATCGATGGCCGTCGTCGGACCTAAGGGCAACCTCATGCTGATGGTCTCCGGTGAAGGAAACAAGGAGTTGATCGACGCCTGCATCACAGCCGCGCTTGCATTTTACCCGAAAGAACTTTTCCGACACGACCCCATCCCGATGTCGCCGGAAAAGGACAAACTTCGCATCGACTCACCGCTGAGCTACCCCGGCAAAATGGCCATCGACACCGAGGGCAGACGGCTCTTCATCAGCGACTCGAACCACCACCGCATCGTCGTCACAGATCTTGACGGTAATTCCATCGAGACGATTGGCTCCGGCCGCATTGGGCTGGCCGATGGCGGCTACGACGAGGCGCAGTTTTTTCGTCTGCAGGGCCTCGCCTTCCACGGCGGCAACCTTTATGTCGCCGATGCCGAGAACCACGCGCTGCGCGTCGTCGACACGAAGGCCAAAACTGTCCACACTCTTGCCGGCAACGGCACGCAGGGGCGCGACTACAACGGCGGCAAAGGCGGCCGCGAGCAACCGATCAGCACACCGTGGGACGTGTTCATCGATAGCGGTCAAGTATTCATCGCCATGGCCGGCACACACCAGATTTGGTCGTACGACCTCAGAAAAAAAATCGCGAAAAACTACAGCGGCAACGGCTCCGAGCAAAACCTCAACCGCACCGACAGACTGCTCGCCGCGTGGGCACAGCCATCCGGCCTGGCCGTCGGCAACGGCGAACTGTTCATCGCCGACAGCGAGAGCAGCAGCGTGCGCGCGATCGACTTGACAAGTGGCGCCACCCGCACAATCGCCGGCGGCGAGAATGCCAAGCCTCGTAACCTGTTCGCGTTCGGCGACACGGACGGTATCGGCGAAAAAGCCCGCATGCAACACGTCCTCGGCGTTCAATGGTGGTCAAAGGAAAACAAGGTCATCGTCGCTGACACGTACAATCATCGACTTAAGTTGCTCGACCCCGAAACCGGCGAGATACGGCGCTGGATCGGCTCCGGCAAGCCCGGCCTCCGCGACGGCAACGGACTGGACGTGCAATTCTCTGAGCCGTCCGGCTTCGCGCTTGACCCGCAGGGCAAACAGCTGTTCGTTGCCGATACGAACAACCACTCGATCCGCGTCGTCGATCTCGCGTCGCTCGACGTGACCACGCTCCAGCTAACCGGTGTTCCCACCGCCAACAAAGCGGTCGCGCCGCGCAGTCTCCGGTTGGCCAACCTACCCGGCACACCGACGATTCGCACCGAACCACTGCGCTTGGTCCAGGGCAAGAACGGCGTGCTGATGCTGAGCCTCGCGCTCCCCGCCGGCCATCACTTCACCGAGGACGCCGGCAGTCGCTGGCAGGTCATCGCCGGTGAGAACTCTCCGGTCCGTATCAGCGAAGCCAAGGCCGCAGGTGTGCTAAAGGAGAACGCCATAATCCGCATTCCAGTGACGCTGATGGACAATGCCGAGGACGGCCTCGTGCGCGTCGAGGCGATCGCCTACTTCTGCGAAGATGACGGTCCATGCCAGGTTTCCGGCGTGCTGTTCGAGGTGCCGGTCGCGCTTGGCCAAACGCCCGGGAAACCGGTCAGGCTCAGGCACACCTTCATCAGCCAGGCCGCCCAATTCGGCTTCCCTATCGGCGAAACACCATAATTGGTTATTTCTTGTTTGACACGGCCCTCTGCGATTAAAAAGCTCCCCGCTTGGCCAAGTGTAAAAAGGGCGTGCGCTGTTGCGAGGCTTTGCCTATGCTGAGTCGCACACCGATTTTTGAAGGTGGCCCAGCCACATTCAGGTCTTTTTCAACCAAAAAAAACATGTCTCAAAAAGTAGGATTTGTCGGAGTCGGCCGCATGGGCGCCAACATGGCCCGCCGACTGAAGGATTGCGGATACAACGTCTCCGCCGTGTACGATATTCGCAGCGAAGCCGCCACCGAACTGGCCACCGAACTTGGCACAACAGCCGCCACGACACTGGCCCAGGTCACCGAGTTGTCGGATGTCATCATCACTGTCGTGATCGATGACGCCTCAATGCATACGATCTTCGGTAGCGAGGGCGACAGCCTACTCACCGGCGCTGAGGGGCGGGTGTTCATCAACTGCGCAACGATCAGCCCGGCAGTGCACGTGGAGGTCGAGGGCTTGGCCAAGGCCGCCGGTGCGGAGTCGCTCGAGGGCTGCATGGCCTCCAGCATCACCCAGGCACGCGATGGCACGCTGTACCTGATGCTCGGTGGAGAAAAAATCACTTACGACAAGGTCGAGGAGTTGCTCTCCAAATTGTCGGTTAACAAGCGCTATGTCGGCACTTCCGGCAAGGCGGCCCAGGTTAAGGCGCTGGTCAACATGGTGATGAACATCAACACCGCCGGACTGGCCGAGGGGTTGGGCCTGGCAGACGCGCTTGGCCTCGACCTTAACACCGTGATGGAAGTTTTCTCGCAGACCGGCGCCAATTCTCGCGTGCTCGAGACTGATGGCGAGGACATGCGCGACCGCGACCACGAGTGCTACTTCTCCGGCGCGCACGCCGCGAAAGATTCCGGCATCGCGCTGGCGCTTGGCCAGGCGGAGGGGCTGAGCCTCCCGATGGCCGCCGCCTCCAAGGGGCAGTTCGACAAAATGATCGAGAAAGGCATCGGTGAACTGGATAAGTCCGGCGTAGCCGAGCTGACATTCAAGGGTCGGAACGCCTAATCTCAGTGCTACACTCGGCGATGGGCCGAGCACAAAAAAACCTTTTTCACTTGCGCCAGCGACTGGGATTTGGTTTTTTCCTCCCCCTTTGCTCGGCAAAGATCAAGGTGATGGCGCTTCCGCCGGGCAAGCAAGGATGGATAACTCACAATTCAACGGTAATGGGAATGGACGCTACTCGGCCAAAGGAATGGCCAAGCCGATCAATTTCCTCTGCATTGCCCCCGAAGCGCAGGAAGTGAGCGTGATCGGGGATTTCAACGAGTGGGACGGCAACTCACACGCCATGAACCGGCATTTTGACGGCTCGTGGAGCACGCAGATCGACCTGCACCACGGACATCATCGCTACCAATTTCTTATAGACGGCAAGCCATCGCTCGATCCCCGCGCCAACGGCGTGGTACGCAACGAGCGCAACGAGCGCGTGTCGCTCATCGCGGTCAGTTAGCAAGCTATTTCAAAAAAAAGGCCGCCATCTGGCTGCCTTTTTCATTTCAAGATTTGTTGAGGAGAATCAGTTGTTCTCTGGATCCGGTGGCGGGGGTTGCTCCTTAAGCCCGACTGACTCGGCGATATCCTTGAACTCCGTTCGTTCCACCGTGTTAAGGCACTTGCCGCGCTCGGTGAGTTTCTCGTTGATCTTGACGACCGTCTCGGTCATCTGCTCGTGAGTATCCTGAGTCCCACCCGCGACGACAAAATTGTCGCCGGTGGTGACACGCTTATGCCCGTCGGAATCCATCCCGAGCCCCACCATCAATGATTTATTTTTACCGCCGCTCCTTGGCACCCCGAAAAGGTAACGTCTCCGAAAGTCCGGTCAAGAGTCAAAAACAGCCATAACACACATTGGCCAATCGGCACGCTTCTTTCTTCCGCCGCGAGCGGTTCGCCGATAAACTTGCTCAAGCGGCAGATGAAAATTGCCATCGCACAGATCAACACAACAATCGGGGACTTTGACGGGAACGCGGACAAAATCGTCGATGCATGGCGACGTGCCGACGAAGCCGGCGTGGAGCTGGTTGTCCTGCCCGAGCTGGCGGTGTGCGGCTATCCGCCGCGCGACCTGTTGGCCAAGCCGGCGTTCCTCCGCCGAAACCAAGAGTCTCTCGAGGGCTTGGCCAAGCGCGGCGGCAAGGCGGTCGCCGTCGTGGGCTACGCCTCCGCCAACCAAACCGACTCCGGCCGCCCAGCGCAAAACTCCGCCGCCGTGCTGCAGGACGGCCAAGTCAGCGCCGTCCGCCACAAGACGCTGCTGCCGACTTACGACGTGTTCGACGAGGAACGCTACTTCGAACCGGCCACCGACAACACGCCAGTCGATATCCTAGGCACAAAAGTAGGCATCACCATTTGCGAGGACATCTGGAACGACGAAGTGTTCCTACACGACCGCCGCTACGACCGCCGTCCCGCCGACGAACTCGCCGACGCCGGCGCGGAGCTGCTGCTCAACCTCTCTGCCTCGCCGTGGAGCCTAGGCAAGGAGCACTGCCGGCACGTGCTGCTCTCGCAGCTCTCGGCCAAGTGCGGTTGCCCTGTGGTATACTGCAATCTCGTCGGCGGGAACGACGAGTTGGTCTTCGACGGCGGCAGCCAATACTACAACGGCCACGGGGTGCTCGGAGCCAGCGGCGCGATGTTCACCGAGGATCTGCTGCTCATCGACACGGAGACCATCGAGCCACAGTCGAGCGACACATCCGACGACAACGAGAAAATCTACAGGGCACTCTCGCTCGGCGTGCGCGATTATCTGCACAAGTGCGGCTTCGAGTCGGCGGTCATAGGGTTGAGCGGCGGGATTGACTCGGCGGTGACAGCGGCGGTCGCCGTCGATGCGCTTGGCCCTGAGAACGTCCGGGGCGTCGCCATGCCGTCGCAATACTCGTCGCAGGGAAGCCTCGACGACGCGGAAGGCCTGGCCCAGGCACTGGGCATTCGGTACGACGTCGTGCCGATCGAACCGGTGTTCGAGCAACTCAAGTCGCAGCTGGGGGACATTTTCGAGGGACACGACGAGGATACAACCGAGGAGAATATGCAAGCGCGTCTACGGGGCAACATCCTGATGTCGATGTCCAATAAGTTCGGCTCGCTACTCCTAACAACTGGTAATAAGAGCGAGTTGGCTGTCGGCTACTGCACGCTCTACGGCGATATGTGCGGCGGCCTGGCCGTGATCAGTGACCTACCCAAGACCAAGGTTTACAGCCTAGCCAAGTGGATCAACCACAAGCGCCAAATCATACCCGAGTCCACTATCGCCAAGCCGCCGTCCGCCGAACTGCGGCCCGACCAGGTCGACCAAGATTCGCTGCCGCCGTACGACGTGCTCGACAGCATCCTCGAGGCGTACGTGGTCGACGGGCAGGACACCGAGGCGATCATCACCTCCGGCCACGACGAGGCGACGGTCCAGCGGATCATCCGATTGATTAACATCAACGAGTACAAACGCCGCCAAGCCGCGCCCGGCATCAAGATCACCAGCAAGGCGTTTGGCGTCGGCCGTCGCATCCCGGTGGCCAAGCGCTTTTCGTAAGTTGTTTCCCAACTGCAAATGAACGCGAATAAGGTCAAGCGGACTGTGAATAGGTTCCTCTTGTTTTTCCTGAATGTGACGGCACGCTACCGCGTCTCTTGCCAAGCCTTGACCAAAACCAAGTCACCGCAATTGACACCAGTTCAACCTGAATGCGAAAACTTCTATACCTTGGAGTCGCGCTAACTTGCTGCGCAGGCTTCGCCTTGTCTGACCAAGGGACAGTCGCAAACCAGATCAAGCCGCGCCCATCGATCACCGCTCTGCGAGTGGAGCAACCGCCAGTGATTGACGGCGTGATGGATGATGCTGCCTGGCAGAAAGCCCCAGCCGCCGGCGACTTCGTTCAAGATGAGCCCGGGAACGGCGTGCCGATGACCGAGCGTACTGAGTTTCGCGTCCTCTACGATACTCGTGCCCTCTACGTCGGCATTTGGTGTTACGACTCTGAGCCAGAGAAAATCCTCGCCCGAGGCATGACTCGGGATGACTTCCCAATGGAGGATGACTATATCTATATTGCTATCGATACTTTTCTGGACAGACGCAATGGCTACAATTTCACAATTAATCCAAACGGCTTACGTTATGACGCATTAATTAACAACAACTCTCATTCCAGCAGTAATTGGGACGCGATCTGGGAATGCAAAAGCCAAATCAGTAACAATGGTTGGTTCAGTGAAATTGCCATCCCCTTCGACTCGATCGCTTTCAATCCCCGCAATTCCACTTGGGGTTTCAACATCTCCCGAACGATTCGTCGGAAAAACGAACGTGGTCGTTGGCACAGCGAGGGGCGCCAGCTCAGAACCTCTTCCATGGGAAATGCAGGCGAAATCCGTGGCTTAGAGGGGCTTGCCAATATCACCAAGTGGGAAGTCCGCCCATACAGTATAGCCAAATACCAATACAAGAACGATACCGGCAATGGAAACACACTGGGCGACCTTGGAGGCGACATTTCCTATCGTTTGGCTCCAAACTTGAGCGCCAGCCTTTCAGTGAACACCGACTTTGCCGAAACGGAGGTCGACTACCGACAACTCAACTTCACCCGCTTTTCTATTGAGTATCCAGAGAAACGTGACTTTTTTCTAAAGGATTCAGGTATTTTTCAGTTTGGCCCATCCTCGCGTCGTTCGAGATCACAGTCGAGTACCCCATTCTTCAGTCGGCGTATTGGCCTTACTCTTAGCGGACACCCTGTCCCCATCAATTTGGCCACCAAAATCACCGGTCGAATCGGCAAATATAACATCGGCATGATTGGCGCCATGCTCGACGAGCACAACGGTATTGGCAGCCAAAATGTATTTGTGACGCGCATCTCACGCAACGTTCTTGAACAATCGTCAATCGGTATGATCAGCACCATGGGTGACCCTAATTCTGACAAGGATGCATACATGATCGGTACAGATTTCAACTACCGGACAACAAAGTTCCTCACCGATAAGACACTTCGTGCCAGCGTTTACACAATGGCTAATTTCGACGATGACACCGATTGGAACTACGCCCATGGAGCAAATATCAGCTACCCGAACGATCTCATCGAAGCCGAAGTGTCATTTTATCAAGTCGACGAGGAATTTAAACCCAAGCTCGGCTTCACCCGCCGAACCGGAATTCGTCGATTCGGATCATCCTTCTCCTATCGACCAAGACCGGAAAATGTCGACTGGTTGCGGAAATATCACCTAAGTTATAGGAACTCTATCTACACCGCGCTCGACAACAACATTGAGTCGCAGCAGCATAGTTTCTACATTCCATACTTGGATTTTGAATCTGGCCACAATGTCTACTTCAAAATCGAGCAGGAATACGACAAGCCGGATCACGACTTCGACATCTCTGGCGGTGGCATCGTGCCAGCCGGCGAATATTGGATGACCAAATACGTCTTGGACTTCGAACTCAGGGACTCCGGCTTAATCAATGGTGATTTCGGCTATGAGTTAGGTGACTGGTATCACGGAGAGAAACAAACCGCCTATTTCCAGATTGGTTTTGATCCGTCAAAGTGGCTCAATACGAGCCTTAGGTACAGCTTCAACCATTTCGAACTGCCTAGAGCCGAGTTCGACGCACAGGTCGCCTCCGGAAACATTCGGATCAACTTCACTCCCGATATGGGATGGTCGCACTTCATCCAGTATGATGACATCTCGGAATCCATAGGCTACAGCACCCGCTTCTTCTGGGAATTTAAGCCTGGCAAAAAGTTTCTCGCTGTCATCCGCCAAAACTACGGCGACGAGGATCACTTATTCTCCCTCCGCCAGAGTGAGTTTGCCATTAAGGCATTAACCACCTTACGCTTCTGAACTTGGCTGATACCCAATAGAGAAATACACTTATTGTCTAACAAGTTGGCCAATAAGCTGTATAAATCATTGACATGGAAAGCCGGTTTCGCTAGCAAGACAGGCCCTTGGCCACGCCAACGGGAAGACATATTAAACATCAACTCCAAAGAAAAATGGCACTAAGACTGGGCGATGAAGCTCCGAATTTCCAAGCGGAGACAACAGAAGGTGACATCGACTTCCATCAGTGGATCGGCGATAATTGGGCGATCTTGTTCTCTCATCCCGCAGACTACACACCGGTGTGCACTACTGAACTCGGCTACACAGCAAAACTCCAGCCGGAGTTCCAGAAGCGCGGCGTCAAGACGATCGCAGTCAGTGTCGATTCGCTCGAGGATCACCACGGATGGATCAACGATATCAACGAGACGCAAAACACCACTGTCAACTTCCCGATCATCGCCGACTCGGACCGCGCCGTGGCAACCGCGTATGACATGATCCACCCAAACGCTGCCGAGAAATTTACCGTGCGCTCAGTATTCGTCATCGACCCGAACAAAAAGATTCGCCTGACGATCACCTACCCGCCCGCAACTGGCCGCAACTTCGACGAGATTTTACGTGTAGTGGACGCCCTGCAACTGACCGACAGTCATTCCGTGGCCACTCCCGTCAATTGGAAGCACGGCGAGGACTGTATCGTAGTGCCAACCCTATCCGACGAGGAGGCGACAGCAAAGTTCCCGAAAGGCTTCACCACCATCAAGTCGTACCTGCGCACCACACCGCAGCCGAACAAGTAGTTTGCTTTTCAATAAGTGGAGTTGTCCTTTGGCAGCTCCTCTTTTTTGTTTCCGGAACTCACCGCAAATTGCAACCAATTGACATACAGGTTATCGGCGAGGAGTTGGCGATCAAGTGGGACGATGACAGCGAGTCTTTCGTACGCTTGGACAAACTGCGTAAAGCCTGCCCCTGCGCCAGTTGCAAAGGTGAAACCGACGTTATGGGAAACCTTCACAAGGGCCCCAAGCGTCCGTACAAAATCTCCTCGTTTCATATTCGCTCGCTCGAATTCGTCGGTGGCTATGCCATCAAACCGGTGTGGGAGGACGGCCATAGCACCGGCCTGTTCGCTTTCGACTACCTCCGCGCCGTCGCCGATTCCCCCGGCGACGAGTAGCCACAAATGGTTTGTGGCTAGGCGCTTGGCTGACTAGTTTTCGGTATGCGTTTCGTGACCCGTTGGCTGAGTTTTGCCCTTCTAATTTCCAGTTGTGCTGCCGTTCAGGCGCGCGTTTACCTCGGCAACGAGTCGCTTGCCATGCGCGACTTCAGGACGCTGCGAGGCAAACGCGTCGGCCTGCTGACAAACCCCTCCGGCGTCGATGGCCGCGGCCGCTCCGTCATCGATATTTTGCACAAGTCGCCAAAGGTCAATCTCGTCGCGTTGTTCGGCGCGGAGCACGGCATTGATGGCCGAGTGCCGGCCGGCAAGGAGTTCCCCAACAGCACCCATCGCCGCACCGGCCTGCCAATCTACTCGCTCTACGGCCCCGGCCCCGTCCGTAAACCGACGCCGGGGATGCTCAAGAAAATCGACTGCCTCGTGTACGACATACAGGACACCGGCGCGCGCTCGTACACGTTCATAAGCACGATGGGGTTGTGCATGGAGGAATGTGGCAAGGCCGGCGTCGAGTTCGTCGTGCTCGACCGCCCTAACCCGCTTGGCGGCAAACGCGTCGAAGGACTCATTCTCAACCCCCGCTTCAAGTCGCTCGTTGGCCAATGGAAAATCCCCTACGTATATGGCATGACCGCCGGCGAGTTGGCCTACATGATCAGCAGCGAAGGCTGGATTAGGCACCGCCCTAAAATCTTCATCATCAAAATGAAAGGCTGGACCCGCTCTATGACTTGGCGCGGCACCGGCCTCAAGTGGGTTCCCACCTCGCCGAACATCCCGCACGGCGACTCGCCGCTGCACTACGTCTCCACCGGCGTGCTCGGCGAACTCGGCGCGGGCAGCAGACTCAGCATCGGCATCGGCGAAGGCATGCCGTTCGAGTGCGTCGCCTCCACTTGGATGAACGCCACCGGCATCGCCCTCCAACTCAACAACCGGCGACTGCCGGGCGTGCGCTTCGAGCCGATCCGCTTCAAGAGTCGCCGCGTGAAAGACCGCACCTACAAAGGCGTCCGCATCAGATTCACCAACCCCGCCACCGCGCCGCTCATGGCGATCAACTACCACATCCTCGACGCCGTACGCGCCGTGGCCAAGCGCGACATCTTCGCCACCCGCGTCAAGAGCGGCCACAGCTTTAACATGTTCGACAAAGTCAACGGCACCGACTCGATCCGGCGCGATCTCGCCGCCGGCCGTTCTGGCGCGGCCATCGTCAAGTCGTGGGCCGGGGACGAGGCCCGGTTCCGCCAGCAACGCGCCAAATACCTCCTCTACTGATGATCCTTGGCGAAGCGATTGTACAATTTTTCTTTATTTTTTCAAATTTGTGCTCAAATTGCCACTCCGTTTGGATCGGCAAATAGCACGCTTCTCTTGTTCGTCCTACACAAAACAGCAAAAAATTTATGAGTAACTATTCGCAGGCAGCCTGGAAGGCTCAACAGGATCGCAACGACCAACTCATCGCCGACTCAAAGTACATGCGTCCCAGCGTCACCTCACAGGTATTGCCGCTGCAGATCGACGTGGGCGGCACCGAGACGCTTGACGCCAAGCAGATCGCCACTTTGCAGGCGCTTGAGATCGAAGCGGCACGCATCTCCATTTCCTCGCTGGCGTCGCTGGCCACCATCGGCGAACTCGACCACCTCGGCGGCGGCCTTGACCTGATCCCCAGCCTGATGCTCACCCTCGCCGCCACCGATTACGACAAGGTCCATTACACGATTGAGAACGCCCACGCCAGCATCGGCTATTACTCGTCACTCGGCGCGCTTGGCTTCCTCGATCGAGACTCAGTGGTGCACCAGTTCCGTCGCGGGCTCGACGTTCCCGGCCATGTGTCGTGGGTGCCGGGCGGCACGCAACTCAACGGCGGACGCCTAGGCGTGATGATTCCGGTCGCCGCCGGCCAGGCGATGGGCATGCGCGCGCGAAACCCGCAATCGTGGGTGGTCTGCCACTGCGGCGACGCCGGCTGGATCGCCGGCCAGGCGCTGAACGGCTTCAACGCCGCCGATATCGGCAACCTGCCGCTGACCTTCGTCATGCAGCGCAACGGCATCCAGTTATCCGACTCGAATAAAAACGTGATGGACAAGGATCCGCGTCCGATCGTCGAGGCGATGGGTGTCGAGATCATCGAGACGACGTCGTTGTTCGACACCGCCGAGATGTTCCAAGCCTACAAGCAGGCCAACGCCCGCGCGATGGAGGGCCGCCCCACCATGATTTACCCGACGGGCTACTCGTCTGCCGACGGTACAAAAGTGGATTTCAACTGGCTGGCCGAGCGATTCGGAATCGCCGCCGAGGTCGAGGCGATCACAAGCAAACACGGCGTCTCGATGGATCAGGAAATCTGGGTGCCGGGCGCAATGATGAGCTATCGCGATATCGGCCCGATGCTTGAATGCCTGTTGCTGGTCAACGACTTACCGGGCGGTGAAGGACATCACGACGGCCATATGAAGGGCCGCGACGAGGCCGAGGTGCTGGCCAACCCAATGCTAACCCGCACCCCCGAACAGCAGGTGGCTTTTAACGAGATTTCCGCAGCCGCCAAGGTCGAGGTGACCACCAACGCCCGCCCCGCTGCCGGCACGGCCAATCTCACGCTCAGCACCGAGCAGTTGGCCGAGGTCAGCCTGCCGGGGGTCGGCAAAAAAACCAGTGCCCGCGCCGGATCCGAGGTCGCTTACGCCGCCGTGGCCAAGGCGCACCCGAACGATGTGTTCATCGTGAGCTGCGATCTCAACCCATCAACCAAGCTCGGCAAGGCCGCCGCACAAATCCCGGCACAAAACCAGATCGAGCTGAGCATCGAGGAGCTGGCCGCGTTGCTAGTCGCCGACGGTCTCGCGATGAGCTCGTACAAGCCGCAGGTCAACGTGGTCTCCACCTTCTCCGCGTTCTTTGAGGGCATCGCCCGAGAAGGCCTCGAATTGTGGCGCTACCAGCGCAACCTCAACGGCGTCAATGAGGGGCTAAACGTGATTATGCACATGAGCCACGTTGGCGCCTGCACCGGCCGCGATCATTTTTCCGGCTGGAGCCTCGACTGGGTCACGCTGGCAATCGGTTACCTACCATACGTCGATCGCTTTTACGCACCGGCCGATGCCCGTGGTGCGTTCGTAGCGGTAAAGGACGCCTGCGCCCGTTACGGTGCGCACATTGTCGCCATCCCGCGCGACAACCTGCTCGTCCTCTCCAACGAACAGGGCAACGCGCTTTACAACACCGACAGCGAGTGGGAAGCCGTCACCCCGCTCCGCAAACATGACGGCGCGAAGATCGCCATCCTCGCGCTGGGTGCGACCGCCGGCATCGCGCTTGAGGCGGCGGAACAACTCGGCGGCTCGGCGGATGTTTACGTCATCAACGGCCTGCCGCTGCCGGACGGTTTCCTCGATGGCATCTTCGGGGAATACGACGGCGTCGTGACAGTGGAGGACGGCATCATCGGCACGCGCACCACCGGGGTTCGCGGCTTCGCCGGCTTGGTGCTATCCGCCGCGAGCTGCACCAGTGCGAAAACCGAGCACATCGGAATCGTCGATCCGCGCATCGCCCCATCCGAGGGTCATGAGGAGATTTGGGAGCATTTCGGCCTGACCTCTGGCGCAATCGCCGCCGCAGCCAAGTCATTAACCTAAAGCCACTTGGCCAAGCAGTTAACTCTGTTACTCCACCAATTGGATTCGGTAGAAGCGGGCTTGAGCAAGCGGGGCGATGCTCTCGGCCTTGGCCAGGCGCTGGCCGGCGTCGGTAGTGAACTCAGCCAGCTTGATCCAGCCGCCGTTCACTTTGTCTGAAAACTCGACGCAATAACGGCGGCCCGGCGATACGTGCACATAAATCGTCACGCGACCTCCAGCAACCTCGATCGACTGGATAAGGAATCGGCTGTCCCCATCGTTCGGGTCGGTGCCACTTCGGAACTCGCCGAGATTTGTGACGCCGTCGTTGTCGGCGTCGGCCATCGCGTCGAATGCGTTAGTGGGATTCAACTTGTGCACCAGCTCCCATGCGTCGTCCATGCCGTCGGCGTCGCGATCGACGTCGGCAGTCTTGGCGTTCGCCCGACCCGCAGTCGGCGCGGCGGCGAGCCAGTTGTTCGGCTCGTTGCCGAATTTGTTGGATGCTTTGCGTTGCAGCGAAAACCCGGTGCCGTCGGCATCGCTTGGCCAAGGTTTGCGGTTGTCGTACGACACGTTTTCCACAGGCAGATACGGCACAAACCCGGCGTCCTCTTGGCCGAGGCCCTGCGTGTTATCGGGTTGCAGCAGGCGCACCGTCTCGCCGCCGTTGCCCAAGCGGCCATCGAACGGCCCGACAATTGTCACGCCACTTGGCAAGTCGTAATGCTCGCGAAACCTCGCCGCAACTACAGACTCGGCAACCGGATCAAAACCGACGATCAACTGATAACCACCGGGCGACAGGGTAGTATTTGCCGGGAAGTCCAGTTTCACGCTGCCTCGAATCCGCCACGTGTTTTGCGGTTCAACCGGATTGAACAAAGGCACGGCCTGTTTGCTGATGTTATGCAACTCGACGTATTCGAGCTGCGCCGAGCCAAGGTCGTCTATGTTCAGCTGGCCCTCGTACATGATTTCGCTGATGACGACCGGGCCGACTTGCGGCTTGGCGTTGGGCGCTCCCCCTCCCTCGCGGAACGCGACAACCGACTCTGGAGAATCATTGCCGAATGTGCGTCTGGCCAACGACACGAAATGCGTACCAAAACTGGTTTTCACCCGGCCAACGGAGACGCCATTGGCCAACGGCGGAACCACCTGAACAGCTCGAAAGCCGCTTGGCCTTCCGCTTGTGCCGACAGCTGAGAGGTAAATCGTTTCACCGTGAGCAGAATTGAGGCTGAACCCAGAGCCACCTCGGCTGAAATCGTCTTCGTAAATCACCTTGTAGCCGCCCGCCGCCAATATCGTACTTTTTGGAATGACAAACTGCGTGGATGAGTCGATTGAATCGCCAAGCAGCCAGCCACTGATGTCCACCGTCGAGTCGCTGGAATTGTGTAACTCAATAGCGTCCTCGAGCGGCGCATCGGTGTGCGACAACACCTCATTGATAACGACGCTCATAATTGGCAGATAGTTGCCGCTACCTGGCGTGGGAGTGAGAGGGAAATTCTTCAACGCCTTGGCGCCATCAGGCAGCCTTCCACGCGAGATGCCCTCGGCTTGGTTGAAAACCTCAACCTCGTCGATCGCGCTGCGCCGGCTACCGTAGAGCCGCAGCAACTCGCCGTGGCCACGCAGGCTGAAGTTCACATGGCCCGCCGTGGCGGCTCCGTCGGCCACCCAGCGCACCCAGCCTCCCGCCTGGACATAAGAATAATCCTGTATAACAAACTTGCCACGGCCCACCGCCGTAGGATCGTCTGTTAGCGTCATGCCACCGAGATCCACCGGCTTGGTTTCCGTGTTGTACAGCTCGAACCAGTCCGCACCAGAAGCTGGTTTCGCCATCCACTCGTTGAATACAACATTAGTCGGATTGGCCAGCACGACCGGAGATGCATTCGGCTTGCCTGGGGTCGGTCCCTCCAGCAACTTCCAACCGCCCGAACTCATGCCGATCGGGCGGGCGGGCACTTGAAAGCCGTACTCAACAGAGTCGGCGAGAAAGCCGTCTGGATCGAACAGGTATACACCGCCCCCCTCAGCCGGAAGCGAGAAGCCTGTGTTAAATTCGCCAGAGGGCTCGCTGCCATCAAACCGTACGACAAGATAACTGTCTTTTTTGAACTTCGTGCCAATGGGGAACATCCAATCACCAACACCATCGGCGCGGCGCGAAAGGCTGACGCCGTCTAGCGACACATTCGATCCTGTATCGTTGTGAAGCTCAACCCAGTCAGATAAGCCATTGTGGCTGAACGCAAGCACTTCGTTGATTCGTGGTCCGTTGAACACTGGGACAATGTTCGGTGCATCGGGCGTTGATCCCTTGGTGAACTTCACCTTTCGGCTGCTGCCATCAGGCTGCAGACCTTCCGATACGCCGGATCGTTGCTTCCCATAGCTCATAGTCGCGAACTCGATACCCTCCGCAGTGATCAGCGTGATAATTGCACCGTCAGATGGCAGCGAAAGATCGACATGGCCCGCGCCAGAGCCGGTATCGAGCCAGACACGCATGTGGCCGCGAGGCGGAATGGTGCCGATGCGATGAAGCCCATCGACCTGCTGATCGACACGAATGTGCAGGCCGGTGATGAGTGCTGGGGCATTTGCATCGGGGTTGAATAACTCGAGCCAGTCGCGCCCGCCATCCGCCGGATCGGCAAGCCACTCGTTGATGACGAGATTAGTTAGGGTCGCCGGTTGCGTAGGCTGATTCGGCGTGCCGAAAGTCGGCCTGGCCGTCGTCCAGCCTTTGGCCGTGGGGACAATCGAAGAGCTAATGGCGCCGAAAGTCACGGCATCGACCCGGAGTCCGTCGGCATTGAACAACGCAACCGAGTCGCCATCTTTGCCAAGGCCAAA
Source organism: Verrucomicrobia bacterium UBA673 (assembly GCA_002299785.1). Lineage (GTDB taxonomy): Bacteria > Verrucomicrobiota > Verrucomicrobiia > Limisphaerales > UBA1096 > UBA1096. The sequence goes on from DBNL01000102.1 coordinate 17,644, forward strand.
GCCAGCCCGCAACCCATCGCCAGATGCCGTACTGCACCAGATGCCGAGCAGGCCCGCCTCGCCAAGCACGGTTCCATCGGGGAAAGTGAACGAGTTCTCGTCGCCATCACGGAGTGTCCAGTCGGAGATGTCGACCTCCATTTGGCCAAGATTTCGCAGCTCGACAAAGTCCGGATTACTTGAAAGCGGTGACTGCATGTGCACCTCGTTGATGCGGACCGACGGCACCTCCACGACCGTGCTGGCTACGCCGGGCGATCCGGCCCTTGCAGTGCTGTCGCGCCAGTTCGACGCCGCGCCGGGGTCAACCAAAAGATCGACCAACTCGAGCGAATGACCGTCGCCGTCGGCTAAGCTTGGCCAAGCGCCTCCGTCACTATAATCCACCTCGACCACACGCCGCCACTTGGCATCAAGCAGAGCTAACCGCTCGCCGTTGTTCGATAGACTGCCGCGGTACCAGCCGTTCACAGCTAAGCCTGGGTAGCGCAGCTTGAATGCGTCGGTATCTTTGTCCGGCGCCAGCACGATAAACTCGCCGGGGCCGATAACGGTATCGCCGGCAAAAGTAAAATCGATCCCGTCGAACCGGTGCCAGCCAAGCGGTACATTGAAGGTACCACTGTTATGCAACTCAACGAACTCGTACTCACTACCACCGGGCGGATTGTACATGATCTCGGTAAAGCGCATCGGCGACCCGGCCCGCCCGGCCTGGAACGAGTGTTCAACAAGCGCGCTCCATTGACCGTTATACATCGTGCGGGTGCGGATCGTGGTGTCGCCCGTAAGCTTGATCGGCGACGTGTACTTAAGCACACCGTCGGCAATCTCGGCACCGCTGCGTTCACCAATCGACAACTCGGCGTTGATAAGCATGTCAGAACTTCCAAGACCAGCATTAAGGCCATGAATGGCGAGAATATTGTTTCCAGTTTTCAATCTGTTGATGTGCTTACCGACGTCAAAACTGACCCACGTCATCGCTGATGCATCGTCGTGCTGACCGCTCGCGCCATCGTTCCAGGCGGGATTGAGTGAAGCGTTGGCGTTGGCGACGCGGATGCCGTTGAGATATGCAACGAAGCCGTCGTCGTACTTCATATTAAGCACCATGAAGTTTGATTTTTTTCGATCCGCTGCCGACACCCTGAAAGGGATGCGAACGAACACCGACTGATTCATGTCGTTCATTTCGCTGTCAACGTCGATGCCTATGTGCGGGTCGTAATCGGTATTCTCGTCATAGCCTACTCCATCGGTGCCGGTGTCCCAATCTTCATCATTGAACGGCACTTTGCCCCCGCGCCATGTGTTGCCAAGTGCGTCGCCGCCGTTGTCCGCAGACGGCACCAGCACCCTCTTTTCGGCCGAGCCGGTGAGGATGGTTTTACCCGTCTCGGCCACCTCCCCCGGACGGCGCGGATCGCTGCCATTGAGCGTGTAGTAAATCTCGCCATCTGGCGACGTGAGCTTGAGACGGTAACCTACAGGGATCGCGCCTCCTGACTGGCTGAATTGTGGTGCGTTGTCGGATGCCTGGATATTCTGCGTCGCCATCTGGCTCATGACGATAGCACGGCGGCGCGGCACCCAACTGGTCTCGACAGATGAGTTTAGATTTCGCAGAACACCCGATATTTGTTCCTTCATTTCCCGGAAACGGCGGAGCACGTTCTCGTCAGTTAGAGCGCCATCATTAAAGTAGTGGATCTGTACCCGATCAGCAAAACGCATTCGAAACTCAGGATTTTTCTGAAGCGCCCTGTAAAAAACAGCGATATCTGAACCACCGGCCAGCGGGCCACTGGTGAGGTTGTTACCGGTGACACTTCGACCGTTGTTGCCGAACGACCATTCGGCGTCCCAAACGAGAAACCGCCACTTCCCGCCGGGCAC
>DBNL01000102.1:19923-30502 GCA_002299785.1 Verrucomicrobia bacterium UBA673
ACGTTTAGCATGATGTAGTCGATGAAATTGTCGATGTCCAACAGCCTTTCAACAGCCGAATAGTTTTGCGGGATGGTGAGATTTCTCTTCAAAGCACTCTTGAGCAGGTTCCACTTCACCGTGTCGCCCTCCCGAAGTTCACCGAACTGCGCGATAATATCCCACTCCGAATCGCTACCGTTCCACGAGTTTAGAAAGTCGCTGTCAATACGCTGTGTAGGGTTGTAGTAGCCCTTGTTTGAACCGTTTAAATAAAGGTTCATGAAGGTTCCCTGTGCAGAGATCTGTCCCATGTCCGCGGATAGTCGACGAACCAACTCGTCGATGATGAACGGATTCGAATGATCATTCATCCCGGCCCGCAAAACAATGTGATTGAAATCCTTAACCTGTAACTCAGGGAAAACATCATGGCGCAGTCTCCCTGGCCCGTAATCGCCTCGGAAATAGAGGCGAAAGGAATACTTCCCAGCCGGCGGACCTGAGTTTGGGTTGTAGCGCCCTCGGATATAGTCGCCACCCTGCACCCGCAGGCCAGCATTAGCCTGAAGCGTCTCACCGGTGTCGGGATAAATCAGCTCCATTGAGACCGGCCGCTCCCAGGCAATGCCGCGCTTTGTCGTATTGCGAGGGTTTGTTTCCATGATACCCGTGTTCCCCCGCAGATTGGATTGCTCTGTCACCAGTGAAATCAATGGAAGCGATGTCACCGACTCGCCAAGGTTGTAAGCAAACGTATGCGTCTCCACTCGCGACGGAAGCATGCCGCTCTTGAACACAGCTGCTCGCACAATAGTTGTCCTTCTCACCTCCACCGGATTGACATACTTCTTTCCGTTGGACGCGGTCGGATTAGAATAGTCAGTCGTGTAGCGAATCACTGCATCCGGCTCGTTAGTGGTGATGTATACTCGGAATTGTGCATCGTAAATGCCGCGCTTTGCGCTGAACTTTGGCGGCGCAAGCAGACCGCGAATCGTCTTGCTACCGTTGGCCCTTCTTGGCGTGGGTGACTCAAACCAAGCCCATTCGCCTGTTGCCATGCGGCCGTAGGAAATGTTGCTGCGCTGCTCGGGATACGCCGGTGCGATCTCGTCGGCAACTCGCCGCGGTAGCTCCGGACTAAACAGGCCAAGGTACTCGCCCTCTACGCCTAGCTTGAAATTCGTATGCAGCGATTGGCCAAACAAGCGGCGGTTTTTTCCGGTGGCGTGGATGATCAGCGCCGCGCTTGGCCGGATCGTCACGCTTGGAAACACCCACTTGCCCGGCTTGGTTGGGTCATCGCTCAGCGACCAACCGGCGAGATCGACCGTGACGCCACCGTTGTTTCGCAACTCGATCCAGTCACCAGCCTCGCCGTCGTCATCCTTCAATCCATCGCGATTAGCCGCGAGAAACTCATTGATGACCACCTGGCCAAAGTCGTGATCGGAATCAACGTTGTAATGCCAACCCTCCACCTCGAGTCGGTTCGGCTCCGCCGCCAAATCGCTCACACCGTGGTTCGCCACCCAGGCTATCGTCACGATGCCATCCTCTGCAGGCTCGAACTCAATCTGCCACGGGCCGCTGGCAACACCAGCGATCGACACCGGCTGCTGACCGTTGACTCGTAGGTCGGCCACCTCGAGTCCACGGATCGGTTCGCTGAAAAATAGGCGCACGCTATTCAGCCAGCGCACCGTGCTGCCCGGCGGCGGCAGGATGGTTGCCAGCGAGGGCGGCATGTCATCGACAATGCGGTACTGGTGCGTCGCCGCGGCGGCGCCGGCATCCATCAGGTTGGGCGGGCGGGCCATATCGGCGATGCCGTGATTCGGGTTCCACGACAGAATCGCCTCGTCAAAGTCGACCGGCGCAAAAGTGAACGTCCAAGACCTGTTGCCGCCGCGAAGCTGCATCGCCGGGTCACCGTTGAGCCAGAGATCACCGGCATCGACACCGGTGACTTCCTCGCCAAAGCGAACAGTGATCTCGCGCAGCAGACTGACGTTACCCGGCGGCGGATTGAGCGACACGACTTTCGGAGGCGACTTGTCCGGCTGAAAACTGCGCAGCTCGGCGTTCATCATGAAGTCGCTGCTGGTCAAGTTGGTATTGAATCCCATGATGGCGATCTGGTTTTTGCCATCCACAAGAAACTGTGCGGGATTGTCTAGGGCGAATGTCTCAAAGTTGCCGGATTCATGACTTATACTGGCAAAAGAATCATGAGACAGGTCAGCCGCTCCACCGACGTTGAGCACCTCCTCGCCATTGATCCAGACAACGAAGCCGTCGTCGTAATCCACATGCAAGTCGAGTGCGGAAATCTGCGCGGGATTGGCCACAGTAAAGATGCGGCGGAAAAACATCGTGGAGTAATTGTTGCGCATGTCGCCAAGCACCGTGCCGCCGTTGCCATCGCCGTAACGGATCGGCGAGGCCCCGCTTGGCCAATCGCTATCGTCGAAGTCAGACTCGGTCCACTCCAAGTCACCGCCGGAGGGATGGTCGTTGCCCTTGTAGTAGTTCCACGTTGCACCGCGAGAGAATAGAGTCGCTGCGTTGACCTCGCTGGCCGACCATGCGCCCGCTGCAAGTATCAGCGTGGCCGTCAAAAACGGTTGCAGTTTCATGACTGGGTGCTAACCGCCCTTCTTTCGGTTCATCGCCATCACGCTCAACCCTCCAAAAATGGTACCGGAGCCACCGGTGATAATGCGCTTCACCGGCAGGCCGGTCTTGGGATCCTTCTTCAGCGGATCATCACTCATCCGCTGCTCGATCTCGAATCGGCGGACTTTCTGTCCTTTCTTCGCCGGAATAGTCTGGTACGTGTAAATAGGCATGATTGGTTAAACTTTAACTCGCCCGGCAGCGTATCGGATCAGACGCACTGATCAATCACTTTCCCATTCGCCTCGTAGGCGATATAAGACGGTTTTCCGTTTTGAACCGTGACACAAATGAGATGCCGCCTGCTCGCCGCCTTGGCTAGGTACCACAACTTGCCCGGCTTGGGCACCGCGCGGGTATCGACGCCCCAGCAACCGTCGCCGAGATAGAGGATACCATTTTTCTTGTCCACCCTGTTGGATCGAAGCCGATGAGTGCGCTTGTAAGTGTGATGATCATTCTCGAAAACAGCCGTTACGTGATACTTGTCGAACAATGGGCACCAATTCTTTATGATCTTCTGCGCCAACGGATCCTTGGACGAATCGTTGGTGCCACTGAGTGGCTTGGCCGTGCCGTAAGCGGGCTTGTGGTAGCACGGGAAGATTAAGGGAAACTTCCCGGCGCGCTTGGCCAGAGCCTGTTCGAGCCAGACCGCCTGCTCTCCCTCCACCCGCTCCGTCAGATCGGAGTCGAGCACAATCAGGCTCAAATAGTTGCCGACGTCCATCGCGTAAAAACTACGTTTGGCCGGCAGTGGAAACAGGCTGTAAAAATATTTGGCATCCTTTGGCTTTTTGCCTGTACCACCGGCGACCTCGTGATTCCCGATAGCCACGACCATCGGGATCAGGCAGCCGTCTGAGCGTCGCACGCTGTTGAGCATCCACGACTCTAGCCAGTCGTCCCACTTGCTCACCTCCTTGGAACTGGCGTTGGCATAAGCCAGATCGCCACCCAACAAAGCAAACCACGGATTGAGCTGTGCCGCACGCTGGTTCATCGCGTCGAGGTGTTTGCGTTTGTGCATCATGTCGCCGCCGGTCACAAACCGGAAATTGGCCGGGAGGGTGCGCGGCAGGGTGCGAAACCTGAAGTAAGGCTCGCCGCGAACCGGCCCCTGCGAGCGGACGGTGAAAACATACTCAGTGTCGGGCTGCAACCCCCGCAGTTCAACGTGGTGAACGATCCGTTTCTTCTGGTCAGCGAACAGGTGCTTGAAGCCCCGGGCCAGCATCCACCGACTCCCGGTCGGAGCGGTCATGTGGCGATACAACACGTAGTCATTGCTGCGAGCATCGCTGTCCATCCAGTTGACAACGACGGTGGTGGTGGGGTCGACCCTCCAAGTGAGATACACCAGCGGTCCTTTGGTCAAACGCTTGGCTATGGCCCGGTAAGGCGCCACCACCAAGGCAGAGAGCGCCAACATAAAAAAACGGCGACCAGTTTTTAACGATTCAAAGCTCACAAAATCAGAAACAGCACAAAAAACGTCTGAGCACCCAAAAAGCAACAGGCGCTTTGTTTTCTGTTTGATGGCGTTGCTTGTCAATAACAAGAAACAACCCCTCACCACGCAAACTAAAGGCGTTAAACGTAGGAAACCAAAAAACAAAAATGGATGGACAGAGTTTCTTTTTTTGTCCTCTGCATCGATATTAAATCGAAAACTCGACACGAAACCCCGTGAAATCTTTATTCCAACTTAAAAACTTGAAACCTTTCAAACTCCCCTGACAAAGCGATTCGGTCATTTTTTCCAACCCGCCGCGCTTGTAATACTTTTACTGGGCCTGGCGCAAGAGAGAATCGATCCGTTTGGTCATGCACCGCGTCTTGTCGCGCTCAAACTCCTTGGTGTGGGCTGACATAATGGTTTTACTCTAGTTCACTGGTAATTTTTGGCTATACTGCCCACTTCTTAAAAAACAACTTAATGCTTAGGAAAATCAAATAAACTAGCAAAATAGCACTCTTATTCCAGCGTTTTACAGGTTTCCAGAAGTACTTTTAACAGGAATTTAAAAAAATAGGTTCCGAAATCACTGGGTTCAATCAAACACTTGGCGTTTTCCTGAAAAAACTCTAAAAATCTGCTTTTTTTCTTCAAACAACCTGTTGACTCGCTTTTGGTTTTTGGTATTGTCCTTGCCCCTTTGCTTCGGGAGATTCTGAATGAAGACCTATTTACCAAAGATCGACAAGCTAAACCGTACCGTCGACGAGCAGTCGCGAAAGTGGCATATCATTGATGCCGACGGCGCTGTGCTGGGCAAGGTCGCCACCAAGGCGGCTGATGTTTTGCGAGGCAAAAACAAGCCGACTTTCACCCCTCACCTCGACACCGGCGACTTTGTCGTGGTGATCAATGCAGAGAAAGTGGTGCTAACAGGCAAGAAGGAAACCGAGAAAGTGATGACCTCTTACTCTGGCTTTCGAGGTGGCTTGAAGAAGTTTTCACCGGCGGATGTCCGGGCGAAGCATCCGGAAAGGCTCGTAGAGAAAGCCGTGAAAGGGATGATCCCCCGCAACCGGCTGGGCCGGCAGATTTTCAAGAAACTCAAGGTTTACGCCGGACCGGATCACCCGCACAAAGCGCAGGCACCTGCTGCCCTCGAACTGACATAACACAGATTTTCATATGGCTCAAACTGAGGAATATTTGGGAACAGGCCGCCGCAAGACCGCTGTGGCCCGCGTGCGATTGACGACTGGTGGCTCAGGCAAAATCACTGTCAATGGTCGCACCGTGGAGAACTATTTCACTGTCGAGAACCAGCGCACTATCGCGGTCAAGCCGCTCGAGACCGTCGAGTTGAGCGAAGAGGCTGACGTCCGCGTGAGAGTCGCCGGCGGCGGCATCGCCGGTCAGGCCGGCGCGGTGCGGCTCGGCATTGCCCGCGCGCTCGAGAAATACAATGGCGAGCTGCGGCAAGCGCTCAAGGATGCCGGCCATCTATCCCGTGACCCGCGCAAGAAGGAGCGAAAGAAACCTGGCCAACCCGGCGCACGGAAGAACTTCCAGTTCAGCAAACGCTAAATTGTATCACTTTTCGAGCCCCGCTGGTTGAAACGCTGGCGGGGTTTTCTGTTTTCCGGTACCGTCATTTCAAGCAACATTGACCAAGCGTTGGCCGCAAAATTCCATCATCATGTCAGAGGAAAAAATCAACGTCGCGATCGTGGGCGCCTCCGGTTACTCCGGCGAGGAACTAGTGCGCCTCCTTCTCAAGCATCCGCACGTCAACCTGTCGGTGCTGACTTCGCGCCAGTACGCCGGCCAAGCGGTAACCTCTGTCTTCCCGCGCTTCTCCAGCCATGCCGGAGCCAGTGACCTGACGTTTTCCGAGCCGTCAATCGACCTCCTCGCAGACAAGGCGCAGGCCGTTTTCCTCGCCTTGCCCCACGGTGTGGCCGCCGAGTTTGCCGTACCGTTGGCCCAGCTCGGGGTGACGGTGATCGACCTGAGCGCCGACTTCCGGTTAAACGACGCCGAAACGTACAACGAATTTTACGGCACCGAACATCCCGCGCCGGAGTGGCTGCCCAAGGCTGTTTACGGCCTGCCAGAAATCCGGCCTGATGGCATTGCCAACGCTACGCTCATCGCCTCGCCCGGCTGTTACCCGACGAGCATCCTGCTGCCCACTATTCCGCTGCTTGAAGCCGGGTTGATCGATCCCGAGCAAATCATCGCCGACTCGCTGAGCGGCGTCAGCGGCGCCGGACGCAAGGCCGACGTAGCTTTTTTGTACGTCGAGTGCAACGAGAGCCTCCGGCCTTACGGCGTGCCCAAGCACCGGCACCTGTCCGAAATCGAGCAGGAACTCAGCTTGGCCAACGGCTCTCCGGTCACCATTCAATTCACCCCACACTTGGTTCCGGTGAACCGAGGCATTCTCACCACGCTTTACCTCGCCCCCGCGTCTGGCCAAGCGGACGATTTTACCCAATGGACGGACGCCATCGCAGACTGCCTAGCCAAGCGCTACGCCGACGAACCGTTCGTTCGACTCACCGGCAGCGGCCGATTGCCCGATACTAAAAACGTCACCGGCACAAACACAATCGAAATCGGCTGGGCCGCCGATCCTCGCACTCAGCGGCTGCGCGTCTTCAGCGCGGAAGATAACCTCATCAAGGGTGCAAGCGGACAGGCGGTGCAATCGTTCAACATCCGGTTTGGCTTTGACGAAACCGCCGGGTTGCACATCTAAACCGTGGCCAAGTTCAAAAAAATCAGGGGATCGATCACCACGCCGCTTGGCTTCCGAGCGGCGGCACAGTTTTGCGATGTCAAAACACTCGGCACCGGCAAAGGCAGCGACAAGGGTCAAAAACGCGACCTTGCGCTTATCGTATCCGACGTCCCGGCGAAGGCTGCCGGGATGTTCACGACAAACCAGATTTGCGCTGCGCCGGTGAAGCTCTGCGTCGCGCATTTGCGCAACAACAGCGCGCGTGCTGTGGTCATCAACTCCGGCAACGCCAATGCCTGCACTGGCCCGCAGGGCTTGGCCGACGCGCTCGAAATGGCTGCGCTCACCGGCCAAGCGCTTGGCGTGAAAACCTCCGACGTGCTCGTCGGCTCGACCGGCCGGATTGGCGTCCCGTTGCCGATGCCGAACATTAGAAAGGGCATCACCGCCGTCGCCGGGCAACTCCAGCCCACCCAGGCCGGCGCCGCGCAGGCTGCCGAGGCCATCCTGACGAGCGACACGCAGTCCAAGCAGATAGCCGTCGAGTTTCGGCTTGGCGGTAAAACGGTGAGGCTCGGCGGCATCGCCAAGGGCGCGGGAATGATCCAGCCCGGCATGAGCCCGACCGGCGCGCGGCCCGCCTCCACGCCGCAAGGCCTGCACGCCACCATGCTCGCCTACCTCACCACCGACGCAAACGTCAATGCGGCCAATTTGAAAAAGTGTCTCCGCGAAGCCGTTGCACAAAGTTTCAACTGCATCACCGTCGATGGCGACATGAGCACCAACGACACCGTGCTGCTGTTGGCCAACGGCTTAGCCGGCAACGGCAAGTTGGGCGCAGCCGATCTGAAAACGTTTCAAGCCACGCTCAATCACGTTTGCCTCACGTTGGCCAAGATGATCGTGCGCGACGGCGAAGGCATCAGCCGAGTCATCACCGTTCGCATTACCGGGGCCAAGTCGTTCGCCGACGCCGACGCGGCGGCGAAGGCCGTCGGCAACAGCGCGCTAGTGAAGACAAGCTGGAGCGGCGGCGACCCTAACTGGGGCAGGATCATCGACGCGCTCGGCTACTCCCCCGCCAAGGTTGTCGAGGAAAAAGTGGACATCGCCTACAGCGCAAGCGGCTCACGTAAAAAAATATACTCGCTCAAAAAAGGACGGCCCACGCACACCGCGTTCGGGATGCTTTGCAAGGCAGTCGAACCGATCGAGTTCGACCTGCACATCAACCTAAACCTCGGCAAGGCCACCGCCGTACTCCATGCTGCCGACCTTACCGAGGCGTACGTAGAGTTCAACAAAGGCGACATCAAAGACCCCTCATCGCTCGGGGGCTAAGAAATGGACAATCTCATAGCCAAGGCGGATACATTGCTTGAGGCGTTGCCGTATATGCAGCGGTTTCGGGGGGAGACGTTTGTCATCAAGTACGGCGGCAGCTTTATGGACTCGACCGACCCGGCGATACGAAGCGGCGTAGCGCGCGATGTCGTATTCATCGAGGCGGTTGGCATCAATCCAGTCATCGTGCACGGTGGTGGAAAGGCGATCACCCAGGCGCTCGAGCAGGCAGGCGTCGAGACCCGGTTCGAGCAAGGGTATCGCGTGACGACGCCGAAGTCGGTCGAGGTCGTCGAGCAGGTTTTGTCGAGGAAGATCAACCCCGGCATCGTTGGGATGATCAACGAACTAGGCGGTAAGGCTCGTGGTTTTTCCGGCACAGAGATTTTTCGTTGCAAACCGTTTCGCCCGCTTAACCAAGCGGGCGAAACGCTCGACATAGGCTTGGTCGGTGAAGTCACCGGGGTGAACACCGCACCGCTGCTCGAATGTATCGCGCAGGACATCACGCCAGTGATCAGCCCAACGGCCACAGGTGAGGACGGTCAGATTTACAACTGCAACGCCGACGTCGCTGCAGGGCAGGCGGCGATCGCGCTTGGGCCGAAGCGCCTGGTTTACATGAGCGACGTGCCGGGCTTATTGCAAAACCCTGACGACCCGGCGAGTGTGATTTCGCATTTGCCGGTGGCCGAGGTCGAGGCGCTCAAGGCAGGCGGCGTGATCTCGAAAGGCATGATTCCGAAAGTAGACAGCGCCGTAACGGCGGTTGCGACTGGAGTCGAAAAAGTTTTTTTTATCGACGGCAGGTTAAGCCACTCGTTGCTCTTGGAGATTTTTACAGACCGAGGAGTCGGCACAGAGATTGTGGAACGATGAGCAAGAAAATCATAGAACGCTTCAAGCAGTTCGTCGCACCGACTTACGGGCGATTCCCGATAACACTTGATCGCGGCGAGGGCTCCTACGTGTGGGACACAGACGGCAAACGCTACCTCGATCTCGGCGGCGGGATAGCTGTGAACTGCCTTGGCCACGCCAACGCAGAGATCGTCCAAACACTCGCGGATCAGTCGGCCAAACTGATGCATTGCACTAATTTTTACCACTTCGAGGGCCAGGCGCAGCTCGCTGAGGGCTTGACCAATCGACTCGCCCAGGGGCGTGTGTTTTTCGGCAATAGTGGCGCGGAGGCGTCGGAGGTGATATTAAAACTGGCCAGGAGGTTTGGCCAAGAGGAAGGCAGGTTTGAAATCATCACCGCCGAAAACTCATTTCACGGCCGTACGATAGCCGGCATCTCAGCGAGCGGGCAAAAAAAACTGAAGGACGGATTCGCTCCCCTGCTCCAGGGATTCGCGCACGTGCCGTACAACGACATTGACGCCGTGCGCTCGGCGATCACGCCGGCCACTGTGGCGGTGATGATCGAGGGCATACAGGGCGAGGGCGGCATCCATCCCGCGTCGAAGGAATACCTGCTTGGTCTGCGCGCACTTTGCGACGAGCACAACCTGCTGCTGCTATGGGACGGCGTGCAGTGCGGGCATTTTCGGACCGGCTCGTTTCAAAGTTTCCAGGCGATACTCGGCGATCAGATCGGTGGTTTTATGCCGGATGCCGTCAGTATGGCCAAGGCACTAGGCGGCGGTTTCCCCATGAGCGCGGTGTGGATTTCGGAGAAGCATGCCGACGTGCTCGGCCCGGGAACGCACGGCTCAACGTTCGGCGGCAACCCGCTGGCCTGCGCGGTGGCGAACAAGATTCTCGAGGTGATCGACCGCGACGACTTGGCCGCCAACGCCAAAGCGATCGGCCAATTTTTCCTCGATAAACTGGTCAGGCTGCGGGAGAAATATCCGACGGCCATCCGAGAAGTTCGCGGTCTTGGCTTAATGATTGGCATCGAGATGGGCGGCGGCTTCGGCTCTTTCGACAACAGCAAACCAGCTTCGGTGCAGTGGGTATTTGCCCTACACGAGTCAGGGTTGCTGACCATCCCCGCCGGCTCGTCGGTCGTCCGTTTTTTGCCGCCACTCAACTTGACGCAACAAGAGGCCCAAGACGGTCTCGATTTGTTTGAACAAACCATCCAGAAGGTAATAGAATGAAGCACCTGTTGAAACTCGAAGGCATGCCAAGTGCGTCGATGGAGGAAATCCTCGCCTCGACGGAAGTCATCAAGGCCAAGCGCGGTGGTGGCGAAGTCAAGCCGCTTGACAGCCAGACGTGGGCGATGATTTTTACTAAGTCTTCCACGCGCACTCGAGTCTCTTTCGAGGTTGGCATTCGCGAACTCGGCGGATCAGTGATGTTTCTCAACGCGAACGACATGCAGCTTGGTCGTGGCGAACCAATCAAGGACACCG
>DBNL01000085.1:0-1990 GCA_002299785.1 Verrucomicrobia bacterium UBA673
CTTTATACTCAACTGGTTACAACGGAACAGATGATGGTGGTGAGTTTTGGATTAGTGGCGAGTCAATCGAATTTGCCAAGGGCGATTGGCCTTGGCCGCAGAAAGTTGCAGAGTGATGGCCACCACTCCGCCGGTATCGAGTCGGTTGTCCAAGCGCCTAAATAAATTATAGTCAAAAACCCGCCCCGGTATTCAAGTACGATCTAACGGTTAAGCTTGGAGGGTACAGGCGTTTACGTTCGGTTTTTCCACCCTACTGTTTTTCAATTCGGTAGAGATGGGTCTTGGTACGGAGAATCCAAGCGGCACCATGTATAGCAGGGGAAGCCATGAACCCGCCATCGAGCTTGCTCTCGGCGAGAATCTTAAACTCTCGTGCGGCCGCGACCGCGGTTGTCTTGCCCTCCTCGCTAAAGAAAAAAATCCGTTTACCATCTGTCACCGGTGATGCCGAATAATTCCCGCTAACACGCTCGCTCCAAGTGATTGTACCGGACTTGGCCTCGACACATGTTGCTATTCCTCCGTCGTCAATCATGAAAATGTGTTTGCCGATCAACAGAACTGACGGCTTGTTGGAGACACTGCGTTTAATACGCCATTTAATGTTGTTTTCAGTCGAATCGCCACTACCTCCAGGGTCAACCGCAAGTAATTGTCCTTTCGCAAAACCGGTTGGATAAAACACCAGGCCGTGCCCATACACAGGCCGGGTGCTCGCCGAGTGTTGCGCCCGCTCGGTGATACGCCAAAGCTCACTGCCTGTCATAGGGTCGTACGCGTAGCAAGCCATCGCGCCGACACTGACCAGTTGCGTAACTCCGTTGTGCTGGATGATGTGCGGCGTGGAGTAGCCCTTGCGCAGATCACCATCGCGAAACGGCTCGCCGTTCGTGTCAAGATCTTGAAAGTCAACGCTGCGCTTGGTGCGCCAGACCGTCTTACCGGTGCGCTTGTCCAACGCGGTAACGAACTGGTGATCGGCCCCGTCGAACGTGAGGATGAGCAGATTTTCGTGAAGAATCGGCGACGAGCCAGCCCCGCGAAAATGATCGCATACAAAATCGTCCCGTGCCCAAAGTACCTTATTGGTTTTGGTGTCAAGACACGCCGTGCCGGGCGAACCCCAAGTCAGGTACACGCGCCCCGTCTCAACGACCGGCGTCGGGGAGGCGTAGCTGTTAAACTTGTGCGCGAACTGCGGATCCTCAATCTGAAAAAGCTGTTTTTCAAAAATGATTTTCCCGGTGTTTGCATCAACGCAAAGACCACTGAGTTTGTTGCCTTTTTCGTCGGCGGTCGTGAGCCAAATCTTATCAGCAAAAACTACCGGCGACGACCAAGCCCGGCCCGGCAACTCCACTTTCCATTCGATGTTTTTCGTCTCGCTCCAGTCGCTAGGCAATGCTTGGCCACCTGGAATGTGCCCCGAGCCGAACGGCCCTCGAAACTGCGGCCAATCGGCGAGGGCAACCGTCGTCGCGACAACAAACAGCGCGGCCAAAACCAAGCGCTTAGCCAGAAAGTTTTCAGTTTTCAATTTGAAGAATTTCATGTGCAAAGGCGCCCCGAATTCACTCATGCCTTTCGCCTTCCCACAAGTAAAACCGGCTGTCATTTATCCCCCAGCAGCTGCCAAATCAGCACAAAAGCGGGGGCAAAATCCTCTGGTGACGCAGCGATCCAATCGGTGATTTTTTTTGGTGTGAACCAGCCACCATCGGAGAGTTCTTCGGGGTCAAGTTGGAACGGACCTTCGTGCTCACAGCGGTACAACCAGACGAATTCCTGGCCGGTGGCCTTGCAGGCATTGATCTTAAACAAACGCTTAGGCAAGACCTTAAGATCTAGGCCGATCTCCTCGCGAGGCTCGCGCAGGGCACAGTCGTCGTATGCCTCGCCGGCATCAACATGCCCCGAGACGGATGAGTCCCAAGTGTCGGGGAAGCAGTCCTTTTTCATCGACCGCTTTTGCAGGAACAGCTCGCCC
>DBNL01000085.1:2384-10530 GCA_002299785.1 Verrucomicrobia bacterium UBA673
GGTTTCTGGCCGATAACTTGGTCGTTTGCATCGACGACGTCGAAGATCTCTTCAATCATCAATCTCTGTGCAGCTTAGGCGTTGGGTGAGTTCGGTGAATTGCTCGAGGGTGACGCGCTCGGCACGGATTTGTTCATCGAGTCCAAGAGCGTCGAAGGATTCCGCCACGGCGGCTTCGGGCCAGTCGCGATTGAGAAGTTTCATCATCTTTTTGCGCCGCTCGCCGAAGACGCGCTTTACGATTTTTTTGAAAACTGGGCACAACTCCGGGGGTAATAACTGTGTATCACGGCGCAACAACTCAATGCACCCTGAGTCCACATTCGGCTCAGGATAAAATGAGCCGCGCGGGATGGTGAACCACTCGCCCACCGCATAGTGCAGCCCGATCAATAGCGCGAGCACGCCGTACTCCCTGCTACCCGGCCGAGCCAACATCCGCCTGACGACCTCGAGTTGCAGCGTCACGATCATTGCATTCGGCCGTCCTTCCGAAGCAGCAAGATCGATTAGCAGCGGCGAGGCGATCGAGTAAGGCAGGTTGGCGACGAGCTTGTGTTCCAACCAATCAAACTCTGTCTTACGAACAATCTTCATCGCGTCAGCGTGTTGCAGCGTGAGGTTTTCACAATTGGCAAACTTCTTTTTGAGCAACTTGATCAATCGCCGATCCGTCTCGATGGCGGTAACCTGGCCGACGGCCTCCAGCAGTAATTCGGTCAGCGGGCCAAGCCCAGGTCCAATCTCGATTACCGAATCGTCCGGCGCGAGCTTGGCCAAAGCGACGATTTTGTGGAGTTGATTTTGATCATGCATGAAGGTTTGCCCAAGCGATTTGGTCAACATGATATCCTCGTCGTTGAGGAGATTTCGGATTTCGGATAAGGTCATGCGTAAACCTCCTCAAGCGCGCGGCCAAGAGCGCGGATTAACTTCGTGATGTGCGATTTGCCGACGGTGAGAGGCGGTGTGAAGGCCAGGATATTCGCTGGATCACCCTCCGGTAACAGGATAAAACCGTCCTTCAACAGTCGCTTGATCACGCTGAGGGCGATGTCAGCAGCGGGCGTGCTGTCGTCATAGAATAACTCGAGCGCGAGCATCAGGCCAAGGCCGCGTGGCCGGCAGCGGGAGCGGCCGATGCGCTTTGCCAAGCGCTTGAGTTCTCCAAGAAACAGTTGGCCCATCTCAGCGCTGCGTGCCGGCAGCTTGCGCAACTCAAGTTCACGGAGAGACGCGATCGCCATCGCGCAACCGACCGGGTGGCCGAGGAACGTACTCGTGTGAATCGCCTCGCCGGTGGACTCAGGCCAGGCACGATCCATCACCTCTACGCTGCCGACGCACGCCGAGAGAGGGAAGCCACCGGTGAGCGCCTTGCCGAGGCAGAGAAGATCCGGCATCACGCCAAAATGCTCGCTCGCAAACCATCGCCCAGTACGGCCGAAGCCGGTGTACACCTCGTCGCAAATCAGCAGCGCGCCTTGTTGGTCGCAAACTTTGCGGAGCAATTTCAGGAAGCCGGCAGGCGGGATGTTAGTGCCGCCGCGACCCTGAATCGGCTCGACCAAAATCGCGCTGACATTGTGTTTGCTACACTCGGCGGCCAACCGCTGCTCGAGCTTGGCCAAGTCTGCCTTGCCGCGCGGGAACGGCACGAAGCTCGCAAACCGTCCGATTTGCCGGCGGAACGGCGAGCGGAAATTGCTGCGCCAAGTGGCATTGAGAGCGCCGTACCCTAGGCCGTGATAGGCATCCTCAAACGCGATGACACGCGTGCGGCCGGTGGCGAGATGGGCGGTCTTGAGCGCGGCCTCGACCGCCTCAAAGCCAGAGCTGCAAAAGATCGTTTTGCCAATTTGCTTGGCCAAGCGCTCGAAGGTGAGCCGGCTGAGTTCGCGAGCCAGCTTGGCCTTGAGCGCGTGGGGGTGGACGTCGCCCATCGCGTGCAGCAGCTTGGCCATTTGACGCTGGCCGGCACCGACGATTCGGGGGTTTGCATGGCCGGCGGCGGCCACAGCAAACGCGGCTGTAAAGTCGAGATACTCACGCCCGGAATCATCCCAAACACGCATGCCCTTGGCCCGCTCCCAAACGATCGGCCAACTGCCATCCGGCTCGATGAAGGTGATGTTGCGTGATTCGAAACAGCGCAGTTGATCGATGGTTTTGTTGGCCTTTTTTTTCATGGCTTAAACGCCTTTTTCGTCGGGTGGCCAGATGAATTTGTGGATCTGTAACTGAAACCGCACGCGCAGCTTGTCCCGGGTGATGCACTCAACGAGTTCGCGACGCGTGATCGGCGTGTGACCAGCCGGCACCGGCTTGAGCGCCTCGTCATGCTGATGTGCTTCAAGTGGGGCCACCCATGAGAGAAGCACGGGGCAGCGTTCGTCCAATCTATGCTCGGCTAATTGAATCTTAGTCCAAGCGTAATCCTCCTCGGTGCCGATGACGAACTTCACTTCGTCACTTGGCTTGAGTCGAGCGATGTTCCCGGTGAGCATTTTTTTGGACTCGCCGCTGCTCGGGCATTTCCAGTCCATGATGTGGCGCACGCGCTGATCGCTCGTGCTGATGTCATGCGCGCCACTGGTCTCTACCAGTACGGTGAGGCCCATGTCACAAAGGCGGCGCATCAGCGGGTGAACGTTTTTTTGAAGCAACGGTTCGCCGCCGGTGAGTTCAACGAGCGGCAGTTTGTTGCCGAGCTCGCCGGTGAAGGCGCATCGTTTTTCGAGTTCGGCGATAACCTCGTCAACTATCATCGATTGGCCGCCGGTGAAAGCGTAAGCGGTGTCGCAGTAGGAGCAGCGGAGGTCGCAGCCGGTCAGGCGGACGAAAGCGCACGGTAGGCCGGCGAAGGTGCTTTCGCCCTGGATACTCAGGTAGATTTCGTGAACCAGAAGCGAGTCGGCCATGGTTACGCCTCAGCGAGATTTGTCCAGAGATTGGCGCTCATCCAGATGCCGCGCGTGAACACCTCAAGGTCCATTTTTTCGTTGGGCGAATGGAGGTTATCGTCCGGCAGCGCTAGGCCAAGAAGATAGGTATCGACCTTCAAAATACGCAAAAAATGCTCAACAATCGGGATTGATCCGCCCTCTCGCAAGAGCACCGGTTCATGACCGAAAGAGGCCTTGAGCGACTTGAGCGCGGCCTTGGCCAAAGGGCCGGTCGGCGAGACGATGTACGGATCGGCCGCGTGTCCCAGATCGACCTCAATCCGCATCGTCGGCGGGCAGAGTGCCTTGAGTTGTTTCGCAACCAAGCGGAGGATTTTTTGAGGATTCTGATCTGGCACGAGACGCATGGTGATCTTCGCGCTGGCGGCGCTTGGCACGATGGTTTTGCTGCCCTCGCCCTGGTAGCCGCTGGTGAGGCCGTTGATCTCGAACGTCGGCCGCGCGGCACGCTGCTCGTTGGGCGTGAAGCCTTTTTCGCCAAAGAGCGCCTTCACGCCGAGTAACTTTTTGTACTTGGACTCGCTGTACGGGACGCGGGCAAGTTGCCTGCGCTCGTAAGCCGTAAGCTTAACGACGTCTTCGTAAAAACCTGGAACGTTGATGCTGCCGTTTTTGTTGATCATCCGGCCGAGCATTTTGCTCAGTGCCATTGCAGGATTCTCGACCGAGCCGCCGTAAATGCCAGAGTGCAAATCGCGGTCTGGGCCGGTGAGTTTGACCTCGAGCGCGGCGACGCCGCGCAGCGCATACGTCAACGCCGGGTGCTTGAGGTCGGGCATACCTGTGTCGGAAACCACGACCCCGTCGCACTCGAGTTCGCGTTTGTTCTGCTTAAGAAACTCGACAAGCGCTTCGCCGCCAACCTCCTCCTCGCCCTCTACGACGAACGTCAAGTCGCACGGCAGCTCGGTGCCGGTCTTGAGATACGCCTCGACTGCCTTGAGATGGGCGAAGTGCTGGCCCTTGTTGTCGCTGGCGCCGCGCGCGAAGAGGCTGCGTCCGCGAAGCGTCGGCTCGAACGGCGGGCTGTCCCACAGCTCTAGCGGCTCAGGAGGCTGAACATCGTAGTGGCCGTACACGAGAAAGTGAGGCTTGGAGCTGTTGCGCCGGCGCGGCGTTGCGGCGGTGACGATCGGGTGGCCGCCAGTCCTGTGCACCCGCGATCTGAGGCCAAGCGACTTGGCATGTCCGGCGAGCCAGCGAGCGCAGTCGGTCATGTCTTTTTTGTGTGCGCTCTGCGCAGATACGCTGGGGAAGCGAAGATACTCGATCAGTTCATCAACGAACCGCTGCCGGTTGGCGTCGATATATTTCTTGAGTTGTTTCATTCAGTTTTTGCTCGAATTCATTCTTTGGGTTTTTCCTTTTTATTGGAGGAGCTCTCAGGAGCGAAAATTGGTCCAAAATTGAGCAGCGGGTTGACTGGTTTCTCATGGTTTTTATCGTCCTTGCCACCAACAATCCTGTTTATGTCTTTAAACAAATCCTTACCACGGTTACCCAGCGCATCCTTAACACTACCCCCAATGAATTCCCCGGAGAGGATGTCAGCAGCATTCTCCAAAATACTGCCAGCTTGAGTTTCAACTGACCCCGGTAGCGAGACGGCCGACTGGCCGAGGATGCCAAGGATGGCGAGTTTGTTGGTTTTGGTTTTTGGCTCGCCGACCGTCCCCCTGATTGTAATGAAGTCCGGCAACTTCACAAACTTGGCGCTGAGCGGCGTGCCGCTGGGGATCAAGCCCGCCCTGTCTGCGAGATCGCGCTTCAGTGAAAACTCAACCGGCAAGTTTAATTGCGAGTCAGCGAAGATTTTTTCAAGTGGCACTTTACCGCGTGTGGTTGCCGAAAAAACATTGCCCCTTACTTCGCATTTCTCAATCTGAATCACGCGACCTGCAATCTTTAGCCTGGCGTGCATCGTATCGATCGGAGAGCTGAGCAACTGCGGCAGCCGAAGCATAATTGCGATTGGGGTGAGTAGCATCTGGGTGGTATCGCTGAACAGGCGCAGGTCACCTTTGGCGAACTTCAACTCAGCATAGCCATTCAGATTTTGCCAAAACTCCGCCTCGGTCCCACCACTGCTATTGAGCTTGGTTAGGAAAGTTATGTTACCCGCAAGCGTCCCCTTAACTTCGGGACCGAAGCTATCCACAAGCGGCTGGGCTGGTAATTCTTTCATTTCCACCTCTAGCGCATACGACGGCTTTGGTTTTGACTTGTCTATGCGGATTTTCCCTGAGACTGGCATGCCATTGAGCTCGAACTCGATATTGTGCAGATCTATAGTTGTGCCGGTGGCGTTGGCCAGAATTTTTGCCTCTGTAAGGGTCAACTCTTCCCAGAACGCCTTGACCAATTCGATCTGCAAATCCAGTGCCATGCCGGTAAACAGCTCCGGCAGGCCCGCCAGATCAGCAACAAAATTACTTCCGGTTTTTTGCTTCGATTCAGCGACCGGCACGGCCGGCAGCAACTTGTTAAGCGCAGTTAGGTCCATTCCATCCGAGAAAAGCTTCAGGTTGCTGACGATGTCCCGGCCGGCCGGCGCGGCGATCTTGCCCGTAGCTGTAACTTGGTTTTCGGCCCGAGCTGATTCTGGCAATGCAATGTTGACCTTAGTCAACTCGATCAAGTCGCCGGTGAGTTTAGTCTCTCCAGACATACCGATCGTCAAGGGTGTAGACAGAATCGGGGTATTAGCTTCGACAAGCATCAGTTGACCAAGCGAACCGGTGAAGTCGGCTGCGATGCTGCCTTCGTCGTTAAAATCGATCGTGGCTCTGGTTTCAGTCTGACTTAGTGTAACCTGAATCGGATCGAGCCACGGCTTGGCCAGAGCATTGAGCATGTCTGCGAGAACACCGGTGGCGGCAACGCTAACCTTGGCAGGCGCTTGGCCAAGCGGCAGCGTACCAGCAATCTCAAGTTTACCCTGCAGCTTGTCCTGTTGCGTCAGTTCAAGCGTAGTTTCCTTCAGAGTCACCAACTCGTCACCAATTCCAACCTGACTGTTCAACGCAAGGTCCCAGTCGGCAAGGTGCCAGCTGGAATAACCACCAGTGAAGCCGATGATGTTCGCGGTGGTATCGATGGATAATTGATCGTCCACTTGATTGAGCGTTGCGGTGTAACTCATGCCACCATTTTTGACAATGAGTCCGGGTACTGCGGCCAGGTTGGCGACCACCGGAAGACTGAGCTCTCCCCGGCCTTTGACTGTAAATTGCCCGCTCGATCCAGTCGCCAAACCGTCGAATGTCGCCCAAGTGGTTTCGCCCTTGCCGAATGTGAAGTACAACTTGTCGGCGGATAAAATTTCCCAGTCGCTGAGTTTGCCGGCGGCCTCAATCTCGAGATGAGTGCCAGCAAGTTTTGGATCCGCACCTGTTAATGTGATTTCACTTACATTAGAATTGAATTGACCTTCTATTGACTTACCACCATTTGCGACATTCAGGTTCAACTTGCCATTCACAATGCCTGCTTCTGCAAACTGGCCTACAAATGACGGCCATTCGGCAAGTTTGAACTCGTCGATGCGCAAGACCAAAGACGAGTCGATATCTTCCGCAACGCTCTCGCCCCATCCGAGGGTCATGGGCTTGTTGATCGTGGCGGAAAGCGACTCATTGCCAGATTTTATTGCCGTGAATTGAAGTTGGTCGAATGTTGCACTTTGCCCATTAAGATCGGCCTTGACTGCAAAATCGAGTTCAAGATTTACGCCGGAGGTCTTTTCTTTTTTTGACAAACCGGCGTTCGGTTTCCGGTTGGCAAGTAGCGAAGTATCGGCACCGGTGAGTTTGCCGTTAACTTCGAAGTTATTGGCGTTGGAGGTGGTTTTAACTTGGACGTCTAGGCTGGCCTGCGTAGCGATCTGGAGTTGCACCAGATCGAGTCCCGGCAACGGCAGCGACCATTCACCACTTTGAAACATCGCTTGAATTGCGAGATCGCTCTCTAGTGTACCAGGTGCAAGCTTACCTGACACGTTTATTTCAACGATTCTGGCCTCGTCGCGATCTACAGTAAGGTCTAAATTTCGAATCTCCGGCAATGCCGCATCAAGGTTCGCGGTAAGAATGCAGTTGTTTAACGGCTCAAAAAATCCGGTGCCGGTTGTCTGGGTAAGATCAAGTGCTGCACCGAAGTGACCGATTTCAAGTTCGTCACCAACCTGAATCGTGCAGCTCAAGCTGCCATTGGAGGTAAGTTTACCCGAATCGGGTTTCGATACCGTGACAGCTCCGCTTACATTTAGCTTTGATGGGTTGCCGTTAGCCAGCCTTCCGGTGGAGAAATTGGCCAATCGAATCTGGAGTTTATCCTGTCGACCATTGGCCAAATCGGTTGTCATCAAGATGTCCGCGTTCTTTACAACGATGGTTCCTATGTCGATACGAGTGGTACCATCGGCGGATGGGTCTAACGGAGGTTCGTTAAGTTTACTTAAAATAGAATCGATTGATGTGGAGCCGTCAACTGACTTGGCTAGACGCAGGGTGGGTTGATCAAGTTCCACCGAGCCAAGCTTTATCGTGCCACCGAGGATGGTGAACAAGTCATACTCGATATGAAGCTCTCCAGCGGTGAGTAGTGGCTCCGTTTGGCCGTCTACCAAAAACTTGAATCGGCCCAATCGGAGACTCGACAACGGGCTCCAACTGGCAGTCCCAGCGCTCAACTCGCCATTAAACGCCGCCCCTAACCTGGGTAATACGAAAAGCTTCAGAAAAAAACCACTTGAAACAAACAGCCAGGTGGCTACCAATAAACCGGTCAGACCCAATAAAATTCGGTGCCATTTATGTAATCTTTGCTTTTTTATGCCTCCTTTCATCATCGGATTCATCAACCTACATGCGAGTTTGGCTCCTTAAAGCCACCCAAAATGCCGCACGTGCTCAATCTAGGATGATGGTGCCGCTTGGCCAAGCGCGAAACTGAATGTGATTTTTTCACTGACAGATAGAGTAACTTTGGGCAAATTTTCCGGGTAATAATAAATTTAACCGGCTACCCCGCCAAAATTCCTGTCGTCATGAAAAAAATCATTGTTCCTGCCCTGATCAGCTTCACGCTCATTTCATCCGCAGAAGCTGCCGAGGACACCAAATCGCTGCAGTCATTGCTACCGGCTGAAACCGTGTTGGTGATGGCCACCCCCAACTACG
>DBNL01000076.1 GCA_002299785.1 Verrucomicrobia bacterium UBA673
GCATCAATGCAATGGGCGTGCGTACTGCCGGCGGTGAATAACCTGCCGGCGGCCACGCATGGGGTACTTGACGACTTGCGGCCGGTCGGCTCCCCAGGTGCTTCGGTCTTCCACAGTCGCTTGCCGGTCATGGCATCGAGACAAATGACCACATCCTTTGCCACGCGGACTGAGTTGGGCACAGCCTTGAGCAGCTCCCGCTTGGTCAGGTCGCTGATGTCGCGTCTGGTAACCCATTCACGCAATGCGGCATCGTTGGAGAACCGTTGATTACCCAACTGCGCCAAAGTGCGAAGATCTGCATACGGAATAGCTGCCTTGCCCTTTTTAAACCGACTGATGATCCAACTGCCAATCCGCTTGTTTTGGTCTTTGTCCAGATTATCGTCGACCCATTTTTCGGCCCACTCGATCAGCCGCCGGCCGCGCAACTGGGGACCAAGAGACAGACGATCCTTCTCCATTTTTTCGATCAGCAGCTCCGGCAACGCCAGGCTGCGATGACCTAGCTTGCGCAAAATCAGTTCGTTGATCTCGCGGTTCTCCGACGGCTGATCGTCTTGCCAAACAAGACTGATATAGGCCTTCCCGTCAGCCACGACCAAGCTGCCGTGTCCGCCATCGTCACCGCTGGGAATAGTTTCACTGCGCCACAGCAGGTTCGGCCCATCCTCAGGCCAGACGTCGAGCAATGGCACACTGCCGGAGACGAGGCCGTTCCGCTGACTCCCGCGCCACTGCGTCCAATCCCCCGCCGTCGCAGCGGCTGCAACAAGAAAGCATCCAAATGAAAAAAACCGATTCATGCGAACGTCAAAATGATGATGAGAGATCACCTGTCGCGCAAGGCTTTGGCAGTGTGGGATTGTTTATTTTTTGCGATGGTTTGGGGTGAACCTTGGGCGATAAGTTGGCCACCCTCGTCACCGGCGTCGGGGCCGAGATCGATGATCCAGTCGGCCTGACGGATGAGGTCGAGGTTGTGCTCCACCACCAGCACAGAGTGGCCTTCGTCTACCAGGCGATGCAGCATCTTGGCTAGGAGCCGAATGTCGTCAAAGTGTAAACCGGTCGTCGGCTCGTCAAAGAGGTACAGCGTTGGCCCGGTAGCGGTGCGCTTGCTGTGCGCCTCGGTGAGGCTGCGGATGAGTTTCAGTCGTTGGCTCTCGCCGCCGGAAAGCGTATTCACTGGTTGGCCAAGCCGCAGGTAGCCCAAGCCGACATCGCTCAGCAATTGCAGCTTGGCCCGTGCCCGCGCAGCGGGCCGTGAGTCGGGATAGCCATCGAGAAACGCGATCACCGCGTCGGCAGTGGCGTCCAGCAGATCGGCGATGTTCCAAGCCGTGCGTGCCCCTGAGGGCGGCGCCAGCTTGGCTTTGAGCACGTGGTCGCGGTAGCGTCGGCCGTTGCACTCGGGGCACTTGATGAACACATCGCTCAAAAACTGCATTTCGATTTTCTCAAAACCTGTGCCGCGACAATGGCCGCACTGGCCCTGCGCTGCATTGAAACTGAAAGCCCCGGCCGGCAGTTCGAGCGACTTGGCCTCGGGGCTGGCGGCGAACAGTTTTCGGATGTCGTCGAACGCGCCTATGTACACCGCCGGGTTCGAGCGCGGCGTGCGGCCAAGCGACGACTGATCAACCATCATCACCGACTTGAGCGCGCGCCACCCGGTCAGCTTGGCCGATGGGGCGTCGTCCGTCGCCGCGCAGCCGAGTTTGTTGAGCAGGGCAGGGAGCAGTCCGTCGCGGATGAGCGTTGTTTTGCCGGAGCCGCTGACGCCGGTCACGCAAACCAAGCGGCCAAGCGGGATGTCTACCTCGAAGTCGTTCAAGTTGTTTCGCGAAAACTTAGACAAGCTCAGTCGAGTCGTGCGTGCGGTCACCGTGCGGGCCGGGGGCGGCTCTAGTTTTTTTCGGCTGGAGAGGTACGCGCCCGTCAGCGAGGCGCGGCACTTGGCAAGGCGCGAGCCGGGGCCGTTGTACACGATCTCCCCGCCGCGCTCGCCCCTCTCCGGGCCAAGGTCGACGACGTGGTCGGCACGGCGGATGATGACAGTCTCGTGCTCGACGACAACGAGCGTGTTGCCGAGGTCGCGCAGGTTTTCAAGCAGGCCGACGAGCCGTGCGGTGTCGCGCGGGTGCAGTCCGACGCTTGGCTCGTCGAGCACATAAAGCATGTTGACCAGTTTTGAGCCGAGGCAGGCAGTGAGGTTGACGCGCTGGGTTTCGCCGCCGGAGAGCGTGCGCGTCGGCCGGTCAAGCGTGAGGTAGCCAAGGCCGATGCGCACCATCGCGTCGAGCCGCCCGCGCACCTCGGCCAACACCGGCGCGAGTGCATCGGCCCGGTTGAGGTCTAGGCGGTCGGCGAGTTCGTTGATCACGCCCGCTGCGTCGCGGATGGGCAGTCGGTAAAAGCCGGAGAGCGTGAGCCAGTCTCCGCTGCCGGTGTAGTCTAGCTTGAAGCGGAGCGAGTCCGGTTTGAAACGTTGTCCCTCGCACGCCGGGCACGTTGTGTAGCTGCGGTAGCGCGAGAGCAAAACGCGGACGTGCATTTTGTACGCCTTGCTCTCCAGCCAGCGGAAATAGCCGGCTACTCCGTACCATGCGTCGGGCCAGGTGCGGCTCGGCTTGCCGTAGTCCGGCTCGCCGTGGGTTACCCAGTCGCGGGCTTTTTTCGGCAGCTTGTTGAACGGCAAATCGGTCGGGATGCCATCCTGCTTCGCGGCGGCCATCATCTCGCGCTGGCACTCGGCGCCGTGCCCGGTCTGCCACGGCTTGACGACTCCCTCTGCGATCGACTTAGTGAGGTCCGGCATCGCGAGCCGGTAGTCGATCGAGATAATTCGGCCGAAGCCCTTGCACTCCGGGCAGGCGCCGGCAGGGTTGTTAAAACTGAACAGCGCCGGCGACGAGTCGCGGTACTCGGCGTCGCACGCGGCGCAGTGGAAATGCCGGCTAAATCGCTTTTGAGTAAGCACTTCTGTGTGAACAGTGAGGTGGCCCTTACCGAACTGGTACGCCTGTTCGGCCGCCTCGAGAAACCGCGCG
>DBNL01000129.1 GCA_002299785.1 Verrucomicrobia bacterium UBA673
ATGGCACGGGGAACTTCGCAGCCGTGCCGGCTTCCGTGAGAGGCCTAGCCCCTTACGGTGACAAGAGAGGAGTGACCGCTGCCGACTTTAATAACGACGGGAGAGCCGATTTAGCCGTGGATCAACGTGGCACTGCAACGAGGCTTTTCATCAACCGCAACGCTGAATGAGCAAGAAGTGAAGTTTTCGTGGAGAAGACATAGGCTGTTCCCCTTCAATGGAATGATCCGGGAACGGCGGGCAAAGTGATTCGATAACAAATTGTTCTCAACCTGTTTTTTATGTGCAGAAAGCAAACCGTAAAAAATTAAAAATAGTTCAATTTTATTGGTTTTTCTGCTTGCGAACCCTGAAGTGCGCTCGTACAACCGACTCCCAGTAGTGCAGCACTACTAAAAGGAGTAATAATAACCCGTACAATTAATAACGATATGGCAGACAAACCGTTGACTAAATCACAGATCTCAGCAGCTGTTGCTGAAGCAAATGGAATCACCAAGAAGGAGGCCACAGACTTGCTGGCCAATATAGCCGACTTGGCACTCGAGAGCACCAAGGCAACTGGTGCCTTCACATTCCCAGGCATTGGGAAGCTTAAACTGGTAAATCGTCAGGCTCGCACGGGGCGCAACCCCGCCACCGGCGAAACGATACAAATTCCAGCCAAGACTGTCGTAAAATTTGCCGTGGCAAAGGCCGCTAAGGACTATATCGCCAGTTGAGGATTAACTCACTCTCATGAAAAGCGCCCGCGTTTGCTGGGCGCTTTTTTTGTATACTGATGGAGGCAAAAACAAAAATCGCCATCGTCGGCTGCGGGGCCGTGGGCATTTATTATGGGGGTAAACTGTGCCAAGTAGGTTGCAACGTGCATTTTTTGCTCCGCTCCGACTACGAGGTTGTTCGAGAACATGGCGTGCAAATCCAAAGCCTAAACGGCGATTTTCATGCCCGCCCCGCCGCCGCCCAGTCACCGGAAGAAATCGGCCCGTGCGATCTCGTCATCGTCGCCTTGAAGTCCACGGCGAACCATTGCCTCGGCGAACTACTGACTCCGCTTGTTAGCAAGCATACCGCCCTGCTGACACTCCAAAACGGCTTGGGCAATGAGACGGAACTGGCGAAATTGTTCCCAACTCAGCCTATCTTTGGCGGCATGTGTTTCGTCTGCCTCAACCGAATCGCGCCGGGTGTCGTACAACACCTCGCACACGGCAAGGTTGTCATGGCTCGGCACGGTGGTTCGCCGGATGCGTTGACCGCCGAGATCGCCGATCTAATCCGCTCGACAGGCATCCCGGTCGATGTCTCGACCGACCTCGAAAAGGCGCACTGGGAAAAGTTGGTCTGGAATATTCCGTTCAACGGACTCGGTGTCGCCGGCGCGGCCGGACTCGATGCCACACTTGCCGGCCAACTGAAAACCGATCAAGCAATCGGCCCCTGCCTCGCCACTGACGCCTTGCTAGACAATGGGCCCTGGGAGCAACTTGTCACGGAACTGATGGATGAGGTCATCGCCTCCGGCTGTGCGCTTGGCCACGACCTCTCGCCCAGCCTTGGGGAGCATCAGCGCAACCGCACACGCATCATGAAGACTTACCTCTCCTCTACGCTAATCGACTTTGAGCGCGGCCTGCCACTGGAACTAGATGCTCTCTTCCGCCTGCCGCTTGGCCGGGCGCAGGCCGCAGGTGTCAAGACCCCGCGCCTGGCAGCGCTTTGTGATCTGCTTGCGGAGTTGGATTATAGAAGAAAAGACTCGGGATCGGACGCTGCCTAAGTCACAATTCACAGCACGAAATGCGCCTATTTTACTCTATTTTTATGACATTCGCCGCCTTTGCCTCGCCGGCAATTGTCCAAGCGGATAAGCGGCCCAACATTGTTTTCATCATCGCCGACGACCTCGCATGGGACGACCTCGGCTGCACAGGCAACCCCGGCGTCCGCACGCCGAACCTGGACCACTTGGCCAAGGGCGGCATGCGCTTCACCAACGCCTATCTGACGATTAGCTCGTGCAGCCCCAGCCGGGCGAGCATCATCACCAGCACCTACCCGCACCAGACCGATGCCGAGCAGCTTCACTGGCCGCTGCCGGCCGACCGGTTGACATTCGTTGAATTGCTCAAGGCCTCCGGCTACTGGACTGCGGCGGCCGGCAAGTGGCATCTGGGCAACGCCGTGAAGGATCGCTTTGACGAGGTCCGCGAGGCCGATGTGTCTGGCTTTCAACTGCCCACCGGCGAGGCGGCTAAAGCCGGAAAGATTGTGCAGAAGGCAGTCGGCGATGCGCGCAGCGGCTGCGATCAATGGGTGCCTTTGCTTAAAGCGCGGCCAACGGACAAGCCGTTTTTCCTTTGGCTCGCCGCGCTCGATCCTCACCGCGACTACGACGAAGGCATCCTCGAGCAGCCACACAAGCCAGGGGATGTGCGCCTGCCGCCGTATGTCGCCGATACGCCTCGGTCCCGTCGCGACTACGCATTGTACTACGACGAGATCACACGGCTCGACCGTTTCGTCGGCGGCGTGATGGCCGAGTTGAAAGAACAGAATGTCGCCGACAATACGTTCGTGCTATTTATCAGCGACAACGGCCGGCCCTTCCCCCGTGACAAAACGACGCTTTATGACAGTGGTATCAAGACGCCATTCATTGTGCACTGGCCGGGGCGTATTGGCGCTGGTAGCCTCTGTAATGGCCTACTTAGTTCGGTCGACATCGCGCCGGCGTTCCTGGAACTGGCCGGTTTGTCGACGCCGAAGGTTTTTGAGGGGCGCAGTTTCCTGCCGTTGTTGCGCAATCCGCAAAAGGGCATTCGCGAGTTCGTGTTCGCGGAACGCAACTGGCACGACTACGAAGATCGTGCCCGCGCAGTTCGCAACAGACGATTCAAGTACATCCGCAACTTTTACAACGATCTGCCCAACACACCGCCGGCGGACGTCGTACGCTCGGTGGCCTACCGAGAAATGATCCGGCTGCGCGACGAGGGCAGACTTGTCGATGCACAAAAAAACACCTTCATCCATCCGAGAGCCAAGGAGGAGTTGTACGACACACAATCCGATCCGTTCGAGTTGAAGAACCTCGCTAATGACCCCGCACAAGCTAGGCGGCTGAAACGGTTCGGCAACGCCTTGGCCAAGTGGCAAAAAAAGACGGGTGACACCAAACCCAGATTTCGCACGCTCGACGAGTTTGGCCGGGAAGATGGCCAAGCGCTACCGGTACGTGAACGGCCCCGCCCCAACAAGGCTGAAATGACCCGGCGCCTAGAGGCGCATTACCGAGAACAAGCCAAATGACAGCGCGCTTGGCTAAGCGGAAATCGGCTGGCCAAGCGGCTTTTTTTGCGAAACTCTCTCCGCCACCTATGAATTCTCTTCTCCGAAATTCTCTATTCAGCTCGCTGATCAGCTTATTGGCTCTTGGTCAAATCGCGCCTAACCAGGTTTCCGCCGCCGACAAGCAACCCCCGAATGTTGTTGTCATTTTCATCGACGACATGGGCTATGCGGACATTGGCCCGTTCGGGACCAAGGCATATCCAACGCCCCACCTCGACCGCATGGCCAAGGAGGGGCGCAAGTTCACGGACTTTTATGTAACCCAAGCCGTTTGCAGCGCCTCGCGGGCGGGGCTGCTCACTGGCTGCTACAACGTGCGAGTTGGTATTTTTGGTGCTCTCGGCCCCGGAGCCAGACACGGCATCAACGCCAGCGAAATGACGCTCGCCGAGGTCTGTAAACAGAGGGACTACGCCACTGCGATCTACGGTAAATGGCACCTTGGCCATCACAAACAGTTTCTTCCGATGCAGCACGGGTTCGACGACTACTTCGGTTTGCCATATTCGAACGACATGTGGCCTTACCATCCTGGCGTGTTGCACCTGCCGATGAAGGAGCGCCTCAACCGCTGGCCGCACCTGCCGCTCATCAACAAGAACGACGTCGTCAACGCACAAGTGTCCGGCAAAGAACAGGAACAGCTCACCACACAATACACCGAGCGCGCCGTGTCGTTCATCGAGAAGAACAAGGACAACCCATTCTTCCTCTACGTGCCGCACTCGATGGTGCACGTGCCGCTGTATGTTTCTGAAAAATTTAAAGGTAAGAGCGGGGCGGGCCTGTTCGGCGACGTGATGATGGAGGTGGACTGGAGTGTAGGCCAGATCCTAGACACGCTCCGCAAAAACAAGCTCGATAAAAACACGCTCGTCATCTTTACCTCCGACAACGGCCCGTGGCTCAGCTACGGCGACCACGCAGGCTCAGCCGCGCCGCTGCGCGAGGGCAAAGGAACGATGTTCGACGGCGGCTGTCGCGTGAGCACGCTGATGTGGTGGCCAGACACCATCCCAGCCGGTAGCATCTGCAACACACCGGCGATGACCATCGACATTTTGCCGACCGTCTCCGATTTGATCGGGGCCAAGCTGCCGAACCATAAAATCGACGGTAAAAGCATTGTGAACCTCGTCAAGGGTACCAACGACCAAAGTCCGCACGAGGCGTACTATTTTTATTATGGTAAACAGTTGCAAGCCGTTCGCTCCGGCAAATGGAAGCTCCACTTTCCACACGGCTACCGCACAATGGCTGGTAAGGACAGCGGCAAGGGCGGGATCCCAACGGCTTACACCCAGACCAAGATCGGCCTGTCGTTGTTCAATCTCGAGAAGGACATCGGCGAAACGACAGACGTGAAAGCCCAGCATCCGAAGGTGTTGGCCAAGCTGAAGTCGCTTGG
>DBNL01000164.1 GCA_002299785.1 Verrucomicrobia bacterium UBA673
CTGGCATTCTCCGGCTGCGTGTTGGTGGTCAGTCACGACCGTTATTTTCTAAACCGGGTCTGCACAGGTATTATCGCGTTCGAAGGCGACGGACAGGTTGCATACAACGAGGGCGACTACGAGTACTACCGCGAAAAATTTGCCACGCGTAAAAAGCGCTTGACCAAGCCGCCAGTAGCCACCCAGGCCAATGCCGAATCAAGCAGTGCACCCGAGGCCAAGCCGCGCAAGATGACTTGGAAAGAGAAAGCCGAACTCGAAGGCATGGAGGCGGCAATCCTCAAAGATGAAGAGTCAGTGGCCCGGATCGAGAGCCTGTTCGCCGACCCGGAGTTTCACTCGAAGCACGGTGCGAAAACCATTGAACTGACCAGTGAACTGGAGACTGCAAAAAAACAGAGCGCCGCACTTTATGCGCGTTGGGAGGAACTTGAAGCGCTCCGGGCTGCAAACGAAAAGTCCTGAGCGTTACTCAGGACTGAAGCCAGCACCGGGTTCGGAGGCCTAAGGGTTTTCGGTCTCGATTGGGGAAGCCTCCAACTGATTCTTCATCTCCTTGCCCGAGCGGAACTTAACAACCTTGCGCGCAGGGATACGGATATCAACAGTTGGATCCTTGGGATTACGCCCGATGCGTTCCTTACGAACCTCAATCTTGAAGACCCCAAAGTTACGCAACTCCACTGGACTGCCATTTACCAGAGCATCGCGTATGGCGTCGAGTGTCTGGGATATCACTTCTGCGACTTGTGCCTGATGAAGTTTGATATCCGGCTTGAGGGCTAGACGTACTCGAGTCGCCAAGTCCCGCTTGGTGACGGTGCTCTTTTCATTGTCGATGGTGTTCATAAGCGGAGGGTTAGGCCGACCAATCGCTGAAGATTTTAGGTACGCCTAAGGCAGCGCTTCGTCAAGCCTATTTTTTAAAAACATCACTAAACGCAACGACGTTAACTTCCGCTTGGACAAGCTCTTGGCCAAGTACTGACCCCTAAGCGACGATGGATTTGATGACGTGAGCCTCATCCTCAACGCCTGTCAACCGGGCATCCAAACCCTGAAAACGATATGTAAACCTTTTGGAATCAATACCTAGCAAATGAAGCATGGTTGCGTGGAGATCCCGCACATGGACTCGATCCTTGGTGGCGTTATAGCCCAGTTCATCCGTCTCGCCGTGGGTGATGCCCCCCTTGATTCCGCCCCCTGCGAGCCACATCGAAAAAGCCCTAATATGGTGATCCCGGCCGGCCGTGGAGCCTTTCCCCTGAAACATCGGTGTCCGGCCAAACTCGCCGCCCCAGATCACCAGCGTGTCGTCAAGCATGCCGCGCGCTTTCAAATCCTTCACCAGTACCGCGCTTGGGTGGTCGCAGAGGCCGCTGCAAATTTTCATGTATCGCTCCAGGTCGCCGTGATGATCCCAACCGCGATGGTAAAGGTGAATGAAGCGCGTGCCCCGCTCAGCCAACCGCCGGGCGAGCAGACAATTGGCGGCGAACGATCCGTCCATCCCTTTGACACCATATGTATCGAGCACGTGCTCCGGCTCGCCCGAAAAGTCCATCAACTCTGGCACGCTAGCCTGCATGCGAAACGCCAGCTCGTACTGGGCGATGCGCGTGTCGATCTCCGGATTGGCGACTCTCTCGTTGCGTAGGCGATTGAGTTTGCCAATCGTCTCGACAAAGCCGCGCTGCTGTTCGCGATTCACCCCGGGCGCTGACCTGACATAGTGCACCGGGTCACCCTGGGAGAAAAACTGAACGCCCTGGTGGCGGCTCGGTAAAAAACCGGCCCCCCATTGTCGCGATGAGATCGGCTGCGGGTTGCGGCCGCCCTCGCTAGTCAGTACCACAAATCCCGGCAAATCCTCGTTCAGCGATCCAAGGCCGTATGTCACCCAAGCGCCCATACTCGGCCGCCCGGAGATGGACGTCCCTGTGTTCATTACCGTGTGCGCCGGGTCGTGGTTGATCTGGTCGGTGTGCATCGAGCGCACGATCGCTATGTCATCGGCGATGCCGGCAATGCGGGGCAGCATGTCTGAAATCTGCTGGCCCGACTGCCCATGACGGCGAAACGGAAACAACGGGCCAAGGCACTTGAGTTTTGTGTTTTGCAACTGGGCAATCGGCTGGCCTTTTGTGAACGACTCCGGCATCGGCTGGCCATCAAGTCGCGCCAGTTCCGGTTTGTAATCAAACGTTTCCAAGTGAGACGGCCCGCCGGCCATGCAGAGAAAAATCACCCGCTTGGCTTTGGCTGCAAGATGCGGCAGCCCCGGCAAACCGCCGATGGAATTCGGCCCACTCGCTGCGCTGAGCCAGTCCGCCTTAGCTAAGCTGGCCAAGGCGGTGGTACCTAAGCCAAACGATGCTCGGCTCAGAAACGAGCGCCGGTTTACCTGCATAATTTTTTTTGTAGAGAGGGTTGCATGTCAGTTTCGGGTGATGGTTTCGCTAAGGTTGAGTAGCGTCTGGCCAAGCACAGTCCACGCAGCGGTCTCCGGCTTGGCTATGTCGACGGGTAATCTCAGCATGCCGACGGCGAGCAACTTGTCGGCTGCCTTTGCGTCGGCCTGGTAGCGTTTACGTGTTTCGACAAGAAACGCCCTGGCTACGTTTAGTTCCTTACCGCTCGGTTCGCGGCCGAGCGCTGTTTGCCACGCCCAAGCCAGGCGCTGCTGATCGGTGGCCCCGGCCTCATTAATGATGCGAAGTGCGAAGCCCTTGGCCGCCTCGACAAATGTAGGATCGTTCATCAGCGTGAGCGCGGCCAGCGGCGTGTTACTAACCGGGCGCTGCGCGGTACACTCCTCGCGCGTTGGCGCGTCGAACGCGCGTAACATCGGGTGCAGAAACTGTCGCTGCCAATGCACGTACACGCCTCGCCGATACTGGTTAGAATTCATATCGGCAGAGTACTTGCGCTTAGGAAAATTCATCGGCGAGTAGTAGCCGGTCGGCTGATAAGGCTTGGCCACCTTGCCTCCCATTTGGTTGTTCAACAGCCCACCGACTGCCAGTGCGTTGTCGCGGATGGTCTCAGCCTGCAGCCGGAAGCGACCCTGCCTCATGAAGAGCCGGTTCTCCGGATCGTGTTCACGCAACCGCGGACTGACGAGTGAAGACTGGCGATATGCGCTGGATGTGACGATGAGCCGGACGATATGCTTGATGTCCCAGTCGCTCTCGACGAACTCGACGGCAAGCCAGTCGAGCAACCTTGGATGCGTTGGCCACTCGCCTTGTGAGCCGGTATCGTCGAGAGTGCTCGAAAGACCGGAACCGAAAAGAAGATACCAGAGGCGGTTCACGAACACGCGCGCCGTCAGTGGATTGTCGGCGGACGTCAACCACTCGGCCAAGTGAAGCCGGTTCGCGCGGCTACCGTTTTTCAACACAGGCAGGAAGTGCGGCACGGCTGGCTCGACTATTTCGCCGGAATCATCCATCCAATTGCCGCGAGGCAGCACGCGGATCGTGCGCGGCTTGATTCGGCCAGTAACCATGGTCCGCGTGAGCTTGGCCTGCGCGACACCCAGCGGCGAGACGACCTGCAACTCCGGCTCGCGCTTGGTGGGGAGCGTATTGGTGCCGCTGAAGGTCTTATCGTCATTCACATCGGCAAAAAACGCAGCTAGGCTATAAAAATCCTTCTGTGTAAAAGGATCGTACTTGTGATCGTGGCACTCACTGCAGCCCATCGTTGCCCCGAGCCAGGCGTTGGAAACATTGCGCACGCGGTCGGCCGAGTACTTGGCGAGGTACTCCTTTTTTTGCACGCCGCCCTCGTGCGAAGTCTGCAACAGGCGATTGTATCCGCTGGCAATTTTTTGGTTCACCGTCGCGTTGGGCAACAGGTCGCCGGCGAGTTGCTCGGCGGTGAACTGGTCGAACGGCAGATTGTCGTTGAACGCCTTGATGACCCAGTCGCGGTACGGAGTAATCGCGTGATCCTGGTCGCCGTGGTAGCCGACTGTGTCGGCGTAACGGACGAGGTCGAGCCAATACGTCGCCAAACGCTCGCCAAATCGCGGCGACGCGAGTAACTCGTCCACCACCCGAGCGTACTCCTCCGAGGAAGTGTCGCTGGCCAAGCGCTTAGCCAAGTGAGGCGACGGCGGCAGGCCAATGAGGTCGAAGTGCAATCGGCGAGCCAAGGTGGCCGCATCGGCTTCGGGAGAAATCGAGAGGTTTGCGCTCTCGATTCGCGCGAGGATGAACCGGTCGATCGCGCCCCTTGGCCATGCGCGGTCACTGACAGTCGGCATCGTCGGACGCTTGGGCGGGATGTACGCCCAGTGCGCCTCGTACTCGCCGCCTTCTGCGATCCACTCGCGGAACAGTTTCTTTTCGTCGTCGCTGAGTGTCTTGCCGGTATCGGGCGGCGGCATCAGGTAGTCCTCATCGCCCGTGGTAATGCGGGAAATCAACTCGCTATTGCCCGGAGCGCCGGGTACCACCGCCGCATAACCGCCGAGATCAATCAGCGCGCCCTCGAGGGTGTCCAGGCGCAAATCAGCCTTGCGATTGCTGGCATCCGGGCCGTGGCACTTGAAACATTTGTCAGAGAGAATCGGGCGGATATCGCGATTGAACCGAACCTCACCGGCACCCGCTACGCAGGAGGTAAGGGCCAGGGCCAATAAAATTCGGCGGAACCATCTGCAAGTCGTGTTGTTCATTCGCGCGCCGGCGACTCTGCCAAAAAAAATGAGATGTGTCACACTTGCGCTTGGCTAAGCGTTGGTATGGCATTTGCCGAAAAAATGCCGGTTTTTTGTAACCAAAACAGCATCGACAAACCTTCCCGGCAGTTTGTCAACCGGAAAACCGGGCATAGACTAAAGTCACTTGGCATAGATCCATCCAAGCCGCCCTCGCAGGGTTACTATTCCTTCGCTCGTCCGCCAGGGTGCAAGCCTGCAAGGGGGTGTCGTGCGGCGGATGATGAACTTCGACCAACTGCCCGCCCTCGGACTCCGGGTTCGAGTGGGCAGAGGCACGCATTCACTCACCAACCTCCTTCAATACCTTTTACACCAAGTGGCAGCTGGCAACCTACCAACAGTACAACAAGAAGCCTTTTATCACGAACGATCACCAGTGACGTAGCACCGGCGAAAACCGCAGGTCCAACATCTCCAATACCCCTTTGACTTTGGGAACTTCGGTTGTAAGACTCGCCTCAACAAAATTCTCAATGTCCACCAACCTTTCCACTGACCAGATCAACACGTTCCTGGAGAAAGGCTACCTCATCGTACCCCGCCTTTTTGATGCCGAGGAAGCCAGTATTCTCCATACCGCGGCCAAGGCCGACCAAGCGTTCGAGGATAACGCATACGACCTCGGGGACGGCGAAGGCGGCAAGGCGCAACTCGTGCTCTGGAACAAGGCAGGGAAGGATTTGTGGGGCTCGATCGCCCGCTGCGAACGCATCGTCAACGCCATGGAGCAGCTGCTTGATGACGAAGTGTACCATTATCACAGTAAAATGAGCATCAAGCAACCGCGCACCGGCGGCGCGTGGTCGTGGCATCAGGACTACGGCTATTGGTATCAAAACGGATGCCTTTACCCAGACTTGGCCTCAGCGTTCATCGCGATCGACCCCAACACAAGGGCCAACGGCTGCATACAGGTGCTCAAAGGCTCACACAAGATGGGCCGCATCGAACACGGCCGTTTTGGTGACCAGACCGGCGCCGACCCCGAACGCGTGGCCGAGGCGGTCAAGATGTTAGAAACAGTTTATGTGGAACTCGCTCCGGGAGACGTGTTGTTCTTCCACAGCAACACCCTCCATCGCTCCGACCAGAACACCTCCGAGACCCCCCGCTGGTCGCTGCTCTGCTGCTACAACACGAGGCACAATAATCCGTACAAAAAATCGCACCATCCATTTTACGAACGACTGGAGAAACTTCCCGATAGTGCGATCAAGGAAATGAGCTTAAAACTGTTCGAGTCGGGCACTGATTTTTGGGATCCCTCCAACGACAAGACGGTTGGCACCGGTAAGGGATGAAATCCAAAATCGTAGACAAATTCGAATTTCAAATGACCCAAACACTACAATCGAACCCGTTTCGGATTTCGAATTTAGGATTTAAACCAAAATGGATTTAAATATTCACTCTCCCCTTCCCGAGCGCCGGGTTTGGCGTATCGGCTGCATTGGCAGCGGCTTCATCATGAACGACTGCCACCTGATCGCCTATGGAAAGGCCGGCTTCAACCCGGTCGCCATCGCCTCCCGCACACAATCAAACGCGGCCAAGTGCGCCAGACAGCACGGCATCCCAACCGTTCACGACTCGATCGAGCAGTTGCTCGATGACGAGTCGATCGAAGTGCTCGACCTCGCCGTGCCGCCGGACAACCAACTCGAAATCATCCAAGCCGCCTGCGCACGCGGCACCGCCAAAGGCATTCTCGCGCAGAAGCCGCTAGGCGCGAATTACGCCGAGGCTGTTGTCGCCGTCGAGGCCTGCGAACAGGCCGGCATCGTGTTGGCAGTGAACCAAAACATGCGCTACGACCAGTCTGTGCGTGCCGGCAAAACGCTCCTGACCAACGGCACCATCGGCGAGCCGGTCTTGGCCACCATCGACATGCGCGGCATCCCGCACTGGATGCCATGGCAGGAACGCCAAGGCTGGGTCACGCTACGTATCATGTCCATCCACCACATGGACACGTTCCGCTACTGGTTCGGCGATCCCGAGCGGATTTACTGCACCATCCGCACCGATCCGCGTACGCAGTTCCCTCACAGCGACGGCATTGCCAGTTACATTCTCGAATATGGCAACGGACTGCGCGCCATCGCCATCGACGACACTTGGACCGGCCCCGCCCGTGAGGGTGCCCCGGCCGACATCGGAATCGAGTGGCGCATCGAGGGGCTCGACGGCTTGGCCAAGGGCAACATCGGCTGGTGTCAGGATCCCTACACCACCCCGTCGACAATCACCTACGCAACCAGGGGCGATTCCGATTTTCACTCACCGACTTGGGACGAAAGCTGGTTCCCCGACGCCTTCATCGGCACCATGGCCCAGCTTCTCATCGCACTCGAGACCGGCAAGGAACCGGCGATCGGCGGCCGCGACAATCTCAAGACTATGGCCCTAGTCGAGGCCGCCTACCGCAGCGCGGAGGAACACCGCGCGGTTTCCCTCAGCGAGATTTGTTAGTTAGCTCTGGGTGAAAAACGCTTTGAAAAGCGCACTCAATCTGACAACCGTTGCCGTGCCATGAAAAAACTGCTCGTTACGACCTTCGCAACGCGCTGCTGACCAGGTGCGGCGCGCAGCCCGATGAGGAGCCGACCAGCAAAACGCCGGTGAAAACCCGCGAACCCGTCACCCTAGCTCCAGCGCAACTGGTGCCGGAGGTTAAACCTGCTGAGCCTGTCGCCAAAAAAAGATAAGCCGGCTGAATGGAAAGCGGCAACAGAGGGAAATTGGGACGTAGCAACACGCGGTAACACCAAACTAATTAAACAACTGCTGGAGGATGGAATGGATGTCGATGTAACAGACAAGGAGGGACTGACTGCCTTGTATCGTGCTGCAAACAATGATCAAAAAGAAACCGTATCATTACTTCTGAGCAACGGAGCCAATGTCAACATTAGGGACAAGTTTGGCAATACACCCCTAGATGACACACTTAATGACAACATCGTCGAACTTCTCCGCCAACACGGCGGCAAAACGACTGAAGAGCTGAAAGCAGGGGACAAATAAAGCCAGAGATTCCCGGTGGCAATGACACTTGACCAATTTGCGGTTTACAAAAACAGGCCGTGCGTTAGCCTCCGACTACGTGGCGGACATTGGCCAAGCGCTTAGTTTTGCCACTCAGCATTTATGGAATCCAAAGAGCTCGCTCTCACATGCGCCCGGCTTGCCGACAACAAGAAAGCCGAGAATATCACCCTGCTGGATCTCCGGGAACCCTCCTCTGTCGCAGACTACTTTGTCATCGTCACCGGTGCCAACGAGCCTCACTTGCGTGCCATCGTCGATGAGATCACTGAGAGTTTGAAGGAGAAACACAACGTTCGACCCTTCTCCTCCGAAGGGGCGAGGGCAACTCCTTGGGTCGTGCTCGACTATTTCGACGTCCTCGTCCACGTGATGAACGACGAATTCCGAAAACACTACGACCTCGAGGGCCTTTGGGGTGATGCCCAACGCGTCGCCTTCGAGCCGGAATCCTCACCCGTTGCCACCCAAGCCTGACAGCGCTTGGCCAAGCGCACCCGCGCCGATTGTGAATAACATCGGCTTGAAAAACAACCGGACATCGTCATCATCCGCGCCCATGTCAGGCAACACCCTGCTCCAACTCGATCTCCCCGGTGTCCCCAAGGTCCGCAGCGGCAAAGTCCGCGAAATGTTCGACCTAGGCGACCGCCTCCTGATGGTCGCCAGCGACCGCATCAGCGCTTACGATGTCGTGATGCCCAACGGCATCCCGCTCAAGGGCGAAGTGCTGACAATGTTCTCGCACTTTTGGTTTGGTCAATTCAGCGACGTCGTTCCAAACCATATTCTCGCCGGGGCCGATGAGCCACTGCCCGAAGCCGTCCGCGACTACGCCGAGCAAATCGGCCGCCGAGCCATGGTCGTGAAAAAAGCCCAGCCGCTCGCCATCGAATGTGTCGTGCGCGGCTACCTCGCCGGCTCCGGCTGGAAGGAATACAAAAAACAGCGAACCGTCTGCGGCATCGCACTGCCGGACGGCCTCGAGAATTCCTCGCAACTGCCCGAGCCGATCTTCACCCCAGCCACCAAGGCTGAGGAGGGACACGACGAAAACATCAATTTCGAACAAGCCGTCGAAATCGTCGGTAGCGACATCGCTGAACAGGCCCGCGAACTGAGCATCGAACTGTACCAACGCGGCCGTGATCACGCCGCCAAAAAAGGTATTATTATCGCCGACACCAAATTCGAATTCGGCTTA
The DNA here is from genome assembly GCA_002299785.1 of Verrucomicrobia bacterium UBA673. GTDB lineage: Bacteria > Verrucomicrobiota > Verrucomicrobiia > Limisphaerales > UBA1096 > UBA1096. The sequence continues at coordinate 8,988 of DBNL01000164.1, forward strand.
TTCGAAGGGGAACTCATCCTGATCGACGAGGTACTCACGCCCGACTCCTCCCGCTTCTGGCCAGCCGACCTCTACGCCCCCGGCAAAAGCCAGCCCAGCTTCGACAAGCAATTCGTCCGCGACTACCTCGAGACCCTCGACTGGGACAAAAACCCGCCCGGCCCCAATCTGCCGAACGACATCGTCCAAAAAACCAGCGAAAAATATATTGAGGCCTACACCCAAATCACCGGCCTCGATTTCTAAGCCACCCCGAAACAAAACTCGCGGGTTATTTCGCGAATAAAAACTCCAGTAGGTGGCTGAAGTCAACGGGGGTGATCGCTTGACCGAGGGCCTCGGGCATGAGAGAATGAGATGTCTGTTCCTGCGACACGATATCGGCTTTTGCGATGCTGCTCTCCTCACCTGCAAAGTCGGCGAAGACGATCGATTCGCCGACCTCACGCCGCTTCAACCCGAGCAGCTTCTGCCCTTTTTTTAGTTTCACAATCGAGTAACGGAACGCCACATCGACGTTGCGATTCGGGTCGAGAATATCCTCTACCAACCGCTCGACACCCCTGTTGCTGACGCCGTCGAGTTGCGGGCCGATGTTTCCGCCCTCCCCTCCCTTTTGGTGGCAGGCCGAGCAGTAGGCAGCGAAGGTCGTCCGGCCACTTACCGCTTCACCGCCCGTCTCGCGAAACGCCGCCACGCGGTCGGCGATGAGTCGTTCGCGGTCGGCGGTCGGCATGGGCAAGTCGGCGGTGAGCGCCGCCACGCGCTGGGCAGCGCTCTTCGGAAAACTGCTTTTTATCTGCGGATCCAGCAGCAACCCAGCCGGTGCCTGCCCGCTTTTCACTATCCCAAGCAGCGCCTTGACACCGAGCTGGTTCCTGACCAGCGCAAGGGCAAACTTCAGTTGTAGATCGGTCGGCGCTTGGGCAAGAGCCTTGACCAATCGAGAGCGAACGACCGGCAAATGTGCCCCACCATTGGCCACGGCCAGACGCAGCGACCTCGGCTGTCCGCCGTCCTCGAGGATCGATGCAACGCTGGCTTGCTGGTCCGCGTTGCCGTTACCCAGAATGGCTGAAACCGCCACCTCACGCGCCGAAGTAGCGGCAATCGGGTCGGTGGCCAAGCCCGTGACGGCCTCGAGCACAGTCGTCAATTTCAGGTCGCGGGCAATCTGCGCAGCGGCGAGTTGGCGCTTGGCCAAGTAGCGCGGCGCCATCGTGGGAAGCGGGGCGATGTTCGGCTCGAATCCGCCCGCCGCCACCCAGGCAAATTCGTCCCTCGTGTCACGATCGACGATCTCGAAGTGCGCGCGACGACCTGTAAACGCCGACAAGTCCCAAACTATTTCCTGCGCAGTTTCGCCGCTCGAGCACCCGGTTTTTTGCAGGATGCGGCCAGTCAAGGCTTCGACAAGTTGAATATATTTTTTTTGGTTTTTCGGCTTGCCGGGGCGGCTTCCATGGCCGGCGAGTAGAAAACGTAATTGACTCGGAACGGCAAATTCTCGGGAGCGTAGCACACCGGTAAGGCGTTCGGCACCGGGCGCAGCACTGCTGAGAAAATCGACGTGCCGGAACATCTCTAGACTGACGCTGAACCGCGCGACGCCGAGCCATGCGAAGGCTGTACCGGTGTCGCCATCAACGACCTCGACGAGCACCTCGCGTGGCCGGACGAGTCGCCAATGCACCGGAACACCGGTGTCGTTGCGCGGAGGATACACCCGATGCAGTTCGCCGCCAGTCTTGGCATCGACGAGTCTAACGAAATTCTTCTCATGCGCAGGATCGTTGGGGAAGCCGCGGTGGCCGTTGATGAAAAATGTCAACACAGCCGGCATCGCAAACGGCACCGAACGCAGCACGCCGGTGAGCGACTCGCCACCAGGCGGCAGGCTGGTGATGTAATGAAGACCGGTGACACCGTCATTGGAGGAGCGCACCTGCGGGCTCCAAGGGCTAGCGGTTGGGTGATCGGGGTGCGGGTGGTTTTTCCACTTGGGCATGCTGGCCGGGATACTGCGCGTTTGCACGATCCACGGGATGCTCGACGGCGGCGCACCCTTGGCGGGCTCGGCAATCCAGTGCGTCCCGACCGCCTCGGTGGAGGCGAGTAGTTCGCCGGCAAGCTTTTCCGCCCAAGCGAGCACACCATGCGAGGGAGTGAGTCCGCGCTGGACGATGCCTTCGTTGATGGCGAGCAGCAGTTCCGCCTGGAAATCGAGGTTTCCAGGGAACTGTTTTTGCACCACGGCGGCCAGGTGATCCAGCCCCTCTGGCGGCGCGTTTCGGGCAATGTGGCGGAGATAAATGGTCAACTGCCCGCGCTCGATCCCTGCATTGTGAAGGTTAACAAGGAGCAGCGAGGCGGCGAACGGTGAGTTGACAGAGAGCGCCACGCTCATCAATTCGCGGAGATTTTTAGGGTCGTTTTTGAGCTCTGAAAACCTCGCGGGATCGTCGACTGCGCGGAGGTTGTTGCGCAGCGCGATCCGCAGCGCGTGGCGCAGATGCTCATCAATTTCGGGTACCTGACCAAGCGCGATCAACAGTGGAAGGATATGATCGGCGTTCGACTGCCGCGAGAGAGCATCGGCGGCAGCACGGCGGACTTGTAGTGAGCTGTCATGCAGGCCGGCCAGCACCATCGCCGTGGTTTTTGACGTCCAGTTTTTTTGAACGACGGCAATGCGGCAGGCGTGGACGCGGACAAGCTCTGATTCGTCCTTGGCCAAGCGTAAATGAGTGGCTTCGTCCAGTTGGCCAAGGCGGTGGAGCACCCACGCGCCATGCGCCTTCAACTCAGGCTTGGAACCGGCCCGGTCCATCGCCTGGTCAAGCGGCGCGGCGGCGTGCTGGCCGACATCATCGGCGAGGTAGTCGGTAGCAGTCATGCGACGGGCGAGCAGCGGACTGGCCAGCTCCGCGATCGCTTGGTCAAGCGGCACGGCGGGGAGATTGACCGATTTGGCCAGACGCTCGCCCTTTGGGCCGTTGTAAACCAATCGCCAAATCCGGCCCATCTCGCGGTCGCGTCCGGGGTGGTCTAGGCGCACCTCGTAGTGACCGATGACGCGGTTGTAAAAATCGGCAATGTATAGCGCGCCGTCTGGGCCAAACTGCAAATCGACCGGCCGGAACCACGGGTCTCGGGTACGGATCAGGTCCGGCAGCTTTGTGCCTTTCGGACTGCTACCGCGCCACTGGATCCTGTCGCGATTAACGCGGCTGGTGACAACATTGCCAACGAAGATGTTGTCGTGGAATTCCGCCGGCCAGTGATTGGACTGGTTGAAAACGATGCCGCACAGGCCGCTTGAGTTGTGAGTGTGCCGGATCACCGTGGGCGCAAAGCCCATGCCGTCGTGCGGCTTGCCGAAGCTTGGGTAATAGGCATCGCGAATGAGCTGATAAATCGGCGAACTGTGACAGTCGGCGGTGTAAAAGTTTCCGAACGAATCGAGACACATGCCGAACGGGTTGACTTGCCCGAAGGTGAACTGCTGCACGCTTGAGCCGTCCAATTGAACCCGATACGTGTTACCGGAGTTCATCGTGATACTCGAGCCGTCGGTGGCGTTGACGGTGGTCGTGTTGTTGAAGCCGTGCGTGAGGTGCAGCCAGCCGTCAAGCCCGCGCGTGAATGACGACTGCATGCCGTGCGTGTCACGCTCGAAGCCAAGTGGCCCGTAAAGTTTCTCCCGCTTGTCCGCCGTGCCGTCGCCGTCGGTGTCTCGCAAAAACCAGATGTTTGGGATGCTCCAGGCAATCACGCCATCCCTGTACGGATAAATCCCGGTGGGGATGTTCAGGCCATCGGCGAAGGTCGTGAGCTTGTCGTAGGCACCATCGCCGTTGGAGTCCTCTAGAATCTTGATCGTATCGCGACCGGGTTGTCCAAGCGGCGCTGGGTACGGGTACTCGAGCGTGCTCGTGACCCACATCCGGCCGCGCTCGTCGAAGGCGAGATTCATCGGCTGGCCAATGTCCGGGCTGGCTGCGACCAACTCCATCCGAAATCCGTCCGGAACGTCGAACAACTTCAGGCTTTCCGCAGTGTCAAGCGAGTCAGCCTTCCGAACCAACGCCTGAAAGTCTGGCCCGCTGAATGGATCAGCGACCGGCTTTTTCTTCATACCCTGCGCTTGGC
>DBNL01000037.1:0-214 GCA_002299785.1 Verrucomicrobia bacterium UBA673
TGATAAACGCCGTCCACGTACTTCTCGTAAAGACCACTGGCCAAATCAAAGGCTAGAATCACGCGGTGCCATGTGTTGACATTAACTTTCACGCCCGGGTCCAGAGGTTCATAACCGCCTCCGCCTTGGCCAAGGCCTCCATCGTTGCGACGCCAGAAGACATCCCCGTCACCCGATGTGTCGAGATTGGCGAGGGAGGGCCAGCCATTTCCGC
>DBNL01000037.1:596-19478 GCA_002299785.1 Verrucomicrobia bacterium UBA673
CCGTTGGGAGCAATTCCGTGCTTCATGAGATAGCCGAAATTGGCATTTTTACCCACATGCCCCACCTTCATGACTGCGGCAGACTCACCCTGTATTGACGGCAGTTCAAAGGAATCGGTAGTACCAAACTCGGTTGCCCCAGCCGTTGCTCCATCGGGCCCATCCAAGTATTCGAGATTGTTACCTACTGAAGCGTTCAATTCAGTTGAGAAGTCCCAATACCCGGTTACTTTGATCTGGTTTTTGGCGTCTACATTGAAACTAAAAGCATACTCTTGGGGTACTGTTTCCCCCTTGGCGTTTAATGAAAGAAAAACATCATATACTGCCTGGCTGGCAAAATTTAAATTCAAGGACTGAGTTATGGTAATGATCCCGTTTTCCCTGGCAATTGTTGGTTCAACATTCTCACCATTTATTTTCATCACTATCGAGGAAAGATCTGTTTTTCCAGACTGGTCACCCACGACTATTTCGATTGGATCGCCTGGATTGTTTCCGGAGGAGCCTGGGATTGGTTTGACGTTGATGACATGGGGATTGCCGAGAAGGGAAACGTTGTAGAAAGCCTTGATTGCGTTTTCGTCGTCGAGATCGTTAACAAGAATTTTGGCCCCGGTTTCCCTGTCCAAGGAGTAGAATTCAAGTCCGGCTCCACTGGTTTTGTTCCAGTACACAATTCTGACTGGATAGAGACCGTCTTTCTCAACGGAAAAATCAAACGTTGTGTCGTTGGGGCCATCCTTGAACCCGGTTAGAGTCAATTCAAACTCACCCAAGGATTTTGAAAAATAATCTCGCGGGTTTGCGCCGACAAACACTCTGAATTGATCCTCGTCGTTTTGATCGGGTTTCCCAACGTGCACATTGATCCCGAAGGTGTGGACGCCTTTCTGTAATTCCAGATATGTGAGAATTTCTGTTGCAAATAAAGTATCATGATCTCCTGACCCTGGGATTCCTGGGAAAAAGTCGTCGTTCGAAAAATTACCAAAGGGAGAGCCAGATATTTCAAAATCTATCAAGTCGTAGGCGTCGAATCCGCCCTCTAGTTCTCCTTTGATCGCGTCATTGGCAACCTTGGCTCCAAGATCGTCAACAAGGATTTCAGCAAGTTGAAAAGTCGCTCGCTTGAAGTCATGACGGATAGCGCTTTCGGCCGGCGCCTGTGCTGATCTTGCAATGAAACCCTCGTTTAGGCTTCCTGTTTTGGTCGCTATATCGGAAGCCTCAACCAGACGATAGTCAGTCACCTTAAACCGCCACTGTTTGCTTAATTCTACTCCGCTTGAATCAGTGGCAGTCACCTTTACGTTGTAGTCTGTGGAGGCAAGCAGTAGATCGTTGCTTAGCACTTTAACAGTAGTCTGTCGGCCGTTTTTAGCTGTTTCGATATTTACCATTTGTTCATTTAGGTAAACCTTAACTGATGATGAGGTTAAAGTGTTTTGACCATCCTGCCAGATGAGGCTGATTTCTGTGTCGGGTTGAATCTCAGATGGGACAGGGCGTAGGTATGGGGTAGGTTTGGGGTAAACTGAAACGACATAAGGTTTAAGGGGTTCTACTGTGGGGATTCCCGCAGCAGTTGCACCTCCTAAATCGCTCAATACCGAATCCGGGAGCGCAATATTATTAAATTGCAGACTGTTAATATAGCCTGCCTTTGATAGCCCATCGGTTGTAAAAAGGTAAAAGAAATCCTCAAGTGAATGTTTACCTTGGCCGTCCACTAGTCCGCCAATGGATTCTTCGCCGACTTTAGCGCCATCGATGTAGTAGCTAATAGTCTTGTTTGAGTGGCTGACCACAATGCCCACCCTGTGCCATGTGTTCGCTGAAATTTTGCCGTGGAAACTAGCTCCACCAACTTTATCAGACTCATTTATCCTTATTTTTGCTTGGCCTAAATATTCATTGGATACAAGTGCCCTTGTGGAGGAAGTCGAATCTTCAGGATAAAGTAGATCCAAGATTATAGAGTATTCGTGGAGCAACCAGCTATCCTCATCAAGCTCGGCGCCATGGGGGACTTCGATTCCGGCGAAGTCACTTATATCATCGGAGTCAGTGAATTTTAAGACGTTTGCGGTTTTCCCATTAATGTCAGAAATTCCGAAGGCGTCAGTAGTGCCAAAGGATGCATCCCCCTTCTCCCAAGCCCATCCGAGGTTTTGGCCAATGGTTGCGTTTAGTGTACCGTTGAAACCCCAATGCCCTGTAATTTCTGAAAAGCAGGATAGGATCGGCATAAAAACCAATGTAAAAATAAGAGTATTTTTCATTTTTAATAATAGTTAGAACATCAAAATTCAATAATATCCATTAGGTGAAGTCAAATGATTTTTATCATGGGAAATTAACCAAAGTTCACTTCTAAAAAATGATTTATTGCATTCGGAAAATCAAGAAAACTAGCAAAAGGGCATTCTTGCTCCGGGATTTCAGAAGTTCTCTAAATAGAAGAAAATTTTCGTGCTTGCTCAGGTCGTCCGGGCCAGTGGAAGCGTCAATCGGTGGTGCGAACTATTAGGGCGAGCAGCGAGAGGATGATAAGGGGGCAAGCGGCGGAGTAGGTTGCTAGGAGTGTTTTGCTTATGAAACTGCTGGTCAACGGCAGGCCTGAAATTGCCAACGTACCGATTGTCTCGAGGATCATCGTGAGCGGCGTGGGCTGTAGAGGCCGCGGAGTTCGTGAGGGCCTGACGAGGAACCGGTTGACCTCCACCCGCACCATCACTGTGCTGGGGGTCAGGGTGATCGAGTTGGCTGGGATGAACTTTGGCAACTCTTTTTCGAGAGTGCTGTGAGATTCCACCATCTGCGGTGCTAGCAGCTTATACCAGTAAGCCACCTGTGACGCGCAGATTACACCTATTCCCACATGAACGGTGTCAAACCTGGCCGGACAAAACCACACATGGCACAAATAAAACCACGAATGAGTAGAGGTATTTCATCAGTCAGTCGGATGGCGGGTTCCTCTCGGGCGCGCACCCGGTCGAGCTGCATTTCGACCCTGAAAAGGCTACGCATCGGAGGCCGAATTTTCTAGCCGCTTGGCTAAGCGAAAATTATTTACCAATACAGAATGTACTGAAGATGGAGTCGAGCAGATCCTCCGTGGTTGTTCGCCCGACAATCTCGCCCACGGCGTTGGTGCCTATCCTTAAATCCACCGCAACCAAGTCAAGAGGCGTGTCAGCCCGTAGCTGCTCAAGGGTTGTTTGGAGTGAGTCGGCGGCCCGGCGTAGCGCTTCCTGATGCCGTGAGTTGATCATCACTTCAAGCATTTCCGAGGTGATCTTCCCGTCCCAGATCCGGTTGCGGATGGCATCCTTCAATTCTTCGATGCCATTATTTTCGAGACAGCTTACGCTCACCGTAATGCTGTCATTGGCTTCCGCTTGGCCAAGTTGGTTTGGCAGATCACTCTTGTTAAGCACGAGGATGCGCGGTCGCTCGGTGAACTCGGCCAGATACGTCTCGTCATCCGGTGTGAGTGGTTCGGAGGAGTCCAGCACGTGCAGCACAATGTCCGCTTGGCCAAGCGACTCGCGACTGCGCCGGATGCCTTCACGCTCGATCGCATCGGCGGCTTCCTGAAGGCCGGCAGTATCGACGAACACCACGCTGATACCTCGAATCTGCGCCTCCTCCGAGATCGTGTCGCGCGTTGTGCCGGCCACGGCTGAGACGATGGCGCGGTCCCGGCCCAGGAGTTGGTTGAGCAGGCTCGACTTGCCGGCGTTGGGACGGCCGATGATGGCCACGCGGATGCCGCGCCGGATCAATTGCCCCTCGTTGGCAGTGGCCAGCAGCTCGTCGATGAATCCTCCGGCGTTCTCAAGCTTGGAAATCAAGCTGTTTATCGTATCCGGCTCTATGTCTTCATCGGGGAAATCAATGTGAGCCTCGACGTGCGAGAGCACGTGCATCAGGTCGTCACGCAGTTGGTTGATTCGGTGCGAAAGTTTGCCGGCAAGCTGCTCGTTGGCAGCGCTTAATGCGAGATCGGTCCGCGCGTGAATGAGGTCGGCGACAGCCTCGGCCTGTGTAAGATCAATACGTCCGTGCAAAAAGGCGCGCTTGGTGAACTCACCAGGCAGAGCCAGCCGCGCCCCCCCATCGAGCACGGCGTCGAGCACGGCCTTGGTGGAGCGTATGCCGCCGTGGCAGCTGATCTCGACGATGTCCTCTCTGGTAAAGGTTGCCGGTGCTTTCATCACCGAAACCATCACCTCGTCGAGTCTTCGTTCATCCCGGACGATGTGCCCGTAATGTAGCGTGTGTGACTTGGCCTTGGCGAGTTGGGTCTTTGATTTGCCGCCGGGAGCGAACAGGGAATCTGCAATTGCCAGTGCCTTGTCGCCGGAGATACGAATGATAGCCAACCCTCCTTGGCCAAGCGGCGTTGCGATAGCAGCTATGGTCTCATCAAACATGGTCTGCGGCCGTTAACGAAGACAAGTGCCTTTTTCTATTTCTATCTGACGTCCCTCAAGGTAGAGGAGGGCCTTCGCATAACTCTTTTTGGCGAGGTAGTGCATGAGTTCGCGATCGGTGTCGCTCGGCAATTGGGCAGTTAATTCGTCGATCCGGCTGAAGTGCGTCAATAAGTCCGGCTTCGGCTTCACATTCACCGCTGCTGCAGCTGACTCCAGTTCCTTTATCGCCCCGATCAGATTCTGCTCTGTTGTCATGTGCCGATCATGCCAGTCCATCCTAACAAGACCAAGCTTAGTATGGGCTTGGCTGAGGGCTTTTGGTAGGTTGTCGCCGTGCGTGACGTTCTTCGATCTATCCCTTTGCTGCTCGCCGGTGCTGTTTCCCTGATGGGAACAGAGGCGTCAGCAGTTGAAACAGTCGATGTGGTGACCTACTCGCTTAAGACTCCAAGGTTGGTTGTGTATTCGGTCGATTCATCTGACTTGGCAAAAGACTGGGCGCGTGGTCATGAGATGGATCGTCCCGGGGTGCGCGTCAAGTTTGGCTCACGCGTCGTGTTGCAGTTGGCCAAGGAGACAGCCCTTGGCCAGGTGATGCTTGGGAGTTTGCTCAAGCCAGACCGGGAGTTCGCTCCCGGCTTGTTCCTATTGCAGGCTCCGAATGTGAAAGTGGCGCTTGAGGAGTCCGAGCGCTTGACCAAGATCCGGAACGTTTTGGTGAGCCACCCAGTACGGCAACGGCTGATGCGAAAAACAGCTCCCATGGCCAAGCGCCCGAATGATCCGCTGTATGACACGCAGTGGCCGCTCGAGAATCGTGATCCAGGAACCGGCGACAAGATTGGTCCGGAGTTCAACATACGTGAGGCGTGGGCCGGGTCAACCGGCCAAGGCGTGGTAATCGGCATCGCCGACGACGGGGTGGATCTGGCTCACACTGATTTTCTGGGGCAAGGCGCGGATAACCTGCATTTCAATTTCACCAATGGCGAGGCAGATGGCAACCCGGCGGCGAGCAACCAAGGGCACGGGACGATCGTTGCAGGACTGGCATTAGCCAAGGCCGACAACAAGCGGGGCATTGCTGGGGTATCGCCCGGGGCCAAGTTGGCCAGCCTCGTTGTCTGGACAGCGGGGGATGATTTCGGGACCGAAGAGCAAGTGGCCGACATGTTCCAATACCGCAACGATGCGGTTCATGTTCAGAACCACAGTTGGGGCAGCAGCACGATTGAACAGCTTGATGCAGCGGTGATTGAGTCCAAGGCCATCGAGCGGGCAATTGAAACTGGGCGTGACGGGAAGGGCGTTTTGATAATCCGCGTGTCCGGCAACAGTCGGGAGGAGGACTGGAGCGCCTCCGACGATGGATACGCAAACGACCCACGCGTGGTGACTGTTGGAGCCGTGGGGCCGGATGGTCGCGTGGCCCCTTTTAGTAGCGCCGGTGCCTGCGTGCTTTGCGTGGGTTTGATAGCCAACACAGCGAGTGAGTACCCTGTTTATTCCACCGATCGCATGGGTGCGCTTGGTTGGAACCGCAAATCCAGCGCCGACGACCCGGAGGTTGGTAGCTATCATGCCATCACTCGCGGGGGTACCTCGTTCACCGCACCACAGCTTGCCGGTGTGGTGGCTCTGATCCTTGGCGTCAACCCCGACTTGACCTATCGCGACGTGCAGCAGGTGCTTATTCATTCTTCGCGGCATTACGACTTTGACGACCCGTTTTTAAGCCCAAACGCCTCCGGTTATCTGTTCAGTCTCAATACCGGTTACGGCGTCCCCGATGCGGGCGTGGCCGTGCGCTTGGCCAAGAGCTGGAAGAATACCGGTGCGCTGGTGGAAAAATCTTATACGCAAAACTCCCTCGCCGAGCTGCCGGACGACGGGTTGCAGTTGAGGATCGTTGCCAGCGGTGATGAGACTATTTTTACCGCCAGCCCTGGAAATGGTCTAGTGCATGATGATCCAACCGAGGCACTTCCGTTGGTGGATGTGGGCAAGGCAATAGTACCACTCGATATCAATCTCACCGGCAAGGCGGCGCTGATAGAGCGCGGGGGAGCATTCTTCTCGGAGAAAGTTCTGAACGCGGCAGAGGCCGGGGCTGAGTTCGCCGTCATTTATAATCATCGCAACGGCAACGAGCGGTTCATTCCTGGAGGGTTGGATTTCACAACGATCCCCGCTGTGTTTCTCTCCCAAAATGACGGTATGGCCTTGAAGGCGTTTCTCAATGCTGAGGGTGATAAAGGAGCCAAGGCGTTGCTCTCGCTCGACTCGAAAGTCGTTACGGTTGCCGTTCCAGATTCGTTGCTTTGCGAACAGATCGGTGTGCGCGTGAAAATGACCCACCGAATCAGGAGTGACATCCGGTTGACTGTCCGTTCGCCTTCCGGCACGCGTAGCGTCCTGCAGGCCAACGTCCCCGATGGCAGCGCGTGGCGTGGTGACTGGACGTTTTGGTCCAACCAATTTTTTTACGAACCGTCGAAAGGAGACTGGTCTGTTGCTGTGAGCGACTTGGCGAAGAACTTCACCGGTGTTTTGAGTGGGGTCGAGTTGACCGTGCGCGGCAGGGCAATCAGCGACACAGATAACGACGGCCTCGACGACGACTGGGAGACGGCGCAGTTCGGTACGCTTGCCCAAACGGCGCTGGAGGATCCCGACCGAGACGGTGTGCCGAACGCCCGCGAGCAGGCGTTGCACACCGATCCCGAGACATTTGATGGTTACTTCGACCTGCGTTATCTGCGCTTGGGCAAAGGCAGTCTGCGGCTTGCTTGGCCAAATTGGCGCGGCTTCGTGTATCGCGTGCAATCCGCCGATTATGCGATTGGGCCTTGGACCGAGCAGGCCGTGGTTGAGCCGGGGCAATACCAAACCTCATGGGAGACCAAGTCGGAATTTGCCGACGTTCGGTTTTACCGTGTACTTGCGGAACTCGAGCCATGAGGCGGCAGTTCATTTCTTCCGGGGCAAAGTGGGAGGCCAAGGTTGGTTACAGTCGAGCCATCCGGGCGGGGCGGCATGTTATTGTTTCGGGTACAACCGCCTTGGATGTCAAAGGCAGAGCGATCGCTGGTCAAGATGTCCGCGCCCAGGCCCGACGCATCTTCGATATCATTGCCGACGCCTTGGCTGAAGCCGGTTCCTGTCTCGAGGATGTGGTGCGCACGCGGATGTATGTTGTCGACATAGCCGATTCCATGGCGCTTGGCCAAGTGCACAGCGAGGTGTTCGGACAAATTAGGCCAGCCTCGACAATGGTCGAAGTCAGTCGGTTGATCGATCCCGCGTTGTCGGTGGAAATCGAGGCCGATGCCATCGCGGGTAGCGGCGGATCCGACGCAGTAATCTTGGCCGGTGGTAAAGCCAAACGGATGGGGCGAGACAAAAGTCGCATTCGGCTGGGAAGTCGGATGCTGCTGGGCCATACGCGTGTGGCAGTGGTGGATGCAGGATTCAAGCCGAGAGTCATCGCCACCGATTTGCAGCTCAACTTAGGGCCACTCGGTGGTATCGCCACCGCGTTTCACTCGACGAGGCACTCGCGTGTGTTGTTCCTCGGTTGTGACATGCCATTTTTATCCGGCAACTTGATTAAAGAATTTTTCGCAGCGGCGACTTATGGGGTTGGGCCAATATTCACTCTCCACAAAAAGGGAGTTGGTTTTCCTTTCTTGCTCCACCGTTCTGATTTGGCTTTGGTTGAAAAGCAAATTGACAGAGGATCGCTGTCTCTACAAAGACTGGCCAAGCGTTTGAAAGCGAGAGAGTGGCAACCACCGGCGACTCGCGTGCCGGAATTATTCAACATCAACACTCCCGCCGATTTGGCTGAGGCGAAACGTAGATTTAAAGTAGCGTGATGTTGAGTCGCTACAGAGTCATGGAGTGCGGCAATCCCAGCTGCACTCGGGAGAGGCACAAAGCATTGCGGAGAACCGCATTCCAAGCCGCCGCCGCAAAACTAATGTTCTCCATGCTTTTTGTTGTATCAGTTGTCTATGGGGAACGGCATGAGTATTCGCGGCCGCTGATGGGGATGGCGTTCCGGATCATCGTCCACTCGGAGGATGAAACGAAGGCCAACCGGGCGGCAGAGGCGGCGTTTGAGCGGGTCTCTGTACTCAACCAAATCATGAGCGACTACGAGCCGAAGAGTGAGTTGAACAAATTGTCAAACCTGGCCGGGAGCGGGAAGGCAGCGAAGATTAGCGAGGAACTTTGCGGTGTGCTTGATCGCGCCCAGGCTCTGGCTGAGCAGACCGGTGGTGCCTTCGACGTTACGGCCGGTGCATCGGTTCAGCTTTGGCGGCGTGCCCGGCGCGTGAAGCGATTGCCGCCGCAATACGCGCTAGCGAAGGCTCTGAAGACAGTTGGATTTCGCAGCCTAAAACTTGACGCAAAAAAATGCATCGCCGAACTAACCGGATCGGGGACGCGCCTCGACCTGGGCGGCATCGCCAAGGGCTACGCGCTGGATGAGGCGCTGGCGGTTTTGAAAAAACATGGGCTATGGCAGGCCTTGGTTTCCGCTGGCGGCGACATCGTGGCCGGTGCTGCGCCTCCCGGAAAAGAGGGTTGGCGCGTGGCGCTGATCGGACTGCGCGAGGAGGTCAATCCGGAGTTTCTCTGGTTGACGAACGCCGCTGTGGCCACGTCGGGCGATTTGTACCAATTTCTTGAGGTGGACCGAACGCGCTACTCGCATATCGTCGATCCGCGTACTGGCACTGCGCTCACTGAACAGCGGTTGGTGCATGTGCTCGCCCCGGATGCGATCACGGCGGACAGCCTGGCAACTGCGATAAGCGTGTTGGGGTCAAGCAAGGGTTTGCGCCTGGTTACCGATGACAAGCGGTACGGCGCTCGTGTGGCTTTTCGCGGCGAACTTGGTCAAGTACAGGTCGTCGAGTCTCCGGTTTTTCGTGCTTGGGCAAGGGCGGAAAAGTAGAACGGCCCGCCGCGTGAGCAGCAGGCCGTTGAAGTTAGGTTGCGAGTTGGCTTACGCCTTTTCTGCGTTGATTTGAAGATACTCGCGATCTTTGATGATACCCGGTTGAGGGACGGGATATTTTCCGTCCGGGTTAGTTTGCAGCGGAGCGGGGGAGTCCATTGTTAACTGATCGGCGTTCGGGCAGAGATCGTGGTCGTGATTGAGAACGTCGTCGACGGTGACTTCCTGACCTGTGTGAGTGGCAAAACGACCAGCGGCAGTGACTACGCTTGCCATGACACCGCGTTCCACTTCGTTGAAAGGCTTGTTTTCCCGAATAGCAGTCATCAGGTCGTTCCACTCGTCCTGGTACGGATTGGTCTCGCGGCCCGGGTATGCCCATGCAACCGGATCCTTCATGCTTTGGCCCTTGAATATTTTGCAAGGCGCCGGCGCGTGGCCGTTTTTTGATATAATGCCCAGCCCTTTGGAGCCGTGCGCATAGCTAGCAAAGTCGCCGTAACAGCCCGGCATGGTGCGCCCGTGCATATACATTTTGGCGCCATCTGCGAACGTGTACTCGACCGTGTAGCAGCCAAGGTTTTGATCGACGTAATCCCCCCGGTAATGGCGAGCACCGGCGCCTTGTGCCTTTATAGGCCAGGCATCCTTCATCCAGCAGCATTCGTCGATGTTGTGGATGAAATAGTCGCTGAACGAGCCGCCACTCGCCCAGATAAAACTGTGGAAGCGGCGAATTTGGTAGAGTAATTCGCTCTCGTTTTTCTTCGGAGGGAGTGAGTAACAGGAGGCAACGGGCCCGTGGAGACGGTAGGCGCGCAACAGGTTGATGTCGCCGAGTTCACCGTCCTTGATGCGGTTGAAGAGTTCGCCGCGGGCGCGGCTGTGGCGGCACATGAGGCCAACGCCGACCTTGAGGTCCTTCTTCTTTGCCAAGTCGTTGAGGGCTAGCATACGCCGGGCGGTGGGTCCGTCCGGGCAGAGCGGTTTCTCCATGAAAACATTCAGCCCCTTGTCGATGGCTTTTTTGTAATGCACCCAGCGAAATGCGCAAGGGGTGGTGAAGATGACAACGTCGCCTTTGTTTAGGTTGTCCATCGCCTTGGCATAGCCGTCAAAACCGATGTAGCGGCGATCGGCCGGCACGTCCACATTGTCCTTGTGCCGTCTCTTCAGTGCCTTGTAGCTGTTATCCATCATTGCGGTGGAGACATCGGCCATTGCAACGAGTTTGTTGCGGGCGATGTCACTGGGTACTGAGAGGGCGTTGTCGGCTGCGCCGGTCCCGCGGCCGCCCGCGCCGACGACGGCAATTTGGGTCATGTCATCGACGGCAGAGTGCACGCGAGGGATGGCAACACCGGCCAGCGCAGAGGCGGCTGTCACGGATCCGGTGGTCTTTATAAAGTCGCGACGATTACTTGAGGACAATTCAGTAGGCTTGGTCATCGCGCTATTTCTACATTCAGCTGACTTCCGGCGTCAAACGATTTTTGCCGCTTGGCCAATCGCTTGGCCCTTTGACCTTGCTCTGCAACTCGTCATCATGAACGATGCGCCGTGATGAACTTACTCGCACGAGCAACTTTGGCTGCCCTGACATTTTCTCTTTTCGCCATCCCCTTGGCCAAGGCCGTCGGCCCGACTCTCGCCCAGCGCCTCGGCTACAAGGCCACGGACAAATTACTCATCATAAACGGCGACGACACCGGCATGTGCCACGCCGCCAACGTTGCCGCCATCGACTCGCTCGAGCGCGGCCTCATGACCTCGGCGACAATCATGGTGCCGTGCCCGTGGTTCACCGAGATCGCGCGCTACGCCAAGTCACACCCGGAGAAAGACTTCGGTATCCATCTCTGCCACACCTCCGAGTGGCAGGTGTACCGCTGGGGGCCTGTTGCTTCCCGCGACAAGGTGCCGGGGTTGGTGGATTCGCAGGGTTACCTGTGGCGGAGCGTCCCGGAGTTGTACATTCACGGTAAACCGGCGGAGGCGCTGATTGAGGCTCGCGCTCAAGTCCGCAAGGCGCTTGATGCTGGTATCGACGTGACGCACCTCGACACGCACATGGGTGCTCTGAACTACGACCCGCGCTACGTTCAGGTTTACTTGCAACTCGCACTGGAGTTCAACCTCCCGTTGCGGATGCCGTCGCAGAGCACGGCGGCGCGGTTTGGGTTCAGCGAACTGCGCAAACAGTTTGCCTCCAAGGGCATCGTTTTTCCAGACTATTTGATTTTCGACAACCTTGATGAGGAGAAGAAGGGCGTGAAACAATTTTGGATGAAGACCCTGCGCAACCTCAAGCCGGGTGTTACCGAGTTGTTCATCCACGCCGCCATGCCGACCGACGAGTTGCGCCACGTCACCAACAGTTGGAAGACGCGTGCGGAGGAATACGAGACCTTCACCAACGACGCCGACGTGCGGCGGCTCGTGGAGAAACAGGGCATCATTCGCATCGGTTACCGGCCGCTGCGCAAATTGCAACGCAGCAAAAGCAAATGACCTTCTCGGTGGCCAGCATGCTCGAAGAAATCGAGCGTATCGTCTCTTTTGGCATCCGCCGTCCCGGCTATGAAGAGGGACTAAAAACCGAGCAGTTCATGCTTGAGCGCTTCAACGAAATTGGTCTGAGCGATACGCGTCTCGAGCCGGTTCCGGTAAATTATTGGCGACCTACGATGACTCGCCTGGCCATCGGCGATCCCACGGCGGACATTCCCAGCTTCGCCGTGCCATACACCGGCTGGACGGTAGCCGAGGGCGCTCGGAGCGGGGCAGTTTACGTTGGATTTGGCAGCGACGAGGCGTTCGACGCGGTGGATGTCTCCTGCAAAATCGTGGTTGCCGACATGCAGTTTGGCGAACTCAACGCGTCGCACCTCAAGGGGGGCTCGATGTTTATCCACGATCCCGACGACACCATTCCGGAGGGCACGCTGCACTGTGCCAACTGGCTGATCCCTAACTTCAGCGCCTACTACGAGTCGTGGAAGCGCGGCGCGAGCGGCTTCATAGGACTGTTGGGCGAGATGCCGGTCGACGGCTGCGAACTGTACGTGCCGTACGACGGATTCCTTAAAAAAACACCGGCCGTTTGGGTCGGCCGCGAATTCGCCGAGGCCGTTCGTTCCGCCGCCACCAGCGGCAAGTCGTTCCAGTTCACTAGCAAGGGGGAGGGTAGCACAGTCGATTCCCACAATGTTGTAGGCATCCTGCCTGGCCGCACCGACGAATATATTCTACTCACCTGCCATCACGATGCTCCGTTCGCTTCCGCGGTAGAGGACGCTTCAGGGCTCTCGGTGCTGCTAGCGTTGGCAGAGGCGTTCGCGCGATCGACGGAACCCCTCGAACGCGGCCTGGTTTTTCTGGCGTCGAGCGGACATTTCCACGGCGGCATCGGCTGCCGCGAATTTGTCGCCAAACACCGTGGCGGATTGCTCGAGAAAATCGTCGCAGCTATCGGAGTCGAGCACATTGGAGAGGAGGCGCAGGGCGACGGTAGCGGCGGCTACGCTAAGACCGGTCAGGCGGAAACCCGCGCGCTCTTCGTGGACAAGACGCCGGAGTTGCTGCGCGTACTCGAGGAGGAAGTGAAGCGCGTCAACCTCAGTCGCACCCTC
Source organism: Verrucomicrobia bacterium UBA673 (assembly GCA_002299785.1). Lineage (GTDB taxonomy): Bacteria > Verrucomicrobiota > Verrucomicrobiia > Limisphaerales > UBA1096 > UBA1096. The sequence continues at coordinate 13,646 of DBNL01000037.1, forward strand.
GGCGTGGACGCCTACCTGTTTGGTTCAGAACCGCCGTGCGACAGCGCCCCGTTCTTCACCGCCGGCATCCCATCAGTCTGCCACATCAGCGGACCGCTCTACTTGTTTGACCCGCACGACACCATCGACATGGTGCGACAGGAGGACCTGCCCAAGGTTGCTGAGCTGTTTTACCGAGTTATCCGCCGGATCGACACCATCCCGGCCGTCGCCTTGGCCAAGGGCAAAACCCGAAAGCGCAACGATCCACCCGCTGACCCACCACCATGGTTCCTGCCGCCGGAGTTTTTTCTCGGTGACTAATTTTGGCTAAGCGCTTGGTCCATGTCGACTTTGATTTGTGGGTCGGCGGTGTAGGGGTCGTTTTGCCGTTTGGCGTAGGCCGCCAGCTTGCCGGTAAGTCGCCGAACGATTTTTTCGGAATCGGGATTGGTGAACTTGTTGTTCAACTCGTCGGGATCGGTTTTCAGGTCGTACAGCCACGGGTCGCCCAGCGCGGAGTAGATGAGCTTGTAGCGGTCGGTGACGGCGGCGATCCAAGGTTTGACGCCGGAGGTCGAGCGGATAAAGGCGATGTCGTCCCACTTGGTTTTCGAGCCTCGAAAGAGGGCGGAAGCGTCGCGGCCCTCGACACCCTTGGGTGGTTCGTCGCCGGTCAGCGCGAAGAGGGTCGGCACGAAGTCCACGCAGCTCAGCGCTTGGTTAACAATGGTGCCGGCCGGGATTTTACCGGGGCAATAAAACAGAAACGGCACGCGCGCCGAGCCTTCGTAGGGGACGCCCTTGTTCAGTCGGCCGTGCTCGCCGCAGAGGTCGCCGTGGTCGGCGGTGAAGACGATGATCGTGTTGTCGATCTGCCCGTTTTTTCGCAGCGCATCGAGTATGCGGCCGATGTTGTCGTCGAGACACTTCACCATGCCGTAATAACTCGGCATCAGCACTCGCACGGTGTCGGCGGTGATTCTTGGACTCGCCGCTCCCCAGCGCGGTGTCTGCGCACGCGATTTGTTCAGCGAGACAGGGATTGGCACTTTTACGTTTTTGTACATCTTGTCGTACGGCTTGCGGACTGTGTTCGGGCCGTGCGGATCAGGGAAGCAGACCATATAGCAAAACGGCTCGACCTTGTTGAGGTTGATGAAGTCGATCGTTCGGTTGGCCAGCCAGTCAGTGGAGAATGATTCGCTGTCCGCATTCTCGACGCCGTAATACGGTTTGCCCCGCTTGATGGCCGCGACGCGCGGTCCGGCCCCTGTAATCTCGAATTTTTTCCAGTGGCCGCGGTTGAACATGTAGCGGTTGTCTTCGAAGCCGAACTTTCGCTTGGGTGCCCACTGCGGTTTACCCAGGCCTTCGAGATGCCACTTGCCTGCGTAACCGGTCTTATAGCCTTGCCTGCGCAGTACCTCGGCGAAAGTCACGACGTGGTCATCGAGCGGGATATTGTTGTTGGTAACCTTTGTAGATTGCGGGTAACGCCCACTGATAAGTGCGCCTCTCGAAGGAGAGCAAACCGGTGTAGTGGCATAAAAACTTGTGGCGAGCGCACCGTGCCGAGCGATCCAGTCAATGTTCGGCGTTTTGACGATTTTGCCGCCGTAACAGCCAATCGTCTTGAAGTGGTGCTCGTCGGTTTGGATGACTAGCACGTTATACGACTTGGCCAGGGCAAATCCTTGGACAAGGGCTACGAAAAGGAAGGTGAGCAAAATGCGTTTCATAGCTCCGAATTCTGCCGTTTGCCCAAGCGCTTGGCAATGCAGGGAAAAGTTTTTGTGTTTAGTTTCAAATTTTCAATTGATGGAAGTATTAGATTAGGGTGATTTTTAAATTAAAATCGCTTGTGAACGTAAAATTAGAAGAAAATCACCGAGTGAATCCTTAAAATGGGAACCTCAACTACTCCGCTACCGGTCAGCGCCGAACCTCGAGAGGCCGAGGAAGCCGATGGGTCGTTCGGTTTTACCGTCGAGAGCTAACTCGCTGAGCACTTTCCCTATCACGCTGGCGAACTTGAAGCCGTGCCCGCTGAATCCGCATGCGAAGTGCACCCGCTCGCTTTCTGGGTGACGATCGACGATGAAGTGACCATCGGCTGAGTTGGTGTATTTGCAGACCTTTAACGTCCTTACTTGGCCAAGAGCATCCGGCAAATAGCGGCGAAGCGGCAGCAGGATTTCCTCTTCGTCAGTGGGGAATGTTTCGTCGGTGACCGCGTCCGCTGGCATGGGTGTACCGGGGTGATGCCACGCCAACTTGAGGGTGTCGCCCCTCATCGGGAAGCCGTAGTAAATACCAGTTAGATCACCATCGCCATTGGGGTCGATGTTCCAAACCGGGAAGTCGCCGTGCTGAAACAATGCCGGTTGCCTTGGCCTTACCCAGCCGAGCACCTGACGAGTTACCGTTAGCCTGACGTCAGGCAGTCGCAGCAAGTCTCCGGACCAAGCACCGGCGCAGAGAATCAGCTTGGCCGCAGTGTAAGTTCCGCTAGTGGTTCGAACGGTTACGCCGTTGCTGTCGATTACCCAGTTGATGAGTGGTTCATTTGTGAGCAACTTGGTGCCGAGTTGTTGCGCTGCCTGGGCGTATGTTTTAACGGCGAGTTCGGAGAGCAGATAGCCGCCTTCCGGCTCAAGTGCACCGACCATGCCTGCGTGTAGGGTGAACTGGGGGAACTGATTGGCTAATTCGCCGTGTGTAAGCGTAGAGAAAGGGAGGTTGTATGTCTTGGCGGCTAACTTCACGCCGCTGATTGCTGCGCCGTGGGGGAAGCCCATGTACAGAACGCCGGTTTTGTGGAGAAGGTTTTCACCGGTATCCTGTTCGATCTCTCGCCAAAGTTGATAGGCATCGCGCAGCAGCGGCACGTAGTCGGGATGTTCCTGATAGCTCAACCGAATAACACGCGTGTCGCCGTTGTAGGATGAGTTCGTGTTGGGGACCGATTGGCTGTCGATGCCGAGCACTCTCGCGCCGCGCCTGGCCAAGTGGTAACAGGCCGCCGCTCCCATCGAGCCAACGCCGACAACGATTACGTCGAGGTGATCTGGCATGATTTTTATCTGGGGGCGTGTGCTAGGAAAAACTCCACGATAGGTCCGGGGTCTTTCAGACTGTGCGGGTGATGGCCGACCCCCGGTTTGTGAATTACGTGAATATTTCCGCCAAGAACCTTGTAGCGTTTTTCAATGAGGTCGCTGTTCTCCTTGATTGGCACAACTTTGTCGGCGTCGCCAACGACGTGGAGAATCGGGATGCCAGCTTTGGCCAATGGGGCGAGTCGGTCGATGGGGTTACCCTTATACGCCACTGCTTCGGCCTCGGTGAAACCGTACGCCGCGAGACATTGTTTCCATGTGGCGAGACTGCCCTTGCCAATGCCTCTGCCTGCGGGCCAGCTTTTAAAATCGCACACCGGCGCGTCGCCATAAATGCAAGCGACCTTGTCGGGGTTTCTGGCCGCCCAGTTGTAAATGATTAGGCCGCCACGACTCATTCCTTCCAACGCGGCTTTCGTGGCGAAGCCGTGTTGCGTGATAAGGAAATCATAAAAACGATCCCACCGCTCAACCGCCCCCGGACTCCCAAACAACGCGCCCACCTCGCAGTAAACGACGTGCCAACCTTTGGCTAGTAGAGCGAGATCGGCTTGCGGTTCGTGCCCCCAAAAGCGGGCGCGCCAAACCCAGGGCTTGCCGGGCGCTGGCGTGTTCGGAGTGACAACACGACAGTCGGCATCACCTAGCTTGAAGTCATAACGGTCGAAGTTGTGCCAAGCGGATTTTTTTCCGGGGAAGTTCGCGGCCTGGTCAAACGCCCTGACTTCAGTTTTGTGCTTGGCTATATCGAGCAATTGTGTGGTTGTGACGAAGCGTGAGATGTTTAAAAAGTCCGGCTGTTCCCTATCCGTCGTGGGATAGCCACTGATGTTGAGTCGACTGATTTTTTTCTCGAAGAGGGATGCAAGTGTGATGAGGCTAGCTGAATCCCCGGTGCCCCACAATTCCAGCGGCGCGTCGGTGCAGCGCTCAAGTGTGCGGAGTGCGCTAATGCAGCGGCGTACATCCCAGACCTGTTGCCCGGCGAGCGTTTGCCCAAGCAGCATGAATCTGCGGCGGGTCTGCGTGAGGTGTTTTTGGTTTTGGGACAATCGCGTGGGGCCAATCCCTCGGGGCGAAAGAGAGACGTAAACTCCCGGATGCTTGGCAACGAATTTGAGCTGACTGGCGATGTCTTCCACTTGGTTGTCATTGAGCACCTGGAGGTGCACGGGTGCGCCCTTGGCCAAGTCGGTCTTGTGGACAACGTGCATTCGCAGCCGAATCCCCGGTTGGCTGTCAAAGTCATAGGCAGCGAGTCGCACGCCGTCGCGCTCGATGTCAGAAACCTTTACGAGTTGCAACTTGCCAACGCGCTTGGGCCAACCGGCAAAGGTTTTCGAGCGCAAATCCGACATTGTTTGAGGGCGCTTGGCCTTGGCGTCGTCGGTGGCGATCCGTGAGAACGTGTCGTGGATGGTTGTGGTTCGCTCGTCTTTCGGGGCGTTGCCGAACACCTTGAGTTGCTTGGGATCGAAAAGCTTGGTAGCCGGTTTGTCGATTAAAACGCTTTTACACTTGAGATGTTTGTTGAACCAGTTGAAGGCCGGCACGCGCAATTCCTGCGAGTCGCTGTGCCCACCGGGGGTTATGGCGAGTCCGAGGCTGCTTTTTTTGCCATGCAACTCGTAGATCCGACGGACTTTTTTGTAGAGCCGGTTGACGCCATCGAGAGGGAAGATGCCGTCGTCATCGGTGTTGAGGATGAGCAGCGGGCGAGGCGCGACGAGCGCGGCGACTTGGGCGAAATCCCACTCATAAGTGTTCACATGATACATGCAGTCGCAATGTCCCTCGACGACTCCGTCGACAACGTGGTTTTGAAGGTCGGTAATTCCGGCGACCGGCGCGGCGACCTTGATGCGTTCGTCGAGTGCAGCGATCCACCAACTGTACGCGCCGCCGCCGCTGCGGCCGGTCACGCCGAGGCGGTTTTTGTCGACGACATCAAGTGACGTAAGGTAGTCGAGTGCGCGGATGCAGTTCCACGCCTCAACACCGGCCGGCGTGTAGCCACGGGAGTTCCACCACCACATGCCGTGGCGATAGGTGCCGTGGTGTATGCCGGAGAGCTCACCGAGTTGGATCGTATCGATGGCGAGGCAGATGAAACCGTTTCGGGCAAACCAAGCTCCATGATGCTGGTAGTAGGTTTTGTTACCATAATCGATGCCGTCAATCTTCACGCGGCCGTGGCCGCAAACGTAGAGGATTGTCGGCGCCGGCGCGGTGAGATTCTTTGGCACGTACAGGTTGCCGGTGACGTATAGACCGGGGCTGGACTGAAAGTGAAGGTTGCGCACCTCGAACTCCTCGTGTTGCACTGTGCCGGTGATGGAGGCTTGCAGTGGGGTGCGTTCCGGCAGCGGGTCGAGGCCTAGCATCTCGTGAAGTTGCTTGCGGTAGAGATCTTTTTTGGCGTTCCAATCGTCGAGTGTCTCGATTTCGGCGAGGCAACTGTCGGCCAGTCGTTTGGTTTCGATTTTGAAATACTCGGCGAACATCCGGTCGCCGGGTGTTTGCAATTCAGCCGTGTGGCCAAGCGTCACAGCCAAGACGCAAAGTAAAAAAGGGAGTAGTCTTTTCATAATGAAAAAGTCTGTGCTTGGCCAAGCGTGGATGAGGAAGACGATTGAGACAAGCCAAGTTCCAAATGGTTAAGATCAGATTATCACTTGAAGTTTAGGTGGTGAGGCTGCAGCTTCTCGCACATGAAATCCTTCCGTTGGATG
>DBNL01000006.1 GCA_002299785.1 Verrucomicrobia bacterium UBA673
CCAATCAGTGCACCAAACAGCGACGAAAACTCCGGCCCGAGAAACCTGACCACCTGCAGGGACAGCACAGTCACCGTCGCCGGCGTCCCGAACCCGGCTGCCCCCTCGATAAACGCCCCAAACAGAAGGGCGATGATGATGGCACGCGCCGGTCGGCGGTGATATTGGCAAAGCCGATGCGGATGACTCCCAGCGCGCCGTTGTGCTTGAGCGTATTCAGCAGCAGAATCAGCCCAAAAAATGATGAACAGCAGTCGAAGCGTCAGTGAAAGCCCCTTGATCGACGCCGCAGCCACCTGCACGCCCAGCACCTGCAAGACAAGCAGAGCCAGCCCACTAGCAGAACACACACGGCAAGTATCGGGAGAAACGGAAGGAGAGCGGTCATGGATTAATCAGTCGCCGCACTCATTGTGCCAGACAAGAGCTTGGCCAAGCGGGGTTTGACCTTGCCCCGGCAGGGGTGCGTCCTTAGGTTTCGCGCATGATTTTAGCCGAAGTAGGCGCCGATCCGCAGTTGTTCCAGTACTTGGGCGTTTTGTTCCTCGCGCTGGTTGTAACCGCTTTTGCGGTGGGCAGCATGTTCGCGTCAAAGCTCGCCGGCTGGTATTTCGGCGGGCGCAAGGCCAGAGCGATCGGCCGCCACAAACCGATCAAAGACACCCCGTACGAGTGCGGCATGTTGCCGATCGGCGATGGCACATCTCGCCTGTCGGTTAAGTTCTACCTCGTGGCAATGCTGTTCATCCTGTTCGACATCGAGGTGGTGTTCCTCTACCCGTGGGCGGTGGTTTACAAAGACATGCTCGGCGACCCAGCCTCGGCGAACCTCATCTTCAGCACAATGGTTTCGTTCCTCGGTATTCTGTTCATCGGCTACATTTACGCCATCAAAAGGAATGCTTTCGACTGGAATAGCTGACCTCTCCCGGCGCTTGGCCAACCGCTCTCCCAAGCCGTGAAATCCCCTATCCATTTTGGCACCTCCGGATGGCGCGGGCTAATCGCCCGTGACTTCACGTTTGAATATCTTCGACTCGCAGCCCAGGGGCTGGCCCTCACGCTAAAGTCGGAGTTGCGCCGCAAAAAATCGCCGATCCACGGTAAGCGCCCGCTGGTGATCATCGGCCACGACACGAGATTTTTGGGACGCGAATTTGCTCTGGCCACAGCAGAGATTCTGCAGCAGGCAGGCCTCGAGCCGCTGCTGACGAATCGCGACGCGCCGACGCCGGTGATCGCCTTCAGCATACGTCAGAAAAAAGCCATCGGCGGCGTAAATATCACTGCCAGCCATAATCCGTTTGACTATTCAGGTTTCAAGTTTTCGATGCCAAACGGTGCCGGAGCCCCGCCGGAGTTTACCGGAAAAATCGAGGCACACGCAGAGAAATTTTTAGCCAAGGGCTGGCAACCGAAGACCGCCGTGACAGGCACGTTTAGTTGCCCGGAATTCGACCCTGCCCCGGCGTACCTCCGGCGCATCCGCAAACTGGTTGACCTGCGAGCCATCGGCAAAGCCAAGCTGCGCATCGCCGTCGAGCTGATGCACGGCACCGGGCGGGGCTACCTCGACACGCTGCTCGAGGAAACCGGCTCGAAGGTCACCTGTTTTCACGAGAACCTGAACCCACTTTTCGGCGGCGGCTCGCCCGAGCCGAACGAATCCGGCATGGCCGAGGCTGCCCAGTCCGTGCGCAGCGGCCAAGCCGATCTTGCGCTTGGCCTCGACGGCGACGCCGACCGCTTCGGCATCGTGGATCGCGATGGCACCTGGCTCACGCCAAACCAGGTGCTCGCCCTTGCGCTGTATCACCTCCGCAAAAATCGCGGCATCAAGGGCGCAGTCGTTCGTACTGTGCCGACGAGTCACCAGGTCGATGCCGTGGCGGAGTTACTCGGCGTGAAAGTTCACGAGACGCCGGTCGGCTTCAAGCACATCGGCGCGTTAATGGAGAGCGAGCCGATCATTGTCGGTGGTGAGGAGTCCGGCGGCCTGAGCATCCGCAGCCACATTCCGGAAAAGGACGGTGTGCTCGCCTGCCTGTTGATGGCCGAACTGGTTGCGATGGAAGGCAAGCCGCTGGGCCGTATCCTCGGCGATCTCGAAAAGCAAACTGGCGAATTTCACACCGACCGAATCAACATCGCCGTGCCGATCGCCGAGAAGGAGGCCATCCTGCGCAAACTTGCCGGCAGCTTCGACAAAATCGGCCGGTTCGCCGTCCAGCAATTCATCACCACCGACGGCTTCAAGTTCCTGCTGCCGGACAACGAGTGGGTGGCGTTCCGCGCGAGCGGCACCGAACCGGTGATTCGCTGCTACCTTGAGGCCAAGAGTGCGGCGCACTTGAAAAAACTCAAATCGGCCTGCCGCAAAATCCTCACCGGCAAATAATCGATGAATACCTCCGATGAACCAGTGACATCCGCGAAGGTTCTCGAATCGGTCGCGGGCTGGCTGGCATCGGCATCTGATTGGCTTTGGGGACTGCCACTCTTGTACCTGCTCATCGGCGGCGGGCTTTACTTCACCATCTACTCGCGGTTCACGCCGTTTTTGTATCTTTGGCACGGCATTCAAATTCTACGTGGTAAATACAGCAACCCCAACGACCCAGGGGATATTAATCACTTTCAGGCTCTCTGCAGTGCGCTATCTGGTACGGTCGGGATGGGCAATATCACAGGCGTGGCGGTAGCAGTTACCCAAGGCGGCCCTGGAGCGCTATTTTGGATGTGGGTCTGCGCGCTAGTCGGGATGGCCACCAAGTTTTTCACCTGCAGTCTAGCCATCATGTACCGCGGCAGGGATCACGCCGGCCGGGTTCAAGGTGGCCCGATGTATTTCATCGTTGAGGGACTCGGCACCAATTGGAAACCGCTTGCGATGGCTTTTTGTTTCTTCGGATTGTTCGGCTGTCTGCCGATGTTTCAATCCAATCAACTCACCGCCATTGTCGGCGAAATGTTCCTCAAACCGAACGAGTGGTTCGTCGACTCGGGCAATAATATCACCACGCTTGGCCAAGGACTGTTCGGAGTACTGCTCGCGGTTTTTGTCGGGGCAGTGATCCTTGGCGGCATTCAGCGCATTGGCAAAGTCGCCGCACGGCTGGTACCATTCATGGTGGTACTTTATGGCGGTTGCGCATTGGTGATCCTCATCACGCATGCAGGCCAAATACCAGAGGCATTCAAATTGATCTTTAGAGATGCCTTCACCGGCCAAGCAGTCACCGGTGGCGCACTTGGTGCAGTCATCTCCACCGGTGTGCGGCGCGCAGCATTCTCGAACGAGGCCGGCATGGGCACAGAAGCCATGGCGCATGGCGCAGCTAAAACCAAGGAACCAATTCGCGAGGGCTTGGTCGCCATGCTCGGCCCGATGATCGACACACTGATTGTCTGTACCATCACCGGATTGGTGATTATCAACACAGGCGTTTGGAAAAAGGGGGTCACGATGGATCGTATCTCGAAACTAACTGATGGTATTGTTCAATACTCCAAAGACACCGGTTCTTTGCCTGTCAGTTCAAAAGGCTTGGCTCAGTTGACAATCGTCAACGATGACTCCGACAATAAGGAACCGTATATTGAAGCATTACACCTCAAGGATGCCTGGGGGCATCCCATTGAATATGGTGCCTCAGGAGAAACTGACAGAAATGGCTTCCTTCTTGTTTCGGGCGGACCCGACAAGACACGCGGCACGCCGGATGATCTCACAAGTGAAATCGATCCCCGTTCCTACTCCGGCGTTATGCTGATTGAAAAAGCCTACAGAATCATTTCTCCGAGTGTTGGCCCCTATCTTCTGTTGCTCTGCGTGCTCTGTTTCAGTTTCTCGTCGATGATCGGCTTTTCCTACTACGTGGCCAAGTGCGGCATATTTCTGTTCGGCCCAAGAGCCCGCATCCCACTGACCCTGTTTTATCTCGCGGGCATCGTGGTCTCCGCAATCGTCGACTTGGAGTACTTGATCTACTTCCTCGATATCATGTTCGGCATGATGGCTGTGCCGACAATTCTCTCCACCCTGCTCCTCTCGCCACGGGTGATGGCCAAGGCACGCGAGTACTTCGCCGCACTTGACCAAGCGCGATAGCATTTGAAATGCCGCAGCAGTCCCATTAGGTTGTCCGCGACTTATGAGTACGACTTCTGCAGGAATCCCTTGGTATGTCTGGGCATTGATGACGGTCATTTGCTGGGGCACGTATGGCGTGTGCATGCACACCGGCTCCACCAGCATGAAAAACCCCGAGCATGGCCGCATCATGGCGTTTCTGTGGGTCGGGTTGGCCTACTTTCTCACCGCCGTCATCGCGCCGATCATCATTCTCAAGTTCAAGGGAGGCCCAATTGATTTCTGGGCCTACCCGGCCAAGGGCTGGCAATGGTCGCTCATCGCAGGGACGCTCGGAGCCATCGGTGCGCTGGGTGTGCTGCTGGCGTTCGGCGCATCGCCAAATCCACCAGTGTACGTGCCAGTAGTAATGTCGATCATTTTTGCCGGGGCGCCGATCGTGAACGCCATCGTCAACACAACGAAGAACAGCAGCTGGGCCAACGTGCAATGGCCGTTCGTACTCGGTATCCTGCTTGCGGCACTCGGCGGTTACCTCGTCACCAAGCATGCTCCCAAGCCAAGCCCTCCAGCCGAGGCCAAGGCGTCCCCGACCCCGTGATGCCCCGCATGCGCGCCAATAGTCGCGACGAACTCAACCGTATTCAGTTAGCCAAGCTGCGGGAGTTGCTCGCGGCTGTCCGCCCGGACAATGCTTTTTACGAAACCAAGCTTGGCCAGTCAGGGACCGACGACTCCGTTGTGTCGCTCGCTGAGTATCGTGCAAACTGCCCGTTCACGACCAAGCTGGAACTCTCGGCCGACCACGCCACCAACCCGCCGCACGGCAGCAACCTGACTTTCCCTCCTGGACACTACACGCGCGTTCACCAAACCAGTGGCACCAGTGGCGCGCCATTGCGCTGGCTAGACACGCCGGAAAACTGGCAGTGGATGATCGACAACTGGTGCGACATTTTTCGCGCCGCTGGCGTGAGTAGCGCAGACCGGATTTTTTTTGCGTTTTCTTTCGGGCCGTTCATCGGTTTTTGGCTGGCGTTCGAAGCTGGCGAGGCGCTTGGCGCGTTAAGCATCCCCGGCGGTGGCCTAAGCAGCGCGACGCGGTTACGGGCCATCTTTACCCACGACGCCAATGTCCTCTGCTGCACACCAACGTACGCCCTGCGCCTGGCCGAGGTCGCCAAGGAGGAAGGCGTTGACCTGACCAAGTCGCCGGTGCGCACGATTGTTGTCGCCGGCGAGCCGGGCGGGAGCATCCCCGCCACACGCGCGCGCCTCAAAGAGGCTTGGCCCGGCGTAGAGGTATTCGATCACCACGGCATGACTGAGGTCGGTCCAGTAACGTACCAATGCCCCGCTCAAACCGGCGTGCTGCACGTGCTTGAGGAAGCTTACCTGCCGGAAATCATTCACCCAGAAAGCGCCGAACCGGTAGCCGCTGGCGAGACCGGCGAACTGGTACTGACCACGCTTGGCCGGCATGGCTCGCCACTTATACGCTACCGCACCGGAGACCTCGTAGTCGCCGCCGTCAAGTCGCCGTGCTGCTGTGGCAGCCACGACTTGGCGCTGCAAGGCGGCATCCTTGGCCGCGCCGATGACATGGTCGTGGTGCGTGGTGTAAATATTTATCCCAGCGCTGTCGAGGAAATCTTGCACGGCACCGGCGGTGTCGCGGAGTATCGGGTGAACATTAGCCGCAACGATGCGCTCGTCGAAATGAGCGTCGAGGTGGAACCGGAAGACGGCGACGACGGCGCCTTGGCCAAGCGCTTGGCCAAGGCCTTTCAGCAATCGCTCTCGCTGCGCGTGCCGGTGAAACTCGTCGAGCCCGGCGCCCTCCCCCGCTTCGAGTTGAAGGCCAGGCGGTGGATTGTTGATTGAGGTTCACCCGGCTGCCGATTTGAATTAACGCAGAGGAAGAGCGGGGATGGATACAACGCAAGCACCACGGCCAAATGCTCACTATTTGCCGCCGTTGCCGCTGGTTTCTTTTCGCTGCCACTGGCGCTTGACCGGCTCGGGGAGTGTCGTGTCCACCTTCGCGTAGTAGCTGTCCGGGCCGAGTATTTCGTTCACCTCGTCGCGCAACTTCATAGAGGGACGCACGAAATGTTTTTCGCTCGTGTCGACGAACACCAGCCGCCCGTCCTTCTGACGAATGCACAGGAACAACGGGCACCGGCCTGCATGGCTCGTGGCCAATCCGTGGAGTTCTTCCATCTTTTCCGGGCCGAGTTCGCTACCATTTAGGCGGAACTGCACCTGCTGGGTGAACTTGGCCGGGGCGTCGTCGAGTGCGATGATTTCCTGCGGGAAAATCTTGGGTGTGTCCTCCTTGTTATTGGCCTCGCCGATGACAAGCACGGTTTTGCTGGAGAGGATCAACTCCTGATACTTATCGTAGTTCTCGTTCATGCACAGAACCTGAAACGAGCCCTTGAGGTCCTCGACGGTGGCGATCGCGTACGGCTTGTCGGTGCGCCGGGAGATGCCGCGCTGCACGGTGGCAATCAGCCCGCCGACACGTGTCACTTTGCGACTCTCGAGCGCCTTGACTGTCTCGCTGTCGTGCAGGCAATACTGCCCGAGCAGTTCGCGGTAAGGGTCAAGCGGATGGCCGCTAACGTAAAAGCCGAGCAGTTCCTTCTCGGCGGCGAGGATGTCTCCTCTCTTCCACTCAGCAAGGTCGGGCACGATGTCATGCATCGATTGGCTGCTCTCCTCGAATGCGCCGAAGAGCGACGTCTGGCCGGATTCACGGTCGCGCGCCTGGCTCGACGCCTTGGCCAAGGCGCGGTCGATCACGGAGAACTGCCCCGCGCGCGAACCAGCAAGGCCGTCGCACGCGCCGCTCTTGATGAGCGCCTCGAGCACTTTGCGGTTCACCGTCCGGGTATCGCAACGGTCGCACAAATCGAACAAGTCACTGAACGGCTCGCCCGTCTCGCGGGCCTTGATGACTGCCTCCACGGCAATGCCCCCAACGCCCTTGATCGCCGCCATACCGAAACGGATTACCGAGCCGTCCCGCGCCGGGGCAAAAAGCACTTGGCTTTCGTTAACATCTGGCGGCAACACCTCGATGTCCAGCAATCGGGCCTCGTCGGTCAAAACTCCCAACTTGGCCGTGTCGGCCATGTCGTTGGTCATATTGGCCGCGAGAAACTCGACCGGAAAGTGAGCCTTTAGATACGCGGTTTGGTAGGCCACCATGGCGTAGGCCGCCGCGTGCGACTTGTTGAAGCCGTAACCGGCGAACTTCTCGAGCAAGTCGAAAATCTCGTTGGCCTTGCGCTTGGAAATCTTGTTGTGCTCAGCACAGCCCTGCACAAACAACTCGCGCTGTTCCTGCATCACTTCGACCTTCTTTTTGCCCATCGCACGGCGCAACAAATCCGCGGAGCCCAGGGTGTAACCGGCGAGCACCTGTGCGGCTTTCATCACCTGTTCCTGATAGATCAGAATGCCATAGGTTTCGTTGGCGATTGGCTCGAGCAACGGGTGCGGGTATTTGATCTCCACCTCGCCGTGTCGGCGACGGATGAAGTCCGGGATCAGGTCCATCGGTCCTGGCCGGTACAATGCCACGAGTGCTGTGATGTGCTCAATGGTGCCCAGCTTGAACTTCCGGCATAGGTCGCGCATACCGGCCGACTCCAACTGGAAGACTCCGACCGTGTGGCCGTTGTTCAGCAAGTCGTATGCTTTCGAATCGTCGGTCGACACGCGATCCACATCGACCTCGACGCCGCGCCACTGCTTCACCATCTCGCAGGTATTGCGGATGACCGTCAGCGTCTTCAGCCCGAGAAAATCCATCTTCAACAGGCCAAGATCCTCCACTGGCCCCATCGGGTACTGGGTGGTGATGGCGCCATCCTCATCCTTCTTGAGCGGCAAAATATTGACCAGCGGCTCGGCGCCGATGACCACTCCGGCGGCGTGAACGGAGGAGTTGCGGGTGATATCCTCCAGCACGAACGCCGTGTCGATCAACTCACGTGTGACATCTTCATTGTCGTAGGCCGCCTTGAGATCGGGTGACTTTAGTAACGAGTTCTTGAGCGTGATTTTCAACTCGGTCGGCACCATCTTGGCCAAGCGATCCACCTCACCATAGCCAAGCCCCATCACCCGGCCCACGTCGCGAATCACCGACTTGGCCCCCATCGTGCCGAACGTAATAATCTGCGCAACCGAGTCGCGCCCATACTTTTCGCGGACATACTCGATCATTTCTGCTCGCCGGTCGTCGGCGAAGTCGATGTCTATATCCGGCGGACTGACCCGTTCCGGATTCAAAAACCGCTCAAAGATCAGTCCGTACTTCAATGGATCGACGTTTGAAATTTCCAGCAAATACGACACCATCGATCCCGCCGCCGAACCACGTGCCACGCAGGTGATGCCCTGCTCCCGGCCGTACCGAATGAAGTCGCCAACGATTAGAAAGTAGCTGATGTAGCCCATCTGCTGCATGATATCCAACTCGTAATCAACCCGCTCAACGAGCTCGCCAACCGCCTTGGCCAAAGCGGGATCATCCAGCCCCGGCTTGGCCTCCGGATTAGCCTCCTCTGGCGGCAAGTAGTTGGGCAATTGGCTGGCATCAGCAATCGACTCCACCAAAAACGTGTCGCCGTCAACGCGCACCTTCATGCCGTAGCGCACCTCAAAACCCTCCGCCAGAAACTTCCGCAGATAGCCCTCGCGGGTGTGGCCTTCCGGCGGGTTGAATACCGGGTAGTTCAGCTTGCCAAACTCGATCTCGACGTTGCATTTTTCGGCGATCTCCATCGAGTTGCGCACCGCATCCGGCACCTCGGTGAACAGAGCCGCCATCTCCTCCGCCGATCGCAGGTAAAACTGCTCCTGCACGTAGCGCATCCGGTTCGTATCCGAGAGCAACGCCTGCGTGCCGATACAGATCAGCGAGTCGTGCGCGTGCGAGTCACCTTTCTCTACGTAGTGGACATCGTTGGTAGCTACCAGCTTGAGCCCCATATCGGCGGCCCACGGGATAAGCTGGCGATTGACTTTAGCCTGCTCAGCGATGCCGTGATTGTGTAACTCGAGGTAGTAGTTCTCCGGCCCGAACGTCTGTTTGAACCAGTCGATCTGATCACGCGCCTTGTCGTATTCCTCTGCAATGATCAGCCGGGGAATCTCGCTGGCCAAACAGCCGCTCAGACAGATCAACCCCTCGCTGTGCTGCGCGAGCAATTCCTTGTCGATGCGCGGCTTGTAGTAGTAGCCCTCAAGCTGCGCGGCGGTGGCCAAGCGCACAAGATTTTGGTAACCGGCCTCGTCCTTGGCCAGCAGTACGAGATGGTAGTAAGCATCCTTGCCGCGCGCGCCTGATTTTTTCTCATACCGACTACCAGGCGCAACATACACCTCACACCCTATGATCGGCTTGATATCCTTGGCACGGGCCGCGCGGTAAAAATTGATCGCGCCAAACATCGCCCCGTGATCAGTGATCGCGAGCGAACCGAAGCCCATCTCACTCGCCTTGTTGATCAGGCGATCCACACGGCACGCCCCGTCGAGCAGAGAAAACTCGGTGTGACAATGCAAGTGAACGAATTCTGGTTTCGGCACGCGCTCAACTTACCCGCATCGCTTGGCCAACAGCAAGTGCCGCGACTGATTGTGGATAAGTTCGATTGAACAAGCGGCGATTAAGTAACCTCAAACCGGGTAGTGAACTCCATGTTGCCGCCCGGCTTGGCGGTCAGTTTCAGATACGGTGCATGTTTGGTTTTCATGAATCGCGGCGAGACGATGCCGTCAAGTTGACCCGCCATCTCGTCACCGCTTGGCTGCCATAGCTCGGCTAGCACCCAGCCGGCACCGATTTCAACGCGTATCGCCGAGGTTCCGCTCGTCACTCGGAAGGCCCTCTCGTCGATGCGCTCCACTTCGCAACCGGGCGCGAACTGCCAGCGCACGGTGAACTCGCCCGCCTGGCCAAGCCGCGGCTCAAACGAGTCAGTCACCAGCCAGCCGTTCGGCTCGTTCGCCAACGGCTTGACCGTGCGCGACAGCAGGCCAGCGCCCTTGAGGCGAATTTCTGTTTCCAACACCTCACCATCGAGGCTCTGGAGCGGCTTGGAGTGCGCAGCCGTCCAGAGAAACGGCCCTTCGCGCCTGGCTAAGCTGACCTGACTTGAACACGGGCCATTGTGGGCGTCTCTAGAAGCAAGCCAGTTTCGCAACTTGGGATTGCCTTGGTAATCACCGGTGCCAGGATCGATCACCATCGCGCGGCCATTAAGCCATAGAGACAAATGCTGCGCGTCGAGGTGGCCATGCGCCGCCATCGAACCCGCACCGAGTGGCGAAAAATCAAGCCTCGCCTTCCAGTGGCCCAATGCGTTTACGGCAGTACCGGTTTCCGGAAAAATTCTCCAGCCGCCCTCTACTGTTTTTGGCTCGTCTCCTTGCAGACACAAATCAAACTCGCCGCGCATAAGGTGTAGAAACGGCGACTGCCCGGCGTTGCCGGCGATCCATTGCCACCACTCGACCACGGCCCGCGACTCATCCGCAAACCACGGCATGACGAAGGCATCGTCCGAGTCGCCGAAATCCCACGGAGCGGACGGCACCTGCATCTCGCAAAAGTACCGGGCTGCTTGGCCAAGCCGACCGTCTATGCGGTCGCAACTTGCCGGCGGTAGCGCGTCTGCGGCGGCTAGCGCCTGACGGGCTTCCCAGCAGAATTCCCACGCGAAAAACTGGTAGTTGAGCGCCTGCTCGAAGTTGCCACCGTCACGGTGAAATTGCCGGAGAGTCTCGCGCTCGAGTAACTTGCCAAGTTTGGTAAGTCCGGGGTCAAGCTTGACCAGGCCAGGCCAACGCGCGGTGGCCAGTGCCAAGCCACATAACTCGCCGAGCAGGTGGTTGTTCGCTGACGATCCAAAGGTACGGTGCCGCCAGGTGAACCAAGCGTGCGCAGGTAGAATGTCGACTCGCAGCTTGACCAACCGCTTGGCCAAGTCGCCCGGTTCACGTCCCTCAAACTCTGTCAGAAGCGCATCGATCCAAGTGAAGGCAACAAGACGCATGCCGCTCTCGAGGGCGCTTGTCCAGTGCCAACCAATGTACGGCGGGTTGTTTGCCAACCAGTCCTCAAGCCAGTCGAGGCATTGCTCGCCGTTGCGCCGATTGCCGAGTAACCAACAGGCTTGGGCCAGACGCACCGGCCCATACCAGCGACTCGGCTCCCAGAGCGGCTTTATAGACGCACCGGCCGGCAACTCGCGGTGATCGAGTTTGAAAGAGGACTCGCCGGTGGGCACATCAACTCCGGCGAGATAGTCGCGCTGCCAGTTAGGCGGCGTGTCTGCCTGTACGTCGAGATGGCCGAAGAAGCGGAGGCGACCGGAGGCGACGCGCTCGGCTTCATGCTTCAACGATTTGCGTAGCGGCTCAGGAGCGGCGGCAGGGTCGGGGAGTTTGGGGAAGACTGAACTGGCCGACAGATCAGCGGAGGGCCATTGGGCACGTTTGACGTCCTTAAATTCGAACCACTTTTTGCGGAGTCTCAGTACAACCTCAACCGGTCCCATCGCCCGAAGACGTCGCCAATACCAGTTCAGGTTCGCCATTCAGCACACTTACCTGCTCTTTGGTCTTGTGGTGCGATCCTGCATCCACTTGACGTCCACATTATCAGGCTGTGTGACATTCAGTCCAATATTGCCATTTTTTTTCAAATCCGGTGACGTTCGAGGATCGCTCCATTTGCGGATTTCGGCATGTCCATCGGCGAAGGAAAAACCGGCAGCGTTGTTGTGATAGCTGGCAGGAAAATCCACCATTCTGGTAGTGGACATGTTAGGGTAACCGGGCATCCAAACCACAAAGAAACCATCATTTATACTGTCCATTCGTTCGTCAATCATAACCCAAGTTTCAGATGGACCAGGCGCTACCATGTCTCCGCGCTTTAAATAAATAGTTCCATCTTTAGGCCCACCAAACCAAGTATGATGACCACTGTTTCGCCCATTCTGGCCATCCCCTCCAACCCAGCTATTCATGGACATGCTACGGACACGGGGTTTCCCCCTGGCGGTGCTGGTGTCGGCAGGGCAACGAAAAACCTGAGGGCTTTCCCCGACATGCTCCCAGAGGGGGCTTCGTACAATATCCACCTTGTAGTCCCAGCTATTAGCGCTGCCATAGTTCAGACTCGTGTTGCCCATCCAACCATGCTGAAATGTGCGGATACCTGAACTGTTCGGAGTCGCACCGCCCAAATCGCCGTAAGCCCAAGTAATACTATCATCACTGTCGTCAGCATAAAAGAACCAGGCCATCATAAGCTGTTTGTTGTTGTTCATACATGAGATGCCGTGTGCCTTGGTCTTGGCCTTGGCTAAGGCAGGCAACAACAGGCCGGCCAAAATGGCAATAATAGCGATTACAACTAGTAACTCAATCAACGTAAAAGCTTTGTTTTTTTTTCTTATTTTAATCATGAATTTAAACTTTTAAAACTAGAACTAAAAAATCAACGACCGTTCTTGGATGGCGCGCACCATAGACGATTGCGACCAGGTTTCACATTTTCCCTCTTGTACCACTCAAAAGGCATGAACTCAGCACTACCGCCAAACATTCCGGTGATTGCTCCCTCACTGTGGCGTTTACTGATCCCTTCAGAATAAATCTCTTGGCCGCCTTGCATAAAAATGACGCCTGGCGTGCTGGATGCATCGTTAAAATTCCCAATCCGCCGCTCGTCAGGCTCCCAAAACAGAACATCATCCGAGTTAAACTGATTCCGCTTGTGGGTACGGTTATTGAACCAACCATTCGGGAACTTGCCCACTACGCCATTAATGACGTAACTGGAACAATCCTGCAGGCCAGTCCGCCGACGTTCCTCAATATCCTTTTCCTTTTCCGCGATGCAAAAGAACGAGCGCTTGTTGCTTGCATACTTCCAGATCTGCCCCTGCTCGGCTCGAAATTTCGACTCTCCCTTGGGCACGTTTCGGCTAGTGTACTTGTACGCCCAGCCCTCGGTCTGTACACCCCAGTTCGGGTACGGCATGTAGTCGTCATTGTCGTCGGTATACATGTGTACAGCGAGGAGGAGTTGCTTCTGATTGTTGAGGCAGTTGGTGCGCTGAGCCTGGCTCTTAGCCTTACCCAGAGCCGGTAGCAGCATCGACGCAAGGATGGCAATAATCGCAATCACCACAAGTAACTCAATCAGAGTGAAACCTTGA
>DBNL01000099.1 GCA_002299785.1 Verrucomicrobia bacterium UBA673
ACCTCGAAAAGGAAGGAGACATTGACTACTACTCGATGGAATCTCTCGTGCGCGATGTTGCAGGGCGCAACCGGCCAGACAAGGACACACCGTAACGCCGACCGGATCGGCAGCTATTTTTTAAACTTGAGCCCGAGTTTATTTAGCTTGGGCCAGATCACAGCACGGCAGTAAGGCGCGTTGGCGTTCAAGTTGAAATAGTTTTGGTGGTACTCCTCGGCCTTGTAAAATGTGCTGGCCCGGGCGATCTCGGTCACGATCGGACTCCTAAACTCACCCGACTTGCCCGCCGCTTGCATGGATTTCTCCGCCACAGCCTTATCGGCGTCGTTATGATAAAAAATCGCCGAGCGATACTGCGTGCCAACGTCCGCACCCTGCCGGTTGAGCGTGGTAGGATCGTGCGCTTTCCAAAACACCGCCAGCACTTTTTCGAGGGAAAGTTTTGCCGGGTCGAACTCCACCTTGACCACCTCGGCATGCCCCGTGCGGCCGGTGCAGATTTGTTTGTATGTGGGATTGGGCACCTTACCCCCCATGTAGCCGGAGGTCACTTTTGTGATGCCCTCGATACGTTGATAAACCGCCTCCACGCACCAGAAACACCCGCCGCCGAGAGTAATTGACCCGGCCTTGGCTACTTTTGTCAGAGGTTCGTTGGATGGGTTCACAATGGGCTTTGGAGTGCTGGTCGGCTTGGCTGGCTTGGCTGTTTTATCGTTCGCCTCAGCGCATGCCCCGCAGTAAAGGAGAGTCGTCCAACTGAATAGCTTCAAAAAAGTTTTCATTTGTCTTCAAATTGTCCCGGCGAACCTAACGCCCCCCTTGGCCAAGCGGAAGGCAAAATAAAGGAGAGCAAACGCGCCCCGCGTGTCCGACTGCTCAAGTTCGCGACAGCGGCCCAGACAAGACGATGTTGGGGCGTCCTGTCCCCAGCGCGCGGGTAGTCGCGAACGGCTGGACAGCCATCCCCATTCTCAATCGACAAAATCGGCCTGCTCGATACGGAGAAGGCGCTGCTTCCAGTCTAGGCCACCGAAGAAACCCCCAATCCGCTGATGCGCTGCCAGCACCCGGTGGCACGGAACGATGACCGGGATCGGGTTGGCTCCGCAGGCTGAACCGACGGCCCGCGCCGCGCCTGGCTTGGCAAGGCGTCCAGCGATCTCGCCGTACGAGCGGGTTTGGCCAGACGGAATGTTGAGCAGCTCCGCCCAGACGGTTTGCTGGAATTCGGTTCCGGCCGAGATGTCAAGTGGCGGCAGTCGGCTCGGCGCTCGTCCAAGCAGTAGCGACTCAAGCGCAGCAGCAGTGGCCGCCAGCCAGTGCTTGGCCTCCCCAGTTGGCTTAGAAGCGGGCTTAGGCGCGCGGGCTTTGCAGGGGAAGTCGAGCCTGGACAGGCCGATGCCGTTGAACTGAGCGAAGAAGTTGCCGTGCCGTGTAGCGATAGGAGCAGCGCTAGTCATCGCGTTCGTCCTCGCGGCCGAAGATCAACGCGACAGCGATGGCAATGACCGCCGCAATGACGGTGATGGCAACTCGAATGGTGATTTCGTCAGTCAATGTTTCGGCTCCCGGTTATGTTCATTCGTATCTAAAAAGGTGTTCAGTTTTTTTATCCACAGATAAACCGCTCACTGTTGAAGGAGTGTCCAGAACAGGCCGATCAGCACGAGCACGAGCAGCACGGTGAAAGCAAGGAATCGGTTGCGCGCCACGCGCCGCTCGTAACGCAGCGGCCGCAGGCCCTGGATGCTCCCGGCGGCGAGGAAGTTTACCATGCGCGGGTTGGACGAGATCGGCGGTTTGCGGAACCGGCGGCTGAACCATTGCCACAAGTTTTCGTTTTCCGGTTCGCTAGTGCCCAGCGGCTGCTCGGAGAGCGGATGGCTGGGGCGCGGCGGCAACGGCTCGTCGCCGGGCTTGAGTTCGTGGACGGTAGGTGACGTATCGCTCGGCTCGGCACCGGCCTGATTGAGTTGATGGATTTGCGACTCCAGGTCTGCCAAGCGGGCTTTGAGCTCCCTGGCCCGGCTCTCAAGTGGATCCTTGCGTCGGAACAAGCCCATGGCGGATTAACTTCGCAACTGTAGGATCAGCAGAATGACGATCGCGACGCCAACCACGACCAAAGGCCATGTGAAGGCGAGGCCCATCCGGCTGAGCTGCCAGAAGCTGTGCTGCTCGAGACTGGGCCGCTCCTCAGCTTGCGGTTGCTCGGAACCGGCTGGCCCGAGGCCAGTTTCGCCATCGAGCACCGGCCACTTGATCCGGGCGGAGTTCCATTCCAGCCTGGCATTCTCGACGGTGGTCAGTGCCCGGGTCAGCTCGACGCTTCCGTTTTCCTCCGTCCATTCCTCCTCCGCAATACTGTTGATTTTATTGAGCGAACCCTGCAGGTCGTTGACGGTTATGGCGAGTTGCTCGGTGGTTCGGCCGCTGGACAGCTCGGCCTCCTCGAGTAGGCCGATGCCGCGAGTGAGGTGCTGCACCATTTCCTCGCGGCCAGTGGTAAGCTCAATGCGCCGCTTGCGTGCCTCCTGCAGCTCGTTGCTCTCGCGCTCAACCTCCTCCTGGATGCGCTTTAGCTCGGCAAGCTTTTGCTGGGTCTCGGTGACCCGCGAGGTCAATTCTTCGCGGCTGGGTGGGGCGGTGGCTGTGGAGTCGTCTACGCCGTGGGAAGGTGTGCCGGCCTCCTTTGTTGCCTCGAGGTCGCGATCCACAAAATCAGACTCGTCGAGTTTTGACGACATGCAGGGAAACTATCCCTCGACTGTGGAGCTGTAAAGCGCTGATGTTTTAGCTTGAAACACCGGGCGGTTTGTCGCTGATGGGGAGGCATCGATGTTGCCCGAAACCGTCACCGTCACTCCCGATCTCGATTGGCTCACTGCGTTCACGTGGTTGTGGCTGCTGCTGGCGTTGCCGATCGCGGCCTGCCTCTGTTTTATCAACGCCCCATACGGGCGGCACAACCCCGGCACGTGGGGCGCGCTGATCCATGCCCGGCTTGGCTGGCTGCTGATGGAGTCGCCAGCGGTGGTGATCCCCGCCGGGTTCTTCGTGTGGATGCAAGGCTGGGAGTCGCCGGTGATGCTGGCGTTTTTCCTGATCTGGCAATCGCACTACGTGTACCGGGCCTGGATTTATCCACTCCACCTGGGCAAGGCCAGCAGCCCGATGCCGTTGCTGATGATGCTGATGGGACTAGCGTTCAACCTTGTCAACGGCTCGCTGCACGGCGCCTGGCTGTTTGTCCATCCAATTATTAGTGACTCCCAGTGGCTGGGCGACTGGCAATTCATCGCGGGCGCTCTGATGTTCGCCGTGGGCATGGCGCTCAACATCGACTCAAGCCGTCGGTTGATGCAGCTCAATAAGGCGAATCCAGATGACTACTCCATCCCGCGCGGCGGCCTGTTCCACTGGGTTTCCTGCCCAAACTATCTCGGTGAAATCGTTGAGTGGCTAGGCTGGGCGCTGCTGACGTGGAGCCCGGCTGGGCTGGCATTCGCGGCGTGGACGATGGCCAACCTCGTGCCGCGCGCACGGGCACACCACCGCTGGTATCGCAAACGGTTCCCCGACTACCCGGCCAAGCGCAAAGCCCTCGTGCCGGGCCTCTTTTGAGCGTTGGTCAAGCGCGTCGCTTGCCTTGGGCTTGGGCCGTGGATACGCTGCGCCGCTCATGCGTCTGCTTGATCGCTACCTGATTCGCGAATGGATCATCCCGTTTGGCTTCTGCCTTTCCGGGTTAATGATGCTATGGATAGGGTTCAAACTGATCAACGAGCTGGATGAGTTCGCTGGGGTGGGCGCGGCTGAGATCGCGCGGTACTACTGGGTGACGCTGCCGGGGAATTTCTTCGTCGTCGTGCCGGTGGCGCTCTTACTCTCACTCATGTACGCCATCAACCAGCACTCGCGGCATCACGAGTTCATAGCCATCCGCAATGCCGGCGTCGGCATGTTCCGCATGAGCGCGCCGTACCTGCTCGTCGGCGTGCTGCTCTCAGCGGGACTGTATTGGTCGAACGAAAAATGGCTCCCAAGCGGCCTGCTCGAGGGGAAAATCATCAAAACCGTCCAAGCTGAAGGGGAAGAAAACCCGCTTGGCCCGGAGTGGGTTACCGACGTTAAATTCCGCAACGACGAAGCCAGACGCAGTTGGCAGATACCGAAGCACAACCGGGCAACCGGCGAGATGCGCGGCACGGAAAATAACCCAATCATCATCTCGTGGAAATGGGATGACGAGCAACCGAAGCGCGAAATCATGGCCGCAAAGGGCAAATGGGAAAACGACGGCTGGACGTTTTACCAAGTCCGCGACTACAAGCCGACGGAAGGCTTCCCCGAGGCTCACCCCATCACCCTGCACCAGATGCTGCGGCTTGAGGAGTTCAACGAGACGCCGATGCAGATCGAGGGCGAACTGAAAATAGCGCCGTTGTTCGACAGGCGCGCGCAAAAACGCTGGAGCGTGTCTCTGGCCGAGATCGACAGCTACCGTCGCATCCACCCAAACATCGCGCCGGAAAAAAAATCGATCCTCAACGCCCAGTACCAAGCCCGCCTGGCCGAGCCGCTGACGTGCTTCATCGTCGTGCTGATCGCAATCCCTTTCGCCGCACCATCCGGACGCCGCAATGCCGCCGTTGGAGTCGCCGCCGGCATCATCGCCTGCCTATCGTTCTTCATGGTCCAGCAATTCGCGATGGCCGTTGGCGGACAACTCTCGCCGCATCTCGCTGCATGGACACCTCACGCGCTATTCGGCGGCCTCAGTGCTTGGCAAATCACCAGGGTGCGTTAGGCTACAGGTCACTCACACATGGAAAAAACATTCACTCTCGGATTGGTTTTGGGCCTGCTCTTTTTGGCCAGTGGTTCATCACAGGCAGCCGATGCCAAATTCAAGCCTCTCTTCAACAGCAAAAACCTCGACGGTTGGGAACCCACACCAGGCGGCAAATGGGAGGTGAAGGAAGGCGTCATCATCGGCACCAGCCCGAAGAGTGAACCTCGTCACGGCATTTTATTGAGCAAGGAACGCTTCAAGGATTTCGTGGTGAAGGCCAAGTTCCGCGTCATCCACGGCGACAGCGGGTTTTATTTCCGCGTCGACCGAGTCAAAAGCGGCGTCAGTGTCCACGGCTTTCAGGTCGAGGTGGACGAGACGGACGAAACCGGTGGCCTGTACGAGACGGGCGGCCGTGGCTGGGTGCACCAACCGACTGCTGAAGTGGCAAAAAAACGCGCCTACAAAAAAGGTGAATG
This sequence comes from Verrucomicrobia bacterium UBA673, assembly GCA_002299785.1. Lineage (GTDB taxonomy): Bacteria > Verrucomicrobiota > Verrucomicrobiia > Limisphaerales > UBA1096 > UBA1096. Next base: position 5,281 of record DBNL01000099.1, read on the forward strand.
GACCGACCTCGAGTTAACGGCCAAGGGCGCCGACATCACAGTAAAAATCAACGGCGTCGTTTCGACGAAGCTGACCAACGACAAGGGCCGCAGGGAAGGCCACATCGGTCTGCAACTCCACGGCGGCCAAGTAATGCACGTTGAATACAAGGATATCCAGCTCCGCCCTCTCAAATAATCCGGCAGGACCAAACTAACCCCCAAGCTTGCCCGGTAGCTGGGTCGCCGGTAACTTGCGCGCCGGTTTTTTATGAGTGTTCGAGTTCGATTTGCTCCCAGCCCAACGGGCTATCTTCACATTGGCGGCGCCCGCACAGCGTTGTTCAACTGGCTTTATGCGCGACACACCGGTGGGAAGTTCGTGCTACGCGTGGAGGATACCGACGATGCCCGTAACACCCGGGAGGCGGTCGATGTGATCCTCGACGGCCTGCGCTGGCTCGGGCTCGACTGGGATGAGGGGCCGGTATCCGGCGACGCCATGCAGCAGAGCAGGGGTGATTGCGGACCGTATTTTCAATCTCAACGCGGCGAGATTTACCAACGCCGAATTCAAGAACTGCTCGACAAAGATTTGGCCTACGAGCATGAGGGCGCGGTCAAGTTCCGCATGACCCGCGAGCCAGTGACAATCCCCGACTTGGTGGCCGGCGACGTCGTCCGCAAACTCACCGACCGCGAAGAGACCGATCCTGATTTCGTGATCGTGCGCTCCGACGGTAAGCCGGTCTTTCATCTCGTCAATGTTGTGGACGACATCGAGATGGACATCACGCACGTCATCCGTGGCGAGGATCATCTCTCCAACACGTCGAAGCACGTCGAGTTATTCAAGGCGTTCGGTGCGGCACTACCGAAGTTCGCGCACATCCCGCTCATTCTGAACAACGACGGCTCGAAGATGAGCAAACGCGACTCGGGCGCGTCGATGGCGGCTTACACGGAAGGCGGCTACCTGCCATCGGCCGTGGTGAATTATCTCAGCCTGCTCGGCTGGTCGCCGAAGGACAACGCCGAGATGTTGCCGGTGGCCGAGTTGATCGAGCGCTTCGACCTTCCCGGCGTGCAGCGGGCCAACGCGCGGTTCGACATAGCCAAACTCGACTGGCTGAACTTCGAGCATATCCGTGCGCTATCCCCGGACGATTTCAAAAGCCAGGCACTTGGCCAACTGAAAGATGCCGGGCTCGATACCTCAGGCCACAACGACGACTACACCACCGCCGTACTCGCCTTGTGCACGGACAAAATCAAGAACCTTAACGACATCGCCGGCTACATCGGGTTTTTCTTCCATGACGAGCTGGTGCTCGACCCCGAGGCAGCGGCGCAGGCGTTGACTGGGGAGAACAAGCCGCACTTAGCCACGCTCCGAGAGGCCTACGCCGGCTTGGCAACGTTCGACGCCGAGTCGCTGATGGAGTCGCTAAAGGCCACCGCTGCCGCTCGCGAGGTGAAAAACAAGGTACTCGTCATGCCGGCCCGTGTGGCCTGTACAGGCAGCAAAGTCGGCCCAAGTTTGTATCATTTGATGGAGGTGCTTGGCCAAGAGGAGGTTTTGAAGCGGTTTGACGCCGCGCTGGCTCGAATGTAACAATCGTCGGCCAAGGCAAATCTGCACTTGGCCAAGAGAATCTGATTTCATGGTTATTTTAACGACAATTTATGTGGTTGCCGCCGTGCTGCTGCTCTTTGGCGCGGCGATCTTTGTGCACGAGTGGGGCCACTATTTCGTCGCGCGTATGTGCGGCATGAAGGTGGAAGAGTTCGCCATAGGCTTCGGCAAGATTCTCTGGAAGAAAGAAAAGGACGGCATCCTTTACACTGTCCGTATGATCCCGGCCGGCGGCTTCGTGAAGCTGCCACAGATGCTCACAAGCGAAGCGATTGAAGGTAAAAACGAGGAGGAGGACACCGAACCGCTACCGGAAATCTCGCCGTGGGCCAAGATCGCCGTAGCTGTAGCCGGCCCGATCATGAACATCGTTTTCGCCATCGTGCTCGCGACTGTCATTTATTTTGTCGGCCTGCCGGAAATGATCACGCCGCCCGTGGTCGGCAATTTAAGCAAGGAATCGGAGGAGTACGCGCTCGGTATCCGCGAAGGCGACATTGTTACCAAGATCGACGACCAAGCGATTCCTTCTTGGGAGGAAGCCTACAAGCTGACCGCCTTGTCTCTGACAAACCGTTTCGCGGTGACCTTCCAGCGGGATCGCGACGAATTCACCCACGTGCTGACGGCCACTCCGGTCAGCGACCAGATCCCGATCAAGACGCTTGATCTTCCGTCGAAGTTTCCGCCGATCGTGGGACGAGTACTCGAGGGCCAGGCCGCCTCGGAGGCCGGCCTGAAACAGGATGACAAAATCATATCACTCGGCGGCATCCCCATCGGCGGACAGGGCCGATTGATTGATGAGCTGCAAAAAAACGGCGACAAGGTGACGGAAATTGTCGTGCGCCGAGACGGCGAAAATGTCCCACTGCAGATCACTCCGCGAATGATCGAGGGCAAGGTGATGATCGGCGTGCAGTTCGGAGCTGGCCCGAGGGTTTACATCGAGCGGTATCCCGGGCCGACGCCGTGGGAGAACATCTCGGAAGTCGGCTCACTCATGTGGCGGACGCTCTACGCGCTGTTTCACCCGAAGCAAACCGGAGTGGGCGTCAGCGACCTGAGCGGGCCAGTCGGCATCCTCGCAATGCTCGGTGCCATGGTAAAAACCGACTACCGTCTAGCATTGAATTTTCTTGTGTTGCTCAACGTGAACCTTGCCATCCTCAACATGCTACCGATCCCCGTGCTTGACGGCGGCCACACAGTCATGGGGCTAATCGAGGGTATTTTCCGCCGCAAAATCCCCGCCAAACTCCAGGAATGGGCCACGACCGGCTTTGCCGTGGCGCTGATCTCGCTGATGTTGTACGTGACGTTCCACGACGTCTTCATGCGGCGCGGCATCTTCGTTGACATGTTCAACAACGAAGCGGAGGTTCAGGCACCCGCTGATCCTTCTCCCACCGCCAGCGAATAATCTCCCGCCATGAACTACTGCGCCTCACCGTATCGCCATGCGCGCCGGGACACGCGCCCGGTGGTCATCGGCGACCCCGAAAACGGAGGCGTCATTGTTGGCGGCAGCGAAGCTGTCGTTCGCCAGTCGATGATCACCTGCAGCACGCTCGACACCGATGCGTGCATCGAGCAATCGATGGCCTTGGTCGAGGCCGGTTGCCAGGTTGTCCGCATCACCGCGCAAACCAAGCGATACGCTGCGAACCTTGAGCCGATCGTCGCCGGCATCCGCGCGCGCGGCTCAAATGTGCCGGTGGTCGCCGACATTCACTTCAAGCCGGACGCCGCTCTTGAAGCGGTGAAATGGTGCGAGATGGTGCGCGTCAACCCCGGCAACTACGCCGACTCCAAAAAATTTGACGTCCGCGAATACACCGACGAGCAATACGCAGACGAGTTGGCTCGCATCGAGGCTGAGTTCGTGCCGCTCGTCGAGGAGTGCAAAACGCGCAACCGAGCACTGCGTATCGGCACCAACCACGGTTCGCTCAGTGACCGCATCATGAACCGCTACGGAGACACGCCACTGGGCATGGTCGAGAGCGCGCTCGAGTTCGCCCAAATCGCACGCAAGATGGATTTCCACAATTTCAAGTTCTCGATGAAATCCAGCAACCCGAAGGTGATGATCGAGTGCTACCGGCTCCTGGCTGAGCGTCTCGCCAAGCTAGGGCAGGACTGGAATTATCCGCTACACCTTGGCGTCACCGAGGCCGGCGATGGTGAAGATGGCCGCATCAAGAGCGCCATCGGAATAGGCTCGCTGCTTTGCGACGGCCTGGGCGACACTATCCGTGTTTCACTCACAGAGGATTCGCCAAACGAGATCGCCGTCTGCAACGACCTGCTCGCACAGATTCCCGAGTTGACCAAACCGGACGGCGTGATAACAGACGTGCCATTGGCCTACGACCCGTTCGATTATGCGCGACGTGCAACACCTGAGATCTGGTTGGCCGACGGCGTGAAGTGCGGTGGTGAACAAACCATCCGCGTTGTCGTGACTCAATCAGCCTGGGACAAGCTTGCGCCACGCATCCAGCCAGGAGACGACGTGAAACCGGAGGCAATTTACGAGGAATTGAACGTGATGGAAGTCGATCCGCGCGAGGCGTTTTCCGTCAACTGCGACACTCAACTTGTCACGGTGAAGGACGACATCGACCTGCCCGCCATCACCGCGTTCCGCTTGCTGGCCGGTCGGATCAAGGCAATTGGCCGCACGAATCCTATTTTGCTAAAGGACTGCATCAACTTCGGCGACACACCGCTCGAGCCGAACATCGCCCTGCTCCGCGCCGCCGTCGTGATCGGCTCGCTGCTGTGCGACGGCATTGGGGACACCATTTTGATTCGCGGCGAGAGTGGCGCCGGCCAGTCGCTGCGCCTGGCCTACAATATTTTGCAGGCAGCCGGTTGTCGCTCGTTCAAGACCGACTTCGTCGCCTGCCCAAGCTGTGGTCGAACACTGTTTGATCTGCAGGAAGTCACCGCCCGCATCAAGGCCCGCACTGAGCACCTTAAAGGTGTGAAGATAGCCATTATGGGATGCATCGTGAACGGTCCGGGCGAGATGGCCGATGCTGATTTCGGATATGTCGGCGGCGCGCCGGGCAAGATCAACCTCTACGTCGGTCGTGAGCCGGTGCGATTTAACATCCCCGAGATCGAGGCGGTCGAGAGCCTCGTCGATCTCATCCGAGAACACGACAAATGGGTTGAGCCTGCCAGCGAACCCATGTCTGCCTGATGACCAGCCACACCGCCAAGCTGTCTCCCGTGCAGGCGGAGACGTTGCGAGGGATTCTGGCCAAGCGCGACTTTGACACAGCCGCCGTGCCGCACGCCGTTTACAGCTTCAAGCGTCCCGGCCTCACTGTCACCTGGTACGAGAGCGGCAAGCTGCTCGCACAAGGCAAAGGCACACGCGAGTTTGTCGAGTTCACCCTAGAGCCAGAGGTGCTCGGTGAAGCGACGCTCGGCTACGAACTCGAGACGCAGCCCGAACAACTCGAGCCCCGGCTCGGCGTCGACGAAAGTGGCAAGGGCGATTTTTTTGGGCCGCTAGTTGTCGCCGGTGTTTACGTGAACGAGCCGATTGCCCGCACGCTGCACGAACTGGGCGTCAAGGATTCCAAGGCCATCACCACCGACAAAAGAATCGCCACCTTGGCCAAGGGCATTCGGGAAACCCGCGGCTGCGTCTACTCCGTCGTTCCGATAGGCAACGCCACGTACAATCGGCTTCACCAAAACATGCGCAACGTGAACAAGATTCTCGCTTGGGGCCACGCGCGGGTCATCGAGAATCTGCTGGGCCAACGGCATCGCATGGAACCGCCACCACTCCGCGCGATCAGCGACCAGTTCGCCCGGAACAAAGCCACAGTGAAAAACGCGCTGATGGAGGAAGGCCGCCAACTTGAGCTGGTGCAGATGCACAAGGCGGAATCCGACATCGCGGTGGCCGCCGCCTCGATTCTGGCGCGGGCCTTGTTCGTCGAGCGCCTCGCCGCACTTGGCCGGGAGTTTGACCTGGAGTTGCCCAAGGGAGCCTCGTCAAGAGTGGACGCTGCCGGCGCGGATTTCCTCAAAAAACATGGAATGAACAAATTGGGCCAGGCTGCCAAGCTCCACTTCCGCACCACCCAAAAAATCCAAGCAAAGTAAGGCTAAGCAGAGTGATCAACTCCGGCCTTCGTCGGCGTCGATGTAGTCAAACATGCAGCGAATGTCGTCGCGATCCTTCAGGCCAGACTCGGCCTTGCGCTGATTGAGCAACTCAAGCAGCCTACCCTCCGTTCCATAGCTCAACAGTTTGTCCCTTAACGCCGTTTTGGCCTCATCGGGTGTGCTGACGTTGGCTTTGACCCAGTCGCTGACCTGCCCGTCGGTGATTGAGTTTTTGACGACGCTGACAAAAGTGCCCGGCTCGACACCGCTGGACTGAAACCAGGCAAGGTCGAACCCCTTGTGCAAATAGTTCGGCTGATAATCAGCGGGTAGTTGGCCGGCTTCGTGTAGGCGAATTTTGTCAACGAGCCGCGGCAGGTGCACCCAGCTGTCCATGGTCTCGTACGGGCTTCTCGGATAAATTGTGTCGCACATAAAATTATTTCTCCGCCAGCAGGTGTTCGATAGCCTTCTCAACGTCGGCATTGGCGATGTCGCCCCAGCGCAGCTTGCCGTCACTGCCAATGATGTAGTAATCGGGGTAGCTATTAACGGCATAGGCAGCGACCACTTTGCCATCTGCGTCGAGCGCAACCGGATACTCGATGCCGTGCTGCTTGGCGGTCTGCTTCATTTTCTCGCCGCCGCGTGAGGCACAAACGCCAATGATGACCACGCCCTTATCGGCGTACTTTTTGCGCAGCTTGTTAGTCTTGGGAATGGAGGCAATGCAAGGACCGCACCACGTCGCCCAAAAGTCGAGCACGACGATTTTACCCTGGGTGTCCGGGGCCTTGCCACCCTTGGTATTCAGCCACTGACTGAGTGTCAGCTTGGGAGCGGGCTTGCCGTGCAGCCCGGTGACAGTGGCTCGCTGTTTGCCTCTTTCGAGCCGGGGTTCCTCTGCAGACAGGCCAAGTGTAGTGCCGACGAGCAGCAGTAATGTGATCGTATATCGTACAAAGTGATACTTCATGCCGCAAACCGTACCGCTTGGCCAAACGCAGTCAAGTCAAGCGCTCCAGCCGTTTCTGCTTTTGCCTTTGGCCAAGCGGGCTGGTAGGTTGCCGCGCCTGCCCATCCGGGCAGGTGCCCGAGATGGAGTATAAAAAAACACTGAACCTTCCGCAGACGGATTTCCCTATGCGCGCGGGGCTCGTACAGCGCGAGCCGGAGCGCCTGGCTAAATGGTACGCGGAAGGCCTTTATGAACAGATACAAAAACGCCGCGAAGGGGCCGAAAGGTTTTTGCTGCACGACGGCCCACCGTTCGCCAATGGGGACGTGCATATCGGCACGGCACTGAACAAAATTCTAAAGGACTTCATTCTCAAGTACCAGACGCTACGCGGCAAACACGTGCCGTACGTGCCGGGCTGGGACTGCCACGGGCTGCCGATCGAGTTCAAGGTCACGCAGCAGATGCGAAAGGATGGCAACACTGACGCCACGCCGGCGACGATCCGCAAAGCCTGCGAGGCGTACGCGCTAGAGTTCGTCGACAAACAGCGTGAGCAGTTCAAGCGGCTCGGCGTACTCGGCGAGTGGAACAATCCGTACCTCACTCTCCATCCCGAGTACGAGGCTGAGGAGCTGCGGTTGTTCGCCGAGTTGGTGGACAAGGGGTTTGTTTATCGAGGCAAAAAACCGGTTTACTGGAGCATCCCGTGCCGCACGGCGCTGGCCGAAGCGGAGGTCGAATATCAGGATCATATCAGCCAGAGTGTTTATGTGAAATTCCCGATCGTGGGCGAGACAGACATGCACCTGCTGATCTGGACGACCACGCCGTGGACACTGCCGGCCAACCTCGCCGTCGCCTACAATTCCAGGTTCGACTACCAGTTGATCCGCGTCGGCGAAGAGGCGCTACTCGTCAGCGTGCCCCTGCTCGACACTATCGTCGAGAAGTGCGGCTGGGCGGGTGACTTTGAGATTTTGCGCACGGTGCAGAGCGACCAACTCGCTGAAATGGAATATCACCATCCGTTCTGCAACCGCACAGGCAAACTGTTCGCAGGCGACATGTTCGTAGACGACAGCGCTGGCACCGGCCTGGTCCACATCGCACCCGGACACGGCCAGGACGACTACAACCTTGGCCGCGCGAACGGCCTACCGGTTTACTCGCCGGTGGACGACACCGGCCGCCTCACCCGCACCGCCGATCTGCCGGAGGAACAGCAGATGTCCCACGAGCTCGTCGGCAAACAAATCCTCGAGCGCAAAGGCAAATGCGAAGCCAACGACGCCGTCATCGAGGTGCTCAAGGCTGACAACAAGCTGGCCTTTGAGGAGCAGTACGAGCATAGCTACCCTCACTGTTGGCGTAGCAAAACACCGGTGATTTTCCGTTCGATGGACCAGTGGTTTGTCAACATCGATCACGACGGTTTTCGTGACAAGGCACTCGCCGCCATCGATGGCGTCAACTGGCTTCCCGGCTGGGGGCGCAACAGGATCGAGGGCGCGGTCAAGTCGCGACCCGACTGGTGTATCTCGCGCCAGCGATCGTGGGGCGTGCCAATCCCGGCGTTTTACGACGCACAGGGCGAGCTGATACTCGACGCGCGAATCGTCCGGAAAACAGCCGACCTCGTGCAGGAGCACGGATCGAACGTTTGGTTCGAGCGCGACTTCAACGACCTTTGGGCCGCGGTAAAGCCAGACAGCTGGGACGGCGCGGAGCCGGTGGCCAAGTCCACCGACACTCTCGACGTATGGATCGATTCCGGCTCATCGTCGCGCGCCGTGCTCATGCAGCGCAGCGAGCTTGGCCGCCCGGGTGCCGAGGCCGGCTCGACCGATGCATGGCAAGCCGACTACTACCTTGAAGGCAGCGACCAGCACCGTGGATGGTTTCAGTCGTCGCTGCTGTTGTCTCTGGCCGCCAACAGTGTAGCACCGTATCGCAACGTAATGACGCACGGCTTCATGGTCGACGCCGACCGCGAGAAAATCTCGAAGAGCAAGCAGGCTGGTGGCCACTCCAAACCACAGACCGCAGAGGCCTACATCGGCAATTACGGCGCGGACATCGTCCGGCTGTGGGTGGCGTCGCAGGATTTTCGAAACGACATCACCGTCAGCGAGGAGCGGATCAAGAAAGTAGCTGAGGCGTACCGTGGCATCCGCAACGCCTTCCGCTATCAGCTCAGCAACCTGTACGACTTTGACCCGACGCAACATACCGTTGCCAACGACGAATTGACGGGGCTCGACCGCTGGATTCTTGACGCGTTCGCAAAGCTCGATGCCGACGTCCGCTCGGCGCTCGACAAGTGCGAATTTCATATCGCCTATCAGCGCATCACCCAGTTCGTCTCGGTGGAGTTGTCGGCGGTGTATCATGACACGGTAAAAGATCGCCTTTACACATCACCGACAAACTCGTCACGTCGACGCTCAACGCAGACAACGCTTTACCGGTTGGTGCAGGGCTTCGCCAAGATGCTCTCGCCGATGATCGTATTCACTTCAGACGAGGCCTGGGAAGCTATTCCCCACCTCGACTCTGCAAGTGTGCACCTGACCGATTGGGAGCCATTTGAGTTCAGCATTAGCGCCGAAGAATCGGCCAACTGGGAAACGATGTTTGCCATCCGCGAACGCACACTGCCGATGCTTGAGAAAGCGCGGCAAGCCAAGCAGATCGGCAAGAGCCTCGAGGCTTGCGTGACCCTCACCGGCAATGGACGCGAACTCGAAATTGGCAAGGCGCACGGGGAGGATTTGCGCGAGCTAATAAACGTCTCGCAACTCAAGTACGAAACGGGTGAAGGCGAGGAGTTGCAGGTCGCAGTAACCAATGCCGAGGGTGAAAAATGCGAACGCTGCTGGCGCTGGGAACCCACCGTCGGCTCACACGACGATCACGCCACCCTCTGCACCCGCTGCGTCGAGGCCGTCAGCCAGGCCACCGGCTAATTAACGCTTTTTTGTAACGATTCCGCAATAGCAGCAGAATCCATCAGCTTCGCGTTGGCGCGTTCTGCCTTCTGCTGATCATTCCCTTCGACCGCTTCAAGCATAAGCTGAAATGCCTCCAATCGCAGATGCATGTATTTCACTAATTTGTCATGTAACCCAATATTGCGTTCAGAAATTTTTTGAATTCGTTTTTTTCTGCTTGGCTTGACTGTTAGGCTGCCGAGGAGGAATATTCCGTTAACCTATTGGCTTATGAAAAACCCACAAATTTCTTCCATTCGTCGTAGAGAATTCATCAAAACTACTGTTGCAGTCACCGGCGCTATTGGCTTCCCTATGGTGGTGCCCCGCCGTGTGTTCGGCGCAAACGAACGCCTCAACATTGCGGCGATCGGTTCCGGCGGCAAGGGGCAGGTCGACATCGACGGTTGTGAAAGCCAGAACATCGTCGCGCTTTGTGACGTGGATCCCGGCAAGGCGGCGCACATGTTCAACCGCCATGCGAAGGCAGCCAAGTACGCCGACTTCCGCGAGATGCTGGAGAAGGAAGGTAAAAACATCGACGCGGTGACGGTTTCCACTCCCGATCACACCCACGCCACGGCGGCGGCGATGGCCATGCGGCTTGGCAAACATGTCTATTGCCAAAAGCCGCTGACGCACTCCGTCCTCGAGGCGCGCGTGCTGACCGATCTCGCCAACAAACACAAGGTGGCCACGCAGATGGGCAACCAAGGGCACTCGAATCCCGACTCACGGCGTTATGTGGAGTTGATCCAAGCAGGCGTATTGGGCGATGTGAAGGAGGTTCACATCTGGACCGATCGGCCAGTTTGGCCGCAGGGCATCGGCCGGCCAAGCGGCTCGCCACCGATACCGAAAAACGTCAACTGGGATCTGTGGCTTGGCCCGGCTCCCGAACGCCCGTACCACCCGGCGTATCATCCGTTCAAGTGGCGCGGCTTTTGGGACTTCGGCACCGGGGCCGTCGGCGACATGGGTTGCCATAACTCTGACCTGGCCTATTGGGCGCTCAACCTACGCGACCCCCAGACGCTCGAAGCCGTGTCGTCCGGCATCAACGATGAGACCGCACCCAAGTGGTCGATCATCACGTATCACTTTCCTAAACTCGGAAAGCGCAAAGCAGTAAAGGTCACTTGGTACGACGGCGGCAAGAAACCGGATCCGGCCCTTGCAAGTCAGAAGGAACTGCCAGGCAACGGCTCGATTCTCATCGGCAGCAAGGACACACTGTACATCCCAATGTACTGGGGCAAGGGCACATTCCTGTCCGGCGCAACGGTGGCGGACCACAAAGACGTGCCTGAGACGATCGAAAAACCGGCCGACTTCAACCGGCACCATTACCTCGAGTGGATCGACGCCTGCAAGGGAGGCAAGCCAGCGTGGTCCAATTTCGACTACGCCGGGCCGATGACCGAGGCGATGCTACTTGGCCTGGTGGCGCTGCGTTCTGGAAAAAAAATCGAGTGGGACGCCAAGAAAATGCGCGTCAAGAATGTGCCCGAGGCAAACCGCTTCATCCACAACGAATACCGCAAGGGCTGGGTGCTATAAGCGATGAAGCCACGGAGCCTGGCTCTGGCAACTTGGGATTGCCCTTTGGGGAGTGGCCTTGACGGACTTAGCCGGCCCCTCTGCCGGTAACAAGCCTAATGTGCTGTTTCTAGTGGTAGACGACCTACGGCCGGATGTTCGAGCATGCCTATTGCCAGCAGGCGTAGTGCCTGTAGAACTGATCGACCTGTACCCGATCCTGGATGAATTGTGCGGCTTGGCCAAACCAACCCACTTGGAAGATGACACACACCTAAAGAATCCGATAGCCGAGGTCAAGCCGTTTGCCATCATGCAGCATCCTCGGCCGGCTAATCACACGAAGTAGGAACCGGAAGTGATTGCATACTCACTGCGAACCAGGCATCGCCGCTTTATGGAGTGGCGTAAATAGGGACCCGGTGAGGTCGTGGCAAACGAGCTCTAAGGCCACCAAAACGATCCCAGAGAAAATAAAAACGTCGCTGCGGAGTCGGCAAAGCGGGTTCAGGATCTCTTCCGCAAACTTGCGAAAGTAGCATCCGGTCAAGCACCACACTGCAAGCGACTGAGCACCCGGCTTCCGGTCTTCGCTTGGCCAAGGGCCGAATCTCCCCTAGTTTGTGGCCGTGGCCCTGCCGCCGGATTATCACATGCACACGCCCCTCTGCCATCACGCGGAGGGAGAGCCGACTGAATACGCCGACCAAGCTGCTCGCATTGGCCTGACCGAAATTGGATTCACTGAGCACGCGCCGATGCCGGGCGACGATTTTGACAATTGGCGAATGCTTGAGCGTGACCTAAATCTGTACATCGAGAAAATCGACCAAGCAGCCGCCAAAAACCCCACAATAACAGTCCTGAAGAGTCTTGAAATTGACTTTTTACCCGGCTACGAGGATTGGATACACGATTTAAAAAATCGCTATAAATGGGATTATGTAATCGGATCAGTGCATTATCTTGGAGGTAAGTGGAGTTTTGATCATCCTGATAATCGTGAGTCTTGGAAAGGACGAGACATCGATGCCGCTTGGGCGGAGTATTACGAGTTGCTCCGACAATCGGCTGCGCTGGGGGTATTCGACATCATTGGTCACTGCGATTTGATCAAGGTTTTCGGCGATCAGCCAAGCGGCGATTGCTCCACGATGTGGCGGCTCTTCCTTGACGAAGTGAAGCGTCAGGACATCGCAATCGAAATTAACACGAACGGCATAAACAAGCCGTGTGGCGAAATGTACCCTTCCCCCGCCCTTTTGGAGATGGCGGCCCGGATCGGCGTGGGGCTGACATTCGGCTCGGACGCCCACAAGCCGAGCCGTGTCGGGGAGCAGTTCGACCAAGCGGTCGCCCTGACCAAGAGCTGCGGCTTCACGCATTACCGCCGATTTGCCGGCGGCAAATACGAGTCGATCCCGTTATGAATTTTTGGGTGCGAAGGCAGAGTGCAGAGACGACGGCGCTTTTGGACGGGAATGCACCTCCCTTCGGGGCTTCCGGCTTGGCCAAGCACGTCATTAAACCTAGAACTGAAAAGCGGTGTCGAGATTCACTTGCCACCTCAATCCAAAGAGGATCAATCATTTTTTGAATTGAAATCAGCATCAGACTGCCCCCAAATGTCCGTCATGAGTAGTGTCTTTGAAGGGCCAGTTTTTGTAGTGCGGGATAATATCGACACCGACCAGATTATCCCGGCCCAATATCTGAATCTTGTCCCGACAATCCCGGAGGAATACGAAAAACTCGGCAGCTACGCGATGATCGGCCTGCCGGACTCGCTTTACCCCACGCGCTACGTGGCAGAGGGGGAACTGAAATCAGCTTACCCTATCATCGTCGCCGGACGAAATTACGGTTGCGGCAGTTCCCGCGAGCATGCGCCAATCGCGCTTGGCTCGGCAGGGTGCAAGCTGGTTTTGGCCGAGAGCTTTGCGCGCATTTTTTTCCGCAACTGCGTGGCCACCGGCGAGTTATACCCGTGCGACATAACGGACCGGCTTTGCGATGTGCTTAACACTGGCGACGAGGTGAAGGTCGATCTCGATGCAGGAACCGTCACAGTCACTTCCAGCGGCGCAGAGCATTCGATCAAGCCGCTGGGCGAGGTTCGCCCGGTGATCGATGCCGGTGGATTGTTCAATTTCGCCCGCGAAAGCGGCATGATCCCCAAGTGATCGTTACGCTTGGCCAAGCGGACCACTGATGACTGACAATAACAAAATGCGCATCGTCGTCGGCTTGAGCGGCGGGGTGGACTCCTCCGCAGCCGCCTCGTTGCTGGTCGACCAGGGGTACGACGTCGTTGGCATTACACTGAAGGTTTGGCCGCAAGATTGCGTGTCCCGCGCTGAGGACAAGTGCTGTGGCCCGCAAGCAGTGATGGATGCGCGCTCGGTCGCCGACAAACTCGACATCCCGTATTATCTCGTCGATGAATCGAAGGAGTTTCAGCGCGACGTGATCGATTATTTTGCGACGGAATACAAGGCGGGACGGACCCCAAACCCGTGCGTAATGTGCAACGAGAAGCTGAAGTTTGGCAACCTGATCGACCGCGCCCGCAAGCTTGGCGCGGAGTACGTGGCGACAGGGCATTACGCTCGGCTCGAGCAGCGCGACGGCCGTACAGTGTTGCTTCGTGGCAGGGATGTGCGGAAGGACCAGACGTACTTTCTCTTCTCGCTTGGACAGGAGCAGTTGGCTCACATGATGTTTCCGCTTGGTGAACTGCAGAAAATCGAGACGCGCAAGGTTGCCCGATGCGTGAATCTCAAGACGGCGGAGAAGCAGGAGAGCCAGGAGATTTGTTTTGTGCCGGACAAGGATTACAAGAAATTCCTTACGACGTCGGGGTTAGTAGAGGAACACCGGGGGGAGATTGTTGACACACGCGGCCAAGTGCTGGGGCATCACGACGGGATCGAGTTTTACACGATCGGCCAGCGGAAGGGCCTGGGGATTTCGGCGCCTACACCGATGTACGTGATCGAACTAGACCCTGAAAACAATCGGGTAGTGGTCGGCGGGGAGGAGTTGCTGCTGCGGGACGAGTTTCGAATTGACCGATGTAACTGGATCGCGTTCGATCGTCTGGCCAAGCCGATCGAGGCTTCGGCGGCGATCCGTTACAATCACCCCGGCACCGAGGCTACGGTGATTCCTGGCGAAAATGGCCAGGCAACAGTAAAGCTGCGGGAGCCACAGCGGGCGGTGACGCCGGGTCAGGCATGCGTTTTTTATCAGGACGACCTCGTGGTGGGCGGAGGGTGGATCATGCGAAATTGAACGTTTTCCGGTTTTAACAAAGCGGAATGCTGCTGGATTGGGGCGAACACAAAAGGATTGCCCGGCAGGATTGTTTGTGGCCTTATTTCCCGCCCTGACGCACGGGTGATGCGCATCGACAGTCTATGCACGACAGGCCCAACCGGGGTCGCGACAGTTCAGTACCTGCAAAAATGAGCTTGGTTCGAGTAAATGTACACTACTCGGGACGGGTGCAAGGGGTGGGTTTTCGATACACAGTGAAATCCCTGGTTACTGGGTACGACGTGCTCGGCACAATTAGGAATTTGACTGATGGACGGGTGAAACTGGTAGCCGAGGGCGAACGCGCCGAGTTGGAAGAATTCCTGCAGGCAGTTCAGGACTCGGGACTGCGGCGTCACATTCAGGACGAAAACATCGTCTGGGAGGAGGCGCAGGATAAATTTAAAGGGTTTGAGATTGCCGGGTAACACCCGGTTGTTTGAATGAAGTATGCTTTAATAGCTGACATCCACGCCAACCTTGAGGCACTCGAGGTGGTACTGGAGGATGCAAAAAAAAATAACTGCACACATTACGTGTGCCTGGGAGACGTGGTTGGCTACAACCCGAACCCCAAGGAGTGCATGAAGATTGTGCGGGACATGGGAATGCCGTGCATCATGGGCAACCATGACGAGTATTGCGCCGGCGACACCGACCTGACCGGGTTCAACCCGCACGCCGGCCACGCCATCAAGTGGACACGTGACCAGTTGAGCGACGAGGAGCGCGACTGGCTCCGGCGCTTGAAGTATCTACGAATGATCGCCAACTTCACTATCGTACACTCCACGCTGGACGCTCCCAAGCGATGGGGCTACGTGATGAAAAGGCTCGATGCGGCGGCTAGTTTCACCTACCAGAACACGGGCGTCTGCTTTTTCGGCCATACTCATGTCCCGCTGGCTTTTGTGCGAGATCAGAACTCCGTTACCGGAGGCAAGTACGACAAGCTGACGGTAGAGAAGGGCAAGAAATATTTCATCAACGTCGGCAGCGTTGGCCAGCCCCGCGACGGTGATCCGCGAGCCGGCTACGTGATCTACGATCTCGAGGCAGGAACGATTGAGCTGCGCAGACTGGAGTATGATTTCGAGAAAACTCAGGCCAAGATATTGGATGCTGGACTGCCCGAGCGCCTAGCCAACCGACTAGCTCTGGGAAGATAGTCCGCTGCCGCCCATCGGGGGCAATGAATTCGCGACCGGAATCGCGGTATGCACAAATTAAGGCAAATCTTCGCCTTCGTGGCGCCCTACGTGAAACCATACTGGGGCCGCATCGTTGCCGGCGTCTTCTTCGGGATTCTCTTCGGGGTGTCGAATGGACTGGCACTGTGGACGACCAAGATCATGCTCGACCGCCTAGTGCCGGCGAACGACTCATTGGCCCCAGAGAGCGCTATCGCTGTGCCGGATAGCAACTGGTTTGCCGAAAACACCGCCTCCGTCCAATCCAACATCCTCAAGACCTTAGACCCGTGGCTGCCGCAAATGGGCGATCCGCTGACGTACCTTCAGATCATCGGCGGGCTGCTGGTCTTCCCGCTGCTTGTCGGCTTTCGTGGCACCTCAAAATATCTTGCAGCATACTGCCTTGCCTGGGCCAGCGAACGGGTGATCAACGACCTGCGGGTCAAAGTCTTCCGGAACCTGAGCCGCCTATCGATTCCCTTCTTCAACCGCTCCACTACCGGCGACCTCATCACACGCATCAACGGCGACGCGCAGTTACTCCAGACCTGCTTGGCCGCCGGGGTAAGCAACCTCGTGTCGGAGCCGGTGGCCATCGTCAGTATTTTCACCGGTCTGTGCCTGATCGACTGGCAGTTGACCCTCGGCATGCTAACGCTGTTTCCCATCTGCATTATCCCCATCATTTACTTCGGCAAAAAGGCCCGCGAAGCAACCGGCAAACGAGTCGTCGCCAACATCGACCAGTCGAGCCTCGCGGTGGAGATGTTTTCCGGCATGCGCGTCATAAAGGCTTTCGGGCTCGAGAATGCCCGTGTGGACCGTTTCCGGGAGTTGTCCCAGCAACTGATTCGTCAAACGATGAAGACCGTACGCTCGCGAGAGATCGTCGGGCCGCTAGTTGAGACTGTGTCGATGATCGGCATCGGCGCACTGATCCTGTACGTCGTACACACGGCGCGCAGCATGCCGGACTTAGTCGTGTTTTTCACCGGCATGATCATGTTTTACACGCCCATCCGAAAGCTGGCCCGCCTGCATGTGAGAATCGAGGAGGCCGGCATAGGCGCCGATCGCCTGATGAATGTCCTCGACGAAAAGCCGGACATCCTCGAGCGCCCCGAGGCTAAGCCGGTAACCGGGCTCGAGCGCGACATCCAGTTCGACAACATCTCATTCGCTTACGAGGATGAGCCGGTGTTGACCGGGCTCGACCTAACCATCCCCAAGGGAACCAAGCTGGGCATCGTCGGTGAGAGCGGTTCAGGCAAGAGCACCCTCATCAACCTACTATTTCGGTTTCACGATACCGACACAGGTGCCGTGAAGCTCGACGGGCGTGATCTTCGTGACTTGAGTATCAAGGGGTTTCGCGGGCAGATGGCACTTGTCAGCCAGGAGGTGGTGTTGTTCGACCTGAGTGTGGCGGAGAACATTGCGCTTGGCCAATCGGACTGTACCCGGGAACAGGTTGAAGCGGCCGCACGACACGCGCACGCGCACGAGTTCATCACCGCACTGCCGAAGGGGTACGACACCCGCATCGGCGAGCGCGGTGTCACATTGTCCGGGGGCCAGCGGCAGCGTTTGGCAATCGCTCGGGCGTTCGTCCGCAACGCGCCGATCCTCGTACTCGATGAGGCCACAGCCGCGCTGGACTCTAAGGCTGAGGCAGAAGTGCAAACGGCCATTGACCAACTGAGCAAAAACCGCACAGTCCTTTGTGTAGCGCACCGGCTGTCCACGCTGCGCACGATGGATAGGATCATCGTCCTATCAAAGGGGACGATCATCGAAGAGGGGAATTACGATGAATTGATGACAGCCGCGGGAATTTTTTCGAACTTGGCCAAAGCCCAGGGCATCACCGCCTGAACCCCTCCTACCGGAGCCGATCGTCATTACCGTTGTCTAGGGTGGTGAATAAGGGATGGCAATTGCTATACATCGGAATCTCCTCCAAGTACAACTCGGTGACTTTCTTCAGGTTTGCCAAGCCTCGTTCACGTTTTAGCCCTGTGTCGTAATATCGGTCTTGGGGTTGGGGGCCATGCAGCCTTCAACTTTCGGCGTAAGTATTGAAGACTATATCATGCTGCACGGTTAACCGGCACGGAGGACAGGTCTATTCTGTTTTGGCTCACACCAAACTCCCTGATCCGCCTGCTGGGCCTACGGCGCGTCAAGGCATAAAAGTTGGTTTCGATCGCGTACGTAGAGCCTGCCATCAGCAAGGGCCGGTTGGCTGCGCGCGCCAGAGCCGACGACTTGAGCGCGGCTGATCTCACGCCATCCGGCCGGGGTAGCTTGCCCCAGCACCAATTCACCGCTCTCCATCAATGCCAGCAGCCGGTCTCCGCAACGTAGCATCATGCAGTCGCCGAAATCATCCACGCTCCAGCGCACCTTGCCGGTTTCCAACTCCACGCAGCGCAATGCCGGGACCGGAGGCACATCCGCCCGCCCATGAGTGCCGTAAATGAACCCGCCCCGGTGCATCACGCTCGCATACTGGCTCGAGAGACTCGTGTCGTTCGACCAGGCAGTCTTGTAGCCGTCAGTCGCAGCATTCACGACGAGAGCGCCGGTGTTGTAGCTGGACGTCACAAAAATCAACTCGCCAACAACCAAAGGCGCGGCGGCATTCACCGAGGCTTGGATTCGCGCGCGCCAGCGGTTTTGAAAATCGATTTTGCCGTTGGCCGGATCGACCACTGCCAGGCCGGTACGAGCGAAGAATACCGCGCGGCGTTTGCCCTGCAACTTGGCCATCACCGGAGAAGAATAACTGGCCTCATCATCGAGTGTTTTCCAGAGCAGCTTGCCGGAGTTTTTATCTAGCGCAACGATTCCGGCCCCCGCCTCGCCGCCGATATTGAGCAGCACTGCGTTCCCCTCGACAAGTGGCGAGCAGGCCATTCCGAAAAACCCGTCAGCAGCGCGATATAATTTCTGCGTGTCAACTTTCCAGATTGTTTTGCCGGTTGCAAAGTCGGTGCAGACTACGACCCCCTTCCCGCCCATCGTGTAAACCCTGTTCCCGACAATCGCCGGCGTAGCGCGCGGCCCGGCGGCGCTCCCGTAGCCGGCGACGAAGCTCGAGGCATAGTTGTTTTCCCAAAGTGTTTTGCCGGTCTTGGCGTCGAGGCACTCGATCGTGTCGTATCGTTTGACCTCGTGAAACAGGATGGCCCGGCCCTTGGCCAAGACGATCCCGCCCATCCCCTCCCCGATGTTTCTTTTGCGCCACAACACCTTCGGCCCATCGCTGGGCCAAGCGCGCGTCAGTGCCTCGCCTGGATAAACCCCATCCCGGTTCGGCCCCAGATACTGAGGCCAATCCGCCGCCTGCAATCCAAGCGTCAGAAAACCCAGCGCGAACAAGTGACACAAAAAACTTTTCAACAACGACATGGCGAAGCGGCAACTTAGAGAATGTCTACACCCAACGCGAGCCAAAGCCGGTTAAGTGTAGGGATTGTCGTTTTGAAGCGACTCAGCAACGACGGGAGGCACCAG
>DBNL01000116.1:0-4285 GCA_002299785.1 Verrucomicrobia bacterium UBA673
GAGGTCAAGATCACCCGCGCAGGTGAGGACACTACATTTGGCCGCGTACGCGACCTAATCCTTTCCGCCGAGCAAACCAAGCTGCCAATTATGCGGATCATTGACCAGTATATGGGCTACTACACGCCTCTGGTACTGGTGATTGCAGCGGTCGTCTGGTTTTTCACGAAGGACGTTGAGCGCGTTGTTTCGGTATTGGTGATATCCTGCCCGTGCGCATTCATTCTCGCTTCGCCCACGGCGATGGTCGCCGCTTTGGCTTCGGCCGCTCGTTTGGGCATTCTCATAAAGAATGTTGGTGATATAGAGATCGCGGCGCGTATCAACGCCTTTGTATTTGACAAGACTGGAACGCTGACAACCGGCGAACTGGCGGTCAACCGATTAGCCCCGTATGGCGACCTCAAGCCGGCTGAACTGCTCCAGATCGGGGCTACTGCGGAAAAATTCAGTAATCACCCGACAGCCAAGGCATTGGTCAATCTCGCCGGAGAAGCCGGGGTAACGTTGGCCGACCCCACTGATTTCAAGGAGACCGCAGGACTGGGTGTACAGGCCAGCGTGGACGGCGCGAGTATTGTGATCGGCCGCGCGCAGTGGCTTCGTGACAACGGTGTCACCGATGATTTTGAGTCGAAAGTGGATCTGAAGGAGGCAGAGGGCTACAGTCTTCTGTTCGTCGCCCGCGACGGCGAATGCATCGGCTGGATCGGGCTCCAGGATGCTACTCGCACCGAGGCCAAAGAGGCGTTGGCTGATTTGCTCGAGTCCGGTGTGCGACGTGTGGCGATGGTTTCCGGCGACCGCCAGCCGGTAGCCGCCCGTGTGGCCAGCGAGATTAGCTGCGGCGAGGTCGTTGCCGAGTGTTTGCCGCAGGACAAGGTTAATTTCGTAAATAAACTAAAGAAGAGCGGTTATCGTGTGGCGGTGATTGGCGACGGTGTAAACGACGCGCCGGCACTGGCTGCCGGCGATATGGGCGTGGCCATGGGTGCGGCCGGTAGCGAGGTCGCCATCCAGAGCGCTACCATCGCGCTGATGAACAGTGACCTGAGGCGGCTGCCGTTCCTCGTGCGCCTTTCACGACAGACGCGCAAGGTGATCAACCAGAATTTTTTGTTTGGCATCCTGTTCATTATAGTCGGCATAGTCCTTGCCAGCTATGGGGTGATCAACCCGATCGTTGCGGCGGTGTTGCACAACGCCGGCTCCTTGATCGTGGTGTTCAACAGCGCGCGACTGGTTCGCCAGGGCGAGGAACTGGGCTCGTTTGAGCCGGGGTCAACACCGGCGAGCACTGATGATACGGCCGGCATGGCCCCTCAGCCTGCTTGAACGGATTTTACATGAGAAGCGCTCGCCCAAAGCGCTGCGACAATACAATAATGAATTCAAATGAAACGGTCATTTCAGCGCAGGGCTTGACCAAGGTGTTCAAGGATTTCTGGGGCCGATCCAAGGCACGCGCCGTGGATGGTATCGACTTTGAGGTCAAGCGCGGTGAAGTGTTCGGCCTGCTGGGCCCGAACGGCTCCGGCAAGTCCACCACGGTTAAGATGCTGCTGGGCCTGCTGTACCCAACACGCGGCCGCATTACGGTATTTGACCACTCGCCGCGCCACGTGCAGACCAAGGCACGCATCGGTTATTTGCCGGAGGAATCGTACCTTTATCGCTACCTAAACTCAGACGAGACGGTCGATTTTTTCGGGAGCCTTTTCCATATAGACTCCAAGGAACGCCGTGAGCGCGCCGAGCAGTTGATCGAGATGGTCGGGCTGGACAATGCTCGGCGGCGTCATGTCGGCGAATTCTCGAAGGGTATGCAGCGCCGCATCGGCCTGGCGCAGGCGCTCATCAACGACCCCGACTTGATCGTGCTCGACGAGCCGACTTCCGGGCTCGACCCGATCGGCTGCCGCGAAATCAAGGATTTGATCCTCACGCTCGCCGAGCGAGGCAAGACGGTCATCCTATCGAGCCACCTATTGGCCGACGTGGAGGATGTCTGCGACCGGGCGATGATTTTGTACGGTGGCCGTGTTCATGCCATGGGGACCATGAGTGAGTTGCTGGCAAACCAAGACGCCACGCGCATCACCGCGCCGACCCTATCGCGTGAGACGATGGACAAGGTGCTGACACTGATCCGCGAAGATACCGGCACGGATGAGGTGCGAGTTGATAACCCCACGCAGAATCTCGAGAGCCTGTTTCTTAACATTGTTGAGCAGGCGCGCCAGAAGGAATCGGAAACGTCCGGGGCAACATCGGGCCACCGTGTGGCGGAATATTTGCGTGGCGACGCGGCGGGTGCGCGTGCCGACCGCGTGCTCGATCACCTCACCCGAGTGACCGACGAGTCTGCGCTTGGCCAGGCGCCGGAGGTGACCAAGCCGACGGAGACAGTGGACGTCGACAAGCTGGCCGGCTTGGCTAAGGCCGAGCCGGCATCGCAAGTTGATGCTACCCCGAAGAAGGAGGAGAACCTCGATAAGGCCAACGACAAGCTGGGCGGCTTGCTCGGCGACTAGCATTTTCACCGCAAACCAAGCGTTATGTGGCCCATTGCCAAGCAGACTTTGAAAGCCGCCATCCGGTATCGCTTTGTTGTGGCGATGGCGGTTGCGCTGTTGGTCATAGTGTTTGGCATCCCGCTGCTGGTGAAGAGCGACGGCACGGCCAAGGGCACGGTGCAGATCGTGCTCACCTACACGCTGGGCTCGACCACTGCGCTGCTGGGAATCGCCTCGCTCTGGATGGGGTGTGGCACGCTGGCTCGCGAAATCGAGGACAACGTGATGCAGATGGTGGCCGTCAAGCCGATCGCCCGCTGGCGTGTTTGGTTTGGCAAGTGGCTGGGCATCATGCTGCTCAACGCCGCGCTGATGGTGCCGACTGGTCTGGCTATTTTCTTCCTAATAAACGCTCGGTCAGACTCGTCCGAACTGAATGAGTTCCAAAAGGCCAAGCTGCAAAACGAGGTGCTGGTATCGCGCAGCAGCGTGCGGGAGGCGAAACGTGATTTTTCGATTTCGCGCCAAAGGGCATATGACTACGCACTACTGGTGGCCGAGGAGAAAACACAATACACAGAAGCAGAGGAGGCGTTTCGCATGTCGGTGACTGGTCCGGAGCACATCCTCTCCTTTCGACCAGACTACCCTCGGCTGGTCGAGCAGGCGAAAACCCGACCACTCCCTGAGATTCTGGCCCAGCTGGAGAAGCTCGAGAGCGAGGCAATCAGGATGTCTAAGGCCAGCTATGAGATCGTGCTGCCGGGTCAGGATCGGTTTTGGGAATTTCAAATTGATCCTGACATTGTCGACGAAGTAAACCAGAAGCCGGTCTATCTGCGGTTCAAGTTCAACGCCGATGACGAGTATGATCCTAAGTCGCACACTCTTTGGTTTTCAATCGGTGAGGGCACCAGCAAGCGGTGGCCGCCGGAGGGCACTTTCAAGCAAATGAGACGCGGTTCAAGCGCCTTTCATGAAGAGGAACTGCCCCAAGGAATTGTGCCCGAAAAAGGCCCTGAGAAAGGCTTGATGCGAGTTCATTTCGTGAACCAAAACTCGGAGCGGCCGATTATTTTCCTCATGGAGGACGGGCCGATGATCCTCTATCACGATGGTGGCTTCGGCATGAATCTGTTCCGCGGCTTGCTGATCATCTATTTCTGGCTGGGGCTCATCTCGGCAATCGGCCTCATGGCATCGAGTTTTCTTTCCTTCCCCGTGGCCACATTTATGTCGCTTGGTATTTTGTTGATCTCAGCCTCGACCGGGACGCTAGAACAGATCATCGACGAGGGTGGCATCACAGGGGTCAACCACGAGACCGGCACGAAGGATGAGTCTTCAATACTCGACGCTGCGGCCATCTTTTTTGCCAGAGGAGCGGTAAAAATCACAAAATCAATTTGGGGCTACTCGCCGGTGGACAGTCTTAGCGACGGGCGTACGATCACAACTACCGCGTTGTTCTGGGCCTTCTTTGCGATCATCATAGTCATGGGCGGGCTTGTGATGGCACTCGGGGCGTATATGTTCCATCGCAAGGAGTTGGCGCTTCCGAACCCCACTGCCTCGATGAACTGACACAGCATGAGAATCCACGGCAAAGCGTTCAAGTTCGTCCTAGCCCTTCTGGCTTTGGTTTTCCTGTTCGCTGTCAACCTAAGCCAGAGCAGTATGAACCGCTTCCGCGCGGAAAAAAAACTGACCCATACCGAGCAAATCGAGAATCTTCCGCCGGCGCTCGCGTTCACCACTGTGGTACTGGG
>DBNL01000116.1:4702-6397 GCA_002299785.1 Verrucomicrobia bacterium UBA673
TGGATCACCAAGCTGCAACCGCACGCCGATCATGTCTGGCGTGTCACGGCGTGGAACATGTCATACAACATTTCGGTGAAGTTCGATGGCATCGAAACACCGCACGTACGCTGGCACTGGGTCAAACGCGGCATTGAGCTGATTCGTGACGGGGGATTGAAATACAATTCGCACAGCGCTCACCTTTACCACGAGCTGGCGTGGCATTTTCAGCACAAAGTTGGCCACAACCTCGACGATGCGCATCGGTTTTACAAAAATGCGTGGTGCGCCGAGATGATGCACGACCCCGGCCCTGATGGTCGCCGCAATACAGAGGACGACGTGCGCGACGGCGGCGTCATCGGCACGCGGCGCGACGGCTATCTTGAATTGCTCGATCCGCAGACGGACCAGGCCAGACATCGCCTCAAGCGCCTCGTTGAAGTGTTCAAAATGACGCCTGAGAAAATGAAGGCCGTCGATGAATTGTGGGGACCACTCGAGTGGCGGTTGCCTGATGCCCACGCAATCTACTGGGCTCAGCAAGGCATCGAGGATGTTACAGAGCGGTTCGATGTGACCGGTCCCGAAGGAGTTCCCGATGGAGTTCTTAATGCCGACGAGGAAAAAGCCGCTGGTGGAGATTTTCTCAAGCTGCGCCGGATCATTTATCAGGCACTACAGCAGGCCTGCATGCAGGGGAGATTGATCTCTAAGCCGCCCAATTTCAACTATGGCTGGAATGTTGACCTGGTCGGAAGGGCCAATGACTCCTACGAAAAACAAATGGAGGCCAAGCGCCAGGAGGATTCCGCCTCCAACACAGACACCGGCCTTGCCGAGCACATGAGCACGGGCCATAAGAACTTCCTGCGCAGCGCTGTTTATTTCCTCTACGTGTACAACCGGAAGGACGACGCAGCCAAGTGGTACAAATACATGGTCGACCTGTATCCCCAGTCCATCCCGGTCCCGGGCCTGAGCCTCGACGAGTATTGCGTCTCGCGAGTGCAGGAGGATGCCGGAGAGACCGACCACAACCAGACCAAGGCCGTCATCGGAGGGCTTCTATTGCAGGCTTTCCAGTACGCTGCGATTGGTGAAGATGACCAGTTTGTCGGCCATAAGTCGCTTGCCATCCAGTTGCACAATCGCTTCGAGAAGGAAATAGGCATAAGCACCGAACGCGTTGGCCTGCCGCCGTTCGAGAAGCTCGAGAGACAAGTGTTGGAGGATCTGTTCCGGCCTAACAGTCCCTATATGCATCCAGTGTTGATTGAGCAGTTGCGGCTTGTGCTCAAGTTGCCTGAGGAATACGGAAAGAATCTTGAGCCGTTTCCCGATCCGCGGCAACCGGTTCAGGGTCCCACCCCAGAGTCGGTTCCCGAAGGTTGACCTTCCTGCTTGGTCAAGCGGCTATCCATTTCGGAATTGGACTCGCAGGAAACGGGGGCTAGTCTACCGCTTCAACCCGGTCCGGTCGCAATGCCAAAGAGACTTTCCATCTTTTCCGCCCTGTTGCTTGGTTTTCAAATGTGCGCGCTTGGCCGAGGCCCCCGATGCATTCTTCCACGTTGCTGCCGATCCCGCCGGTCTTGGCATGGATTATCTCCTGCCGCTCCACGAATGGACGCGCGCCAACCAAGCCCAAACGATTTACTCCCATGATGGCAATCCTCCCTCCAACGGAAAATGGAATCGCTCAGTGGAGCC
>DBNL01000116.1:6733-13669 GCA_002299785.1 Verrucomicrobia bacterium UBA673
AGCCACTTCCCCGGTTGATTTCTTCGTGAATACTTTACGATCAGTTTTCTTGCTTGGCCTCCTTGCTGCGTGGCCGGGCGCTTGGTCGTTGGAATGGCAGCCCGTCACTGTGCCGGCGGAGGCCGGCGGCGTGCGGCCAGCCGGCACTGGCTGGTACCGATGCTGGGTGAAGGTGCCAGACAATTGGGCGACGCTCGGCGGACGCGATCTTTGGGTCGAGTCGGTCACGCTGACAATTGACTCGAGCCATGTCGCGCACGAGGCGTTCCTCAACGGCAAACGCCTCGGTGGCGCGGGCAGCTTTCCGCCGGAGACCAGGCCAAGCGACGGAAAGCCCAAGCGCTACAAGGTGCCGCCCGGCGGCTTGGCCAAGGGCAAGTGGAACGAACTCGCCATCAAGATTTTTAACCCAGCAGGCCTCGGCCAATTCAGAGGCAACGGCCCATCGATACAGGGCTACTTTCTCGAGTGCCTGTTCAGCGGCGAGTGGGAATATCGACCAGGTACAGAGCTGCCGCCGCTTGGCCAACCGCTCGAGGCCAAGCCGCCCCTTGCCGCCTACGACCAATTTCACGAGGCCAGTCGCGTGCTTTTCGAGGCGCAGACACTGGTGCACGGCGAGCGGCTCAGCCCAAGCGAGAGCCTTGCGCGATTCGAGTTGGCTGACGGCTTGGCCATCGAGACCGTGTTGCACGAGCCGTTGGTGGAGCAGCCGACGCATGTCAGTTTCGATGCGCGTGGGCGGCTGTGGGTTTCGCATTACGTGCAGTACCCGTACCCGGCCGGGCTGCGGCAAATCAGTCGCGACAAGTATTACCGAGCCAAGTACGACCGCCAGCCAAGGCCACCGCCGCATCATACGCCCGGCCGCAGCCGCGTCACTGTGCACGAGGACACCGACGGCGATGGCTCTTACGACAAGCACAAGGTTTTCGCTGGCAAACTTGGCTTGGCCAATGCGGCGCTGCCCGGCAGCGACGGAGTCTGGGTGATGCACACGCCGCATCTGCTGTTTTATCCCGACCACAACGCCGACGACATCCCGGACGGCGACCCGGTGGTGCATCTGGCCGGCTTCGGTTTTGAGGACACCCA
This sequence comes from Verrucomicrobia bacterium UBA673, assembly GCA_002299785.1. GTDB lineage: Bacteria > Verrucomicrobiota > Verrucomicrobiia > Limisphaerales > UBA1096 > UBA1096. The sequence goes on from DBNL01000116.1 coordinate 7,829, forward strand.
CTCGGTGGCCAACGGCATCACTTGGGGGCCGGATGGCTGGCTGTACGGCGCGCAGGGTAGCACAGTGAGTTGCCGCGTCACCCGGCCCGGCATCGATCTGCCGGGCGCGCCTGGGGTTTTTTTCGAGGGCTGCATGGTTTGGCGTTATCACCCCGAGTCGCGCGAGTTCGAGATTTTCGCTGAGGGCGGCGGTAACGTGTTCGGGCTGGAGTTCGACGCCGATGGCCGCTTGTTCTCCGGTCACAACGGCGGCGGCACGCGCGGCTTTCACTACGTGCAAGGCGGGCTTTACCTCAAGCAGGGTAAAAGTCCGGGCAAGTTCGGGCCGCCGGACAATCCGTTCGCGTTCGGCGAACTGCCGATGATGCCCGGCGGCAACATTCCGCGTTTCTCCCACAACGTCATCGCCGTCAACGGCTCCGCCATGCCGGATGCGTGGCAGGGTAGACTACTCGGTGCCGACCCGCTGCATCGTCACTTGGTGCTGAGCGAACGCAGCGTGCGCGGGGCGTCATTCACCACGCGCGACATCGGCTTTCCGGTGAAGAATTCCGACGTCGCCTTCCGGCCGGTTTACATGGCCAACGCCCCCGATGGCTCGCTGCTCATCGCTGATTTCTATGAGCGCTATATCGCGCACGGCCAGCATTACCAAAGCCAGATCGACCCCACCTCCGGCCGCGTTTATCGGCTCCGAGCCAAGGCCAAGCCACTCGTCGCCGACACCAATCTCAGCGCAAAAACCGACGGGCAACTCATCGGGCTTTTGGCGCACCCAAACAAGTGGCACCGGCAAACCGCCGTGCGCCTGCTAGGCCACCGCGCCACCGCTGTGACCAATGCCAAGCTACGAAAACAGATCAAGGCCGAAACCGGCCGGGCAGCCTTGCACGGACTGTGGGCGCTGCACCAATCCGGTGGACTAGACGATGTTTTCGCTGCCGAGTTGCTTGGGCACCCCTACCCGCACGTCCGCTCATGGGCCGTGCGGATTCGCGGCGATCATCACGAATTGTCAACCGGGTTTTTCAGTGCTGTCCGCCGCTTGGCCAGGCGCGAGGGGCATTCCGAGGTGCGCTCGCAGATCGCCGGCACGGCGATGCGGCTTCCGCGCGACCAGGCGCTTGGCCTGGTGACCGGGCTACTCAGCCGCACCGCCGACATCGATGATCCGTTTATCCCGCTGCAATGTTGGTGGGTGCTCGAGCGGCACTGCGAAAACGACCGCGGCGCGGTGCTTGAGCTGTTCCGCGACAGATCGTTTTTTCGGCAGCCGATGGTCGAGCGGCACATCCTCGAGCGACTCATGCGCCGTTTGGCGGCTCGGGGCCGGCAGGATGATTTCATAGGCTGCGCCGGGTTACTTAAGAACGCGCCGACCCAGCTGCACCGCGACAAGTTAATGGCTGGTTTTACCCAGGCGTTCGAAGGCCAGGCGCTACCACGGTTGCCGGGCGAATTGATCGAGCAATTGCGGCAGCTTGACAACCCGCCGCTGGTATTGCGTGTTCGGCTGGGCGACTCCGCCGCGCTGGGCCAGGCGCTGTCCGTCATCGCCAACGCCACCCAGCCGGCCAAGGACCGGATCGAACTCATCCGCGCCACGAGTGATGCCGGGGCCGACGGTTTAAAGCCATCGCTCTTGATTCTTGTGCAGACGGAACCCAATGCCGATGTGGTTGTGGCCGGGTTGTTGGCGCTGCAACGATTCGCCGATGATTCCCTTGGCCAGGCGGTTGTCGGGCGGTACCCAGAATTTCCTGCAGCGGCGAGACCGGCGGCGATTTCATTCCTGTCCAGTCGCCCCGCGTGGAGTCGCCTGTTATTGTCCGCTGTCCAGTCGGGTAGCTTGGCCAAGCGCGACATATCGGCGTCAACGGTGGAACTGTTGTTGGCTCATGGCGGCAGCGTCGCCTCCCAAGCGAGAAATCTTTGGCCAAGCTCAGGCGAAGCCAAGCCGACCACTCAGGCAGCGGAGATCGCCCGGGTGCGTTCGGTGGTGGAGGGGCAGCCCGGCAGTCCGTATCGCGGACGCGAGTTGTACATGCAGCGCTGCGCGGCCTGCCACAAGTTGTTTCATAAAGGGGGACAGATTGGCCCAAACCTCACCCATTATCAGCGGAACGATCTCGACACGCTTCTGCCGGGCATCCTGGACCCGAGTCGAGAAATCCGTGAAGGCTTCGAGCAAATGCAGGTGCAAACTCGTGACGGTCGGTTGCTCAGCGGTTTCCTGACCGATCGTACCGCCAAGCTGCTGATCCTGCGCGGCATCGACGGCAGCGACGCAGTGGTTGAGCAGTCCCAAGTGAAGTCGACGTATGTGAGTCCGCGAAGCCTGATGCCGGAGGGGTTGCTCGCCGGCTTAACTGACCAGCAGATACGTGATTTCTTCGCCTACCTCCGAATCGCCCAGCCAATCCAGAATTAGAGTGAGCATTGCACCCCAAGATTGCCAAGTGCTTGGCCATGGCTGCATAGTGGGCGACGGATGAGTAAACAGTTTTACCTCACCACGGCCATCGATTACGTCAACGGGGAACCTCACCTCGGGCACGCCTACGAGAAGGTCATCACCGACATCATTGCCCGGGCGCATCGCAGTCTGGGGCAGGAGGTGTTTTACCTGACTGGTCTCGATGAGCACGGCCAAAAGGTACAGACCGCCGCCGCTGCCGCCGGCAAGGATCCCCAGCCGTACTGCGATGAGTTTGCGAAGATTTGGGAGGTGTTTGCCGGCCGGCTGAACCTGACGCATGCCGACTTTGTCCGTACGTCGTCAGAGCGGCACAAGGTGTTTGTGCGTGCGGTGCTGCAAAAGCTTTACGACGCCGGACATTTTTATCAGGCGGAGTATCGCGGGTTTTACTCGGCGCGGCAGGAGACGTTTTTAACGGAGAAAGACCGGCGCGAGGATGGCACGTTCGATCCTCTTTATGGTGAGGTCGCCGAGTTGGTGGAACACAATTACTACTTCAAGCTCGGCGAACATCAGCAGTGGCTGATCGACCACATCGAGGCCAACCCCGATTTCGTCGAGCCAGCGACACGCCGCAACGAGGTGCTTGGCTTCCTGAAAAACAACACGCTCGAGGATCTGTGTATCACGCGACCCAAGGCGCGACTCGAGTGGGGCATCCCGCTGCCGTTCGACGAGGAATACGTGACATACGTTTGGTTCGACGCGCTTAGCAACTATGCCAGCATTCCGGCGGCACTCGGCGACGACGCGGCCGCTGGCCTGGTCGGCCTTGAGACAAAGCCGGACGCCCCATCGCTTTGGCCGGCGGACATTCATGTCATCGGCAAGGATATTCTAAAGTTTCACGCCGTCTATTGGCCGATCATGCTCAAGGCGATGGGACTTCCGCTGCCTGGGCAGGTGCTCGTGCACGGTTGGTGGCAGAAGGACGGCCAAAAAATGAGCAAGACCACCGGCAACGTGGTGGATCCCATCGCGGTGATCGATGAGTGGGGCGTCGATGCGTTCCGCTACTACATCGTGCGTGAGTTGGACATCGGCCCGGACGGCAACTGGACCGATGAAAGTTTTCAGGCCCGCTACTCCGCCGAGTTGGCCAACGGCTTGGGCAATCTGGTCAACCGCTCGCTCTCGATGCTCAACCGCTACCGAGGTGGAACGCTCGAGGTGACGTCGGACGAATTGTCCGCCGATGCCGAAAAATGGATCGTCGAGACGCGCAAAAAATACGAGTCGCATCACTTACAGGCGGCGCTTGTGAGCATCTGGGGATTGGTCGATCGCGCCAACCAATACGTCGAGCAGACGGCGCCGTTCAAGTTAGCCAAGCAGGAAGACCAAGCTGATCGGCTCAATGAGGTGCTGTACAATCTGGCCGAGGCGTGTCGCATCTTGGCCGTTCTACTTTGGCCGGTCGTGCCGGAGACGTCCGGGAAAATCTTCGGACAACTTGGTATCGACGACTCGCCGGCAAACTTCAGCTTGGCCAAGTGGGGTGGCTTGCCCAAGGGCCACACCTGCAACAAGCCAACGCCGCTCTTCCCGCGGAAAGATCTCGAGAAAAAGTAGCGCCGGGCCAAGCGAGTTCCTCACATTTCGGCGCTTGGCCAAGTGGTCACTGGTAAAAACACACCGACGGGGTAAAGGACTGAGGGGGAGGTATGCTTTTCACATACCTTGACGGACTTCGGGGTTGGGGGAAGAATTGCCGTAACCCCACGAGGGCTTGTCATGCCGCTTATTTTCCAGCGCTTGGGTCGCTCGCCAGTTGTTTTGTTGGCTGCGTTTTTCTGTCTTTCAGACGGCCAAGCGGCCGGTCTGGACACGGTATACCGGTCGGAGATTCGGCCGTTGCTCGATCAATTCTGTTTCGAGTGCCACGCGGAGGAGGACGCCGAGGCGGACATCAATCTCGACTCGTTCCGGTCAGTCGCCGACATCCGGCGCAACACTAAGGTTTGGTTGAAGGTCGACGACATGCTCTCGAGCCGGCAGATGCCGCCGAAGAATGCCGACAAGCCAAGCGATGACCAGCGCGAAAAACTGCAAAACTGGGTGCACGCTTTTCTGCTCGAGGAGGCCAAGGCGCGGGCGGGCGACCCGGGCCGCGTGGCGTTGCGGCGGCTCAACAACGACGAATATAACTACTCCGTCCGCGACCTCACCGGTGTCGCCTCGCTGAACCCCACTCGCGAATTCCCCATCGACGGCGCGGCGGGCGAGGGGTTCACCAATGCCGGCGACGCGTTGGTGATGTCGCCCGCGCTCGTGGGCAAATTTCTCGACGCCGGAAAGGAGGTCGCGCAACACGCCGTGCTTCTGTCGGACGGCATCCGGTTCTCGGAACACGTCACCGAGCGCGACCGTGCCGATGGGTTAATGGATCAAATCCAGAATTTTTATGCGCAGCACGTGGCGGTTCGAATCAACGCCGGTGACAACTGGGACGACTCCGCTGAGGCCAAGGCGAACGTGATCAACCGGAACGGCAGCATTCCGCTCGAGCCCTATTTTGCCGCGACGCTCGCCGATCGCGACGCGTTAGCCAAGGGCGGCGAGTCGGTCGCGGCGGTTGCGCGCACGCGCGGACTTAACGCGAAGTATCTCGGTTCGCTTTGGACGATGCTCACCCGCGCCGACGCCCCGTCCGGTTCGTTTCTGTTGAACAACATTCGCGCGTACTGGCGGGCGGCAGCGGATGACAACCCGAAGCCGATCGTCGATGCAGTGCAACGGTGGCAGCAGGCGTTGTGGCGGTTCGACCCGATCGGACATATCGGCCGGCAGGGCGGGCCAACCGCTTGGATGAACCCGAAAAGCATCACGCAATCCAGCGTGGATTTCAGCCTGGAACTCCAGCCGCCGACGGACGGAAGCGACGTGGTGGTGCACCTCGCCGCCAGCGATGCAGGCGACGGAAGCGAGAACGACTTTGTCCGATGGCGCAATCCCCGGCTGGTCGGTGGCGGCAAGGCGGATCTCCCGATGCGCGACGTGCCTAGCTTGGCTGGGCGTCTTGCCAAGCTGCGTCGCGAGACGCTGGCCAATACAGCCAAGTTCCTCGCCGCTGCCGCGGAGGCCACCGGGGACAAGCCGGACATCGACGCTCTGGCCAAACGGCACGGGGTGGATGCCGACATGCTGGCGGCCTGGCTCGATTACCTAGCGCTTGGCCCCGGCGGCTCGGTGATGATTGACGGGTTGTTCACCCGGAAAATGCTGAAGATTGGCGGTTACGATTTCGTGAACGGCTGGGGAACCTTAGGTACGCCGTCCGTCGCGGCCAACTCGTCCGACACGGAAGTGCGCATCCCCGGCACCGCACGGCCGCATGCGGTGGTAGCTCACCCGTCGCCGAC
>DBNL01000116.1:14048-16269 GCA_002299785.1 Verrucomicrobia bacterium UBA673
CCAGGATCGCCGACGCGCACAGTTGCGGCAACGGCGTCGAATGGTGGGTGCAACATCGAAACAGCCGCAGGGTGGGCAATCTCGGGCACGGCGATTTCGGGGTGAACGGCTCGTCGGAGTTGGCCGCCAAAACCGTGTCGGTGCGGGCAGGCGAAGTCATCCAACTCGCCATCGGGCCGAGGCAGGGCAACCACTCGTGCGACCTGACGCACGTTGACATGACCATCACCGAGACCAGCGGTGGGCGGCGCGTGTGGAATGTTGCCGAGGATATTTCCGGGAATATTCTTGAGGGCAATCCACTGAAAGACAGTCATGGCAACGCCGGCGTTTGGCATTTTTTCAGCGGCAACATCGCGGACGTGAACAGTGCGTCTGGCGGCTCAATGACGGCACCGGCCGGGTCGCTGCTGGCGAGTTGGAAGGCGGAGACGGACGCGGCTAAGCGAACCGGCCTGGCCCGGCGCATTGAGGCGCTGGCTACCGGCCCGGCACCGGCCAAGCTGGGTTCGCCCGACGCGATGTTGTTCAAGCATCTCCAAAAAATCACGGTGCCGCGGCGCTATGGCAACGTGCTCAAATCGATCGCGCCGGACGAGCGGTTCGGGAAACATCCGCTTGGCTCTCCGGTGGTCACGGCGGACCTAATCGTGCAGGCGCCGGCGATTGTCGAGCTGCGCATCCCGGCGGAGTTGGCCGAGGGCCGTACGCTGGTGCTCTCCGGTGAACTCGACCCGGAGCACGGCCAGAAAGGCAGCGTCCAACTTACGGCTGGCTTGGCCAAGCCGCAGCCGCGCGGGCTCTCACCGGGACGGCCGATTGTCGTTGCCACTAACAGCGCAGCGGAGAAGCGGTTGGAGGCTGGCCTGGACGATTTTCGCGACCTGTTTCCGGCGTCTATTTGTTATCCAAAAATTGTGCCGGTTGACGAGGTGGTGACGCTGGCGCTGTACTTCCGCGAGGACGAGGCGCTGCAACGGCTCATGCTCAGCGACGAGCAAAAGGCGGAACTAGACCGGCTTTGGGACGAACTGCTCTACATCACGAGAGAACCGCTCAAGGTGGAGGTCGCGTACGAGCAGATCGTCGAGTTCTCGACTCAGGATCGCCAGGATCTAGTCATCGCGTGGAAGCCTTACAGGGAACCGATGATGAAACGGGTTGAGGCCTTTCGCGAACGCCTAAAGGCGGACGAGCCGAAGCATCTATACGGTGTGCTGGAGTTTGCAGGGCGCGCGTGGCGACGGTCGTTGAGTGGTGAAGAGCAGGAGGGTTTAAGGGCGTTGTATCGCGGATTGCGTGAGCGTGAGATTCCGCATGAGAAGGCGATTCAGTTGACGATCGCCCGGGTGCTGACCTCGCCGGCGTTTCTGTATCGCCGCGAGAAAGCGGGTGAGAACGCGAAGCCGGTGGCGGTGACAAACGCCGAGTTAGCCACGCGGCTCAGTTACTTTCTTTGGTCTTCGCTGCCGGATGCGGAACTTAGACGCGCAGCTGAGGGCGGTGATTTAGCCAGTGACAAAACACTTTTGATGCAGACACGCCGGATGCTGCGCGATGCGCGAACGCGGCGCTTGGCTGAGCAGTTCGCCTGCCAGTGGCTGCATATTCGGGCCTTCGACCAAAACGACGACAAGAACGAGAACCTTTATCCGACGTTCCCGGAACTGCGAGGCGCGATGTACGAGGAGTCGGTTCGGTTGTTTGAGGATATGTTTCGTAACGACGGTACGGTGCTCGGTCTACTGAACGCCGATCACACGTTTCTGAACGAGCGCCTGGCCAAGTTCTACGGGATTGACGGCGTGACCGGCAGCGATTGGCGGCGGGTGGACGGCGTGCAGGCCAGGGGGCGAGGCGGTGTGCTCGGCCTGGCCACAGTGTTGGCAGTGAACTCCGGCGCGTCGCGTACGAGCCCGATTTTGCGCGGCAACTGGGTGTACGAGACGCTGCTTGGCGAGCGCCTGCCCAGGCCGCCGGCCAACGTGCCGCAGTTGCCGGAGAGCGTGCCAAAAGGACTGACCGCCCGGGAGTTGATTGAGGAACACAGTTCAAGATCAGGGTGCGCCAAGTGCCATAAACTCATCGACCCGTACGGCTTTGCGCTGGAGCAGTACGACGCCATCGGGCAGCTGAGACCCACGTCGGTTGACACGAATACTCGGCTGGTGGACGGTACGGGCGTTGAGGGCATCGACGGTTTGCGTCACTATCTGGCCAC
>DBNL01000005.1 GCA_002299785.1 Verrucomicrobia bacterium UBA673
GTGAAACGGCTCGCCCACACGGATGCCGGTTCGAGTATCTGGGTTAAGCCAACCGGCGGCGTTGGCAATGAAAATGGGAAACGAGACGCGCAGGGGCCACGTGCTGTCGAGCGGGTTGAAGCCAATCCACACGACGCGCTGGCCGTTGTTTTCGCCAGCAGCCACGAGCGGCGCAGACGGCGAGTCGACGAGCGGCGCCAGCCACGACGGGGGCTTGACGGCGAGCGACTTGGACACCTGCACATTGTCGAAATTGACGAAGCGCAGCAGTGGGTGGGTACTCTTCCAGTCCACAATCAGCGGTCCGTCGATCGAGCCGCTGGGACGGAACCAGTTGGTCGACTGTGTGTGAATTGCCAGCACGTTGCCACTTGGCCAAGCGCTCGGCACGACGTCGTCGAGCACGACGAAATCGACTGGCGACAATGGGTTGGTGAGATTCGCCGAAACGGCCAGGTCGAGCTTGGAAACGCTGCGCAGCGCCCGCTCGAGAAATTGGTTACCCTTCGTAACCAACAACGCGCGGGTGTTGCGCCGGGTCAAGCTCAGCACCGAGGCAGTATTATCCACGGCGAGTACGTCGTTATTTTTTAACTGTAACCGGAAGATGCCGTTCGCACCCTGACTGGCGACGAAGACGAGAGACGCCGTGTTGGTCGCGCCGACGCTCACACGCCGGTTGCCGACAAGTCTCCCGTCGAAAAATAGCGACACGTCGCTCGTGAGCGGATTACTCGAGGCATTGGCGAAAGTCGCGAAAATCGCCTGTTGCCCGTCCTGCTCCGGGTGCGGCCGCACCTCGAGTGACACGATGCCGAGATTGTCGCCGCCCTCGCCCACGCGGTGGTAGACCAGGTTCAAGTCCTGCAACTCGAACTTGTCCAAGTCCGGCGAGGCGCCGTCGCTGAACAAATGCACCTCGGTCTTGGCACGGTTGCGCGTCAGGTTTTGGGCGAGCTTAATTGCATCGAGCAGGCGGGTCGGCGAGTCGGTCGCCCGCGCCAAGCCAAGCGCGGATCGCAGAGACGGCTTGGAACTCGTCGGCGACTGGCGTACCTCGGTCACGGCGCCGGCGAGCAGCAACACCATACGGTCGCTGTCGTACATCGAGTCAATGAGCTTGCCCAAGTCGGCCTTCGCCTGGCCAAGCCGGCTGGGCGAAACGTCGGTCGCCTGCATCGATGCCGACACGTCGAGAATGGCGACGATGAACCGCCCGCTCTCCAGTTTGCCGGCGAAATACGGGCGGGTCAGCGCGAACACAGCCAGTGCCAGCAGGATCAACTGAATGACGAGCAGCCAGTTGTGCCGGAGTTTTTGGAACGGCGAACTGGCCTGCGTCTCGTTGAGGAAGCGCTGCCACAGGACGGTGCTCGAGACCAGCCGCGCCACTCGCCGACGCTTGAGCAGATAAAAAACAACGACGACCGGCAGCGTGGCCGCGAACGCGAGCGCCTCGGGCGTGAGAAAATTCATCGCCACATGCCCCCGGTTCGCATGGCCTTGAGCAGCAGGTCGGCGATCGGCGTGTCTGAGCACGCCAACTGGTAGCGCACGCCCCGCGCGCGGCAAAACTCCTGAAGCCGCTGGCAGTAATTTTGCACCGTGGCCCGGTACGCCTTGAGGCGGTATTTGCCGAAGGTAACCTCCTGCTCGGCACCGGTCTCGGAATCGATCACCTTCAGGTCGCCGTAGGCCGACGGCTCGAGTTCCTCCGGCGAGAGGATTTGCACGGCGTGAATCTCGGAGCCGCGATGGGCCAGCGATTTGAGTCCCTCTTCGTATCCGGCCGGATCGAGAAAATCGCTGAGGACGACAGACACGCCGGGCATGCGGTGCTTCATCGCGCCGCGCCGCAGTGCCTGATTCAAGTCCGCCGTGCCGACGGCTTTCAGTTTGGCCAAGTTTTCAAAAAAACGGATCGACGATTTGCGGCCACGTACCTGCCGCAATTCGCCAACTAGGCCCACTTGATCGTCGCCCAGCGGGAACGGCTCAACGGTGACGCGGTCGAATCCACACAGCGCCACGTAGCCCACGGCGGCAGCGACTTGGCGGGCGAAGTCAAACTTAGGCACCTGACCAAACGACATCGACTCGCTGGCGTCGATAAAAATGGTGACAGGAAGTTCGCGCTCCTCCTCGTAAAGCTTGAGGAAAAGGCGGTCGAGGCGGCCGTAGAGATTCCAATCAATGCGGCGCAGATCGTCGCCGGGGACGTAGTTTCGGTAGTCGGCGAACTCGACCGACTGGCCGCGAGCGCCGCTGCGGCGCTCGCCCTTTGCAGTGCTCTTGGAACGACGGCTGGCGAGCAGTTGCAACTGCTCTAGCCGTTTCAACAAATCTGGGGATATTAACGCCGCCATGACCTCGGGATCAACCGGGGGTAATGCTCACCAGCAACGGGCAAAATGGCAAGGCCAAGCTGTGGATAGAATCACGGCTTGAAGGCGAACCAGGAGGGCCACTACTCGGACTCATTCCTGAACGGATTGCAGTTGTGCGCTTGGATAGAGAAACACAGGCTTGAAACGACCGTCAAGCACGAGCCAGCACTTGGCCAAGCTCTAAACTAACTTTCGTGGCCTGTCTTTTTTGGCAGGGCGCTTTCTGGCGCGCTTGGCTCCCGGTGGCTTGGCCCCTTTTCGGATGGCTTTTTTCTTTGCATCCTTTTTACGCTTGGTCTCGTCGCGGATTTTTTGGATTTCACGCTTGGTGACCTTTTTGCTCGTCCTGCTTTTTACTGTCGTCTTGCGGCGGATCGACTCGATGCTTTTTGGACGCGGCTTGGCCACGAGCCGGATGTGGCACCCCTCAAAGCCAAACGACTTGCGCAACACGCCGATGAGGTAGCGCGTGTAATTGTCGCTCAGCAACTCCTTGCGGTTGACGAAGAGCAGGAACGTCGGCGGTTTTGAGCTGACCTGCGTGGCGTAAAAGAGCTTGAGCCGGTGACCCTTCGAGCTGGGCGCTGGGCTGCGCTCCAGCGCCGCCTGCAGTGAGCGGTTGAGCAGGCTAGTCGGCGTGGTTTTCTGGAGCTGCGAACTGACGTAGCGAATGGCCTCGAGCAGGCGATCCAGTTGAAAACCCTCGATCGCCGATGTGAAAATCACCGGCGCGTAGTCGATGAAAAACAGGTTGGATTTCACCCACTTGGCGAACTCCTCGTACATCAGCTCCTCCTGCTTTTTTCGACTGAGCTTGCGGCCTCCCTGCGCGGCGGCTTTTTTGGCCTCCCGCTTGCGTGCCTTCTCCAGTTCGACCTGGAACAGATCCCACTTGTTGACGACGATGACACAGGCGCAACCGGAGTCGGTGATGCGGTCGCAGATTTTTTTATCCTGTTCAGTAACGCCCTCGGTGGCATCCATCACCAGCACCGCCAAATCGCACCGCTCGATGGCCTTGCCGGCGCGATTGACACTAAAAAACTCCACCGCATCCTTGATACGCCGGCGCTTGCGGATGCCGGCCGTATCGATGAGGTTGTAGCGCTGCCGCACACCGTCAGTCTCGACCTCGAACGGCACATCGATGGCGTCGCGCGTGGTGCCCGAGATCTCGCTGACAATGACCCGCTCCGACCGAGTGAGCGCGTTTATGATCGACGATTTGCCTACATTGGGCCTGCCGACAATAGCGATGTCCAGCCGCGACTCGGCGTCAGCCTGGCTTTCTTCGCCGCCTTCGGCAACCGGCTTGGCCAAGCGCTCCGGCAACCAGCTCACCGCCTGGCCAATAGGAACGTCGATGCCGCGTGCATGCAGAGCGCTAACAGGAAAAATATGCTCAAAACCAAGCTCAGCGAACTCGGCGATCCCCCGTTCGTGCGCGGCGATGTCCACCTTATTGACCATCACGAACACCGGTTTGCCAGCTTCGCGCAGCATCCCGGCAACCTCGAGATCCATCGGCACGACGCCCTCCTGCACACTAACAACAAGCAAAATCACGTCCACGTCATCGAGCGCGACTTGCACCTGAGTGATGATCTCCCGGGCGAAGTTGTCGCCGCCGCGCTCGCCCTTGAGCAGGCCGATGCCGCCGGTGTCCACCAGCGTGAACGGATGCCCCAGCCACTCGACCTCCGCGCTAAGCCGGTCGCGCGTGACACCGGGTCGGTCGTGTACGATCGCAATCCGCTTGCGCGCAATACAATTGAACAGGGCCGACTTCCCGACATTGGGCCGACCGACGATGGCTACCACTCCTGGCACGCCACTATCATACCGCGAACACGGCGTGAGAGCGAGACGGCGGTGTTTTATGAATCGCCAGCCGACCGGTTTCGTGAATAATACGCATCCCGGATGAATCTCGCCGAGCGGACCAAAGTCACCTTCAAACTCGAGCAGCGCCGGGCCATCAGCAGTGGAATCCTCGAGGCGGCGGGCAGTACATTCCTTCTGCTTACCGTGATTAGGGGATTTGACAACCCAGGGCTGATTGCCAAGGCGCTAGTCTCGACTGCGGCCAGCGTGGGCCTGCTGCTCACGCCGGTGGTGGTTACCGTTGTTCAGTCGCTGAAGCTGCCCTCCGCCGTCGCCGCCGGCCGGATGGCATTGCTCGGCGCGG
>DBNL01000139.1 GCA_002299785.1 Verrucomicrobia bacterium UBA673
CGCGTCGGCGATTCACCGATCATCGGCGGCGGTGTTTACGTCGATAACGAAATCGGAGCAGCCGGAGCCACCGGCCTCGGCGAAAACGTCATGCGCTACTGCGCTTCGTATCAGGTTGTCGAAAATATGCGCCAAGGCATGTCGCCGACCGAGGCCTGCGCCGAGGCGATCCGCCGCATCGCCAGAACCGATCCGCAGGGAATGGACCTCGCCATCAACTTCATTGCCATCAACAAGCGGGGCGAGTTCGGGGCAGCCGGCACGCAGGCCAACTTCCCCTATTCAGTCACAACACCCAACTTCAGCGAAATCCTCAAAGGAAAAAGTTTAAGCAAGGCGAAACAAAAGGAAGGCGGCAACGAATAAGCCCTGACAGTTGGCGCTGCGAAAAACGTTTCTTTTTTTCCTCAAGGGAAAGGTGGCCGAAGGACGGATGAGGGTGAAAAATCGAAAAAATTTTGAACCTATTGCGTCTTGTTCCGCCCTGTAAGAGCTAGAGATTATTTGCCGATACTTCCCCAAGACGATGCCCCTAGCTTTTGCACTTTGCCCCTTCGGGGCAATCCTTTTAAGCTACTTCAAAAGGTTGGTTTGGTCGGTGAGAATGCGCTTGATTTCCTTCTCGGAAAGAGCGCGGTTAAAACAAGCCAACTCGTCGAAAAGACCCATGTAATTGAGACCAATCAGGACTCTATGCTCCTTGCCACCCCATGAAAATTGCTGGTTCCAACCGATGATGCTGCCCTCCTTTTTTCCATTTAAGTAAAGCATGGCGACACCATCCTTTTTGCCAGTGTTGAAGCGCTCCCACGTGAAGGCGACATGCGTCCATTTGTCTTTGCTGAATGGATGTGACTTGGCGGGAACAAGTGGTCGTTGCGGCTCCGGCACTTCCTTTTTCGTAGGATTCCAAACGACTCGATCAGCGAACGCACCCAAACGGAACGCGCGAGGGTTGCCATCCTTATTAAAGTCCACAAAAAACGAAGCGTCGTTCCACGTATTGGGTGTTATTTGAATGGGATCTACGTAGCCGGGATCGAGTTCGTTGACCGGATCGACCTTCAGCCAAAATGACACAGTGCCGCTCCAATTTTTTTCGGTGAAGTGAAAATTCTTCGCGCCGTCGTAAAGCAGCCACTTGGCTTTACGCTTGGTGAAATGTAGCGCGCCGCCAGAGAGCCCCTTGCCTTTAGCCAAGCGCGTCATCCCTTCAGTGTGATTGCCGGCCTTGGGCTGTTTATCGACGAGTGTGAAAAGTCGCTTGTCTCCTTTGGCCAAATCAGCGTCGGTACCACTGTCGAACGACGCGTAAAAAGTCAGCGCTGACTTCAGAGACGAATCAGCACCGGTCGCCAACGTGACAGCACCGGCAAAGGCCAAGCCGATGGCCAAGTGCCGCTTCAAATTTGGAATTTTAAACTTCAAACTCTTTAAGCTTTCCCACCGTACACCGCTTTGTCGCCGAGTTCCTGCTCGATGCGCAGGAGTTGATTGTACTTGGCCGTGCGATCGCTTCGGCTGAGTGAGCCGGTCTTGATCTGGCCAGCGTTGGTGGCCACGGCGAGATCGGCTATGGTGGAGTCCTCTGTCTCACCCGAACGATGGCTGATGACGGTTGTGTAGCTGTTTTCCTGAGCCAAGCGAATAGCGCTGAGCGTCTCAGTAAGGGAACCGATCTGGTTCACCTTCACGAGGATGGAGTTGGCTATGCCCTCGCCGATGCCGCGCTGTAGGAATTTCACATTGGTGACGAATAGATCATCGCCGACAAGCTGCACGCGGTCGCCGATTCTATCCGTAAGCGCCTTCCAGCCGGCCCAGTCGTTTTCGTCGCAGCCATCCTCGATGCTGACGATGGGGTACTTGCCGGTAAGTTCGTCGTAGAAGGCCACCAACTCAGCGGCACTCAGCTCGGCGCCAGTGCTTTTCTTGAAGACGTACCGTTCCTTCTCCGCATCGTAGAATTCGCTGCTCGCCACGTCGAGCGCGAGGAAGATTTGTTTCCCGGCCTCATAGCCGGCGTCGCTCGTTGCGGAGAGGATCGCCTCGAGCGCCTCCTCGACACTGCCGAGCGCTGGCGCGAAGCCACCCTCGTCGCCAACGGCGGTGGAGAGGCCCTTCTTCTTCAGCACAGCCTTGAGGGCGTGAAAAATCTCGGTGATCGCGCGCAGGCCCTCGGAGAATGTGTCGAAACCCCGGGGCATGACCATGAATTCCTGAAAATCGATCGGCGCGTCGCTGTGGGCACCACCGTTGATAACGTTGGCCATCGGCACTGGCAGAACGTTGGCGTCCGCGCCGCCAAGATGGCGGTAGAGCGATTGACCGGCCGCGGCCGCGGCCGCCTGCGCGCTAGCCAGCGACACGGCGAGGACGGCGTTCGCGCCGAGGGTGGCCTTGTTGTCGGTGCCGTCGAGGTCGAGCATTGCCTGGTCGATCGCGGCTTGGTCGGCCGCGTCACAGCCCTTGAGCGAGGGCAAGATTTTCTCGTTAATGTTGGCGACGGCCTGCCGAACGCCTTTGCCCAGATAGCGGTTTTTATCGCCGTCCCGGAGCTCAAGTGCCTCGTGTTCGCCGGTGCTCGCGCCGCTGGGGACGGCTGCACGGCCAACGGTGCCGTTCTCGAGAATCACGTCTGCCTCGACAGTGGGGTTACCGCGCGAGTCGAGGATTTCGCGGGCCAGAATGCTTTTAATGTTTGTCATGAAGATAAACCACCCGATTGCGGATGGCGGGACATAATAGGTTGCAATCGTTCGCCGTCAAGCGGCGGCTTTTGTGCGAATGCGCTTGGCCAAGCATGATAAGCTAAGGCTTGGGAGTGGGGGCGAGTGGGAGAGCCTCGCCGGCTTCGTCCCATTTGGCCATGGCCGTGAACTTGCCGTTGACGAACGTGCCTTCCGTCTTGCGTTGGCCGCTGGCGTGCCAATGAATCGCCGGCCCGCTTGGTTTGCCGTTCTTGAATTCAACCGCGCTACGGAGATTGCCATTGTCCCACCAGGTTTTCCAGCGGCCGTGTTGCATGCCATTTTTGTAACCACCCTCGGCCTGTTTCCAACCCTCGATTGTCCACCGCTTGGTCTGGCCGGTATACGGCTCAGACTCTCCGATGACGTGCCAACGTTGATCCTTCAACTCAAGACGATTCTCCTCTATGAAACGTTCGCGTTTGGGCTTGCGAATCGACGGCGCAGCGGCAACCGACTCGGGAGCCGGCTTGGACTGCGCATCGGGTACTTTAGCAGGCTCCGGCTCAATCGGCTTCGCCGGTTCCGGCTCGGGCTCAGCAACCGGCTCGGGAAGGGACTCGGCGACCGGCGGCGGTTCAATTGGCTCGGGAGTCGGTTTGGTTTCAGGGGTGGGCGTTGGCTCTGTAGCCGGCTTGGCGACAGGTGCTGGGGTACTACTCTCGGCAGGCGGTGGTGGCGGGGTTTCGCCGGGACCGCAGGCAACGAGCAGGGTCAATGCAGCCATTTGGATGGGTAACAATCTCACGTGGCAAAACTCTCCAAGTCCACCGCACAAGGCAAGACCGATCCGCTTGGGCAAACGCATAAATCCGGAAGCAAGGTGTGCTCGGGCTGCCGCTGGAAGTGCCTTCCGGCGCACCCTCGGAGGCTCCCCCGCCTCCGGTGTAACTACCACCACCGCTTTAAATTGATCCGCCGCCATGGTTTTTGAAGTCACCCGCAGTGCCACTACGGGGAGATCTTTAGCATGGGTAGCCCCTCCCATAAGTAACACCGTGACTGCGTCAGGCCTGCCGGTTCAGTTTCCGCCGAATCTTTTCCCAATAAACTCTCTCGCACACAACATCGCCCCTTTCAGGGTAAAAAGTGACCCTCGCCTCGACGCCATCGAGGTAGTCCGAAGTGATCTCCTCCTTGCCCTTTGGATATCACTGGCTCCAGTCCCATCACGATGTCCATCCTCATAAAGTCCGGCAACGTTTGTGAACAATATGATTTGCGGTCTGAGAACCAGGAACCAGCAGAAAAACCGCCACCAACAAGGTGATTTTGATACCGGTCGTTAAATCACCTTTTTATTGGTTTTATTTCTGTTCAGTTGGTGTAGCAGGAGTTGTATCTGAAGATTCGGCGGGCTTGACAGGCTTCAGCTCAAATATGATCTGCTCGACACCCTCCTCCCAAGTTGACTCCTTGGCCTTGACCCCCTCCTCATCGAATCGAGTCCAAGCGCCTTCTTTTTTGCCATCCTTGAAACTGCCCTCCCAGTGCAGTTGGCCATTGGCGTGCCAGATCTTCCATGGGCCGATTTGTTTGCCGGCTTCGATTTTACCCTCTTGTTCCTTTTCGCCGTTGGGATGATAAACTAAGCCGTCTCCGGTGAAGGCCGTTTTCGCTCCAATTTTGTAGTACAAACCGTCCTCCCGCTGCTCCAGCCCTATTTCCGAACGGTTCAAGGCATACAAAACAACAGCAAGACTCACTGCAATAATTGCGATCCATTTCATAAATGAGCTTTAATCGTATCACTGATTTTACCACCAGGCAAAGGTAAAACCGCAGCTTGGTCAGCGGAATTTCCTTCAACGAAGCGGCTGGTTGGTAGAGACTGCACGCCCATGTCGGAGAACTTGTTTGACTTGAGCGGAGAGGTAGCCGTGGTGATCGGCGCCACGGGAGCATTGGGCGGCGCCTGCGCATTGGAGATGGCCAAGGCCGAGGCCAGGGTCGCCGTGTTGGGCCGCAACGCCGAGCGCGGCGCGGCCCGCGTGCAGGAGATCGCCGATGCCGGAGGTCACGCTCAATTTTTTGCCTGCGATGCGATGGATCCTGCCAGCCTCAAGTCGTGCCACGAAGCTGTTGACCAGGCGCTTGGCGCACCGACGGTGCTGCTCAACGCCGCCGGCGGCAACCACCCGGACGCCGTAGTCACGCCAGAGTTGCCGTTCGAGAAAATCCCGCTGCCGGGCTGGGCTAAAGTGTTCGACCTCAACCTCGTTGGCGGCCTGTTGTTGCCGTGCCAGGAATTCGGCCCGGCGATGTGCGGGCGCGGCAAGGGTAGCATAATCAATATCGCCAGCGTCACGTCGCACCTGCCGCTCTCGAAAGTGATCGCCTACTCGGCGTCCAAGGCGGCGGTGCTGAGCGCCACCCGTTTTCTCTCGCGCGAATGGGCCACAAAAGGCGTGCGCGTCAACAGCATCACTCCAGGTTTTTTCCCGGCCGATCAAAACAGGAAACTGCTTTTCAATGAGGACGGCACACCGAGCGACCGCGCCAAGGCAATCTTCGGCCACACGCCGATGGGCCGCTTTGGCGACCCCAGCGAACTGGCCGGCGCGGCCGTTTATCTCGCCAGCGAAAAGGCGGCTAGCTTCGTCACAGGCTCCGACATCGTCGTCGATGGCGGGTTCCTAAGCACAACCATCTGACACTCCGTGGGGGTTGTTTCCAAAAAAGTTTCCGAGGGCAAACTGCTCACTGCCGAACAGGCGCGCGACGTCGTGGCTAGGGCGATGCCGGAGGAGGACTTTCGCGATCGCAGGGTGCTGCTGATAGTCCCCGACGGCACGCGCACAGCGCCGGTCGGCACGATGTTCAAGTCTATCCACGACCAGATCGGCGGGACGGTTGCCGCGCTCGACGTGATGATCGCGCTGGGCACGCACCAGGCAATGAGCGAGGAGGCGATCGAGCAACGACTGGAGATCGCCCACGAAGAACGCACCGGCCCATACGCCTCGGTTCGGTTTTTTAATCATGCCTGGGACGACCCCGGCGCACTCCGCAACATCGGCACCCTTTCCACGGAGGAGATCAGTGACTTAAGCGGAGGGCTGTTCGAGATGGACGTGCCGGTCGAGGTCAACGCCAAGCTTTTCGACTACGACCAAATCGTCATCATCGGCCCGGTGTTCCCGCACGAGGTCGTCGGGTTTTCCGGCGGCAACAAATATATCTTCCCCGGTGTTGGCGGCCCACAGGTGCTCAATTTTTTTCACTGGCTCGGTGCCGTCATCACCACGCCAAAAATCATCGGTCACAAATGGACACCGGTCCGAAAGGTCGTCGATCGCGCTGGCTCGATGGTCAAAATCCCCAAGCTTGCCTTCTGCATGGTCGTCGAGGGCGGCGGTATGAGCGGGTTGTTTGCCGGGCCGGTGGAGGAGGCTTGGTCCGCCGCCGCCGATCTCTCGGCCGAGCGCCACATCCGTATCAAGCCGAAACCGTTCCACACCATCCTCGCCTGCGCGCCGGAGATGTACGATGAGCTTTGGACTGCCGGCAAGTGCATGTATAAGCTCGAGTCGGTGTTGGCCGACGGCGGCGAGTTGATAATCTACGCGCCGCACATCAAAGACGTCTGTATCGCGCACGGTGAAACGATCGAGACCGTCGGCTACCACTGCCGCGACTACTTCCTGAAACAGTGGGATCAATTCAAGGACAAGCCGTGGGGTGCGCTCGCACACTGCGTCCACGTGAAAGGCCTAGGCACTTACGAAAACGGTGTCGAGACGCCGCGCGCCAAGGTGACTCTGGCCACACAGATTTCAGAGGCCAAGTGTCGGCAGATCAACCTCGGCCACCGAGACCCGGTCAGCATCAACCCGGATGACTACGCCAACCGCGAAGACGAAGGCATCCTGCTCGTGCCCCACGCCGGTGAACGCCTCTTCCGCCTGGCCAACCCGCCCGCGTGGGCGTAGCGCTTGGCTAAGCACCTAGCTTTTTAACTGTCGAAAAAATCGACTTTGCCGCTTCCCAGCGAATACTTGGCACCGGCGATGAGTAGGACGTCGTCGCGGATCAGCATTTCCAGAATATCCGAGCCGTAACGAAGATGCTTTACCAAATTGCGAATGATTGCCCAAACGGCCTGGTCGATCAGCGCGGCGTTCTCCGTTTCAGTCGCCATCAATGGTACCACTGCCGGACGGATACGTTCGACGATTGAGCTAAGATTCGGGGAGCGGCTTTCCGTCGGATGTTTTCAATTCGCCGATGATGATCGAGACCGAGCCGCAATCATCATGAGCCAACAACAAAACCATTCGCGTGCCGAAATGCTCGACGGCGAACTCGATGCTGCCGATTTGCGACGGCGCGAATGACAAACAGGTGACCGAGACTGAAATCGAAAATAATCTGAACCGGAACCCTCAAATTGGAACAGCCTAGAATGACGGAAAACGATTCTTGGCCGGCTATTAACTTGTCGCGCCGTGAAGTGTTTATAAAAGTTTAAACAAGTTTGTCACCTGACACAAACCGCGAG
>DBNL01000036.1:0-618 GCA_002299785.1 Verrucomicrobia bacterium UBA673
GTTCATCTCCGCCTCGTTGCGCCGACACACGGCTACTAGGTTGGCGTTGGGATGCGCCTGGTGGATGGGGATAAACTCTGCGCCGAAACCGAGGCCGACGAGGGCTATATTAAAGGTCTGTTCGCTCATTCAGTGTATGTCCGGTCACACACGGCAGGCCGCAGATGTTGTGTTGCCTTCATCAGACGGCGGGGATGACACCCCGCAAGCCCCGGCGTGTCAACGCCTTTTTCTTTAGAAAAATGGTTGGGAGGGGAAGTGCCGATACGCAAAAAAACCACACCCAAGCCGGATGTGCTTTTTTGCGTCTCGGCTAAGCGGTACAGTTACTCGTCCTTGAAGAAGCGCTCGAGGATGTCATCAATCCGCTTGCCTGTCTCGCTTTTCGGCGCGAGCTTCTGCGCCTCGATCAGCATTTCCTTGGCCTTGGCCTTATCGGTTTGAAAAAGAATAGAGCTCTTCATAAAGACAGCTTCCTGTAGGGCCGCGCCGGTTGGTTTTTTTTCCTCAATCAGTTTGTCGATGGCGGCGAGGGTGTCTTCCGGTTTGCTGCTGTTGCTGCGCATGGTGGCTTCGAGTTCGCTTTTGAAACCCACACTGTCTTTAAGTCCTGCAAAC
>DBNL01000036.1:736-2896 GCA_002299785.1 Verrucomicrobia bacterium UBA673
TCGATCAGCATTTCCTTGGCCTTGGTCTTATCGGTTTGAAAAAGAATCGAGCTCTTCATAAAGACAGCTTCCTGCAGGGCCGCGCCGGTTGGTTTTTTTTCCTCAATCAGTTTGTCGATGGCGGCGAGGGTGTCTTCCGGTTTGGTGCTGTTGCTGCGCATGGTGTCTTCGAGTTCGCTTTTGAAACTCACACTGTCTTTAAGTCCTGCAAACTTGGCCTTGAGTCCGGCCTTGTTGTCAGCGTCCAACTCGATGATCTGTGACACTACGTTGCCGTAAGTCTTCAGTGCCATCTCGTCGTCCACGAGCGACAGGCCTTCGGCAAGCAACTTGGCCTTCTCGGTACCGGAGGCTTTCTCAGCCTTGGCGAACGCTGCGTCGCGCTTGGCCAAGGTGCCGAGTTGATCCTTCAGGTTGGCCACATACTTGTCCGCAGGGTCTCCACTGTAGCCGACTGTTTGATAATACGGCCGGCCCTTGGCATCGGCGAGGAAGATGGTTGGCACACCTTGGATGCCGTACTTTGCGCTGAGCACTTTATACTGCTCGATCTCCTCCGGCGTCTGCTTGGACTTGTCGCGCGGGCTGTCGAGTTTGAGTAGAACGAAACTCTTGGGCATCTCCGTCTTGAAGACGTCCTTGGACAGGACATTTTTTTGCAGCGCCTTGCAGGGCGGGCACCAGTCCGATCCGGTAAACTCCATGAGGATGCTTTTACCTTCCTTGGCGGCCTGGGCCTGGGCTTTCTTGAAGTCCACAACCCAGCCTTCGGCGGCCTGTGCGGCGACAGTCAGGGACAGAATTGCAGCGGTTCCAACAACCCAAAGGGCGTTCCGCGGAA
Organism: Verrucomicrobia bacterium UBA673; assembly: GCA_002299785.1. Lineage (GTDB taxonomy): Bacteria > Verrucomicrobiota > Verrucomicrobiia > Limisphaerales > UBA1096 > UBA1096. The sequence continues at coordinate 1,578 of DBNL01000036.1, forward strand.
TGAATCGTAGTGAGTTCATTGTTGGGCTTTGCTACGCCTAGAAAGAAGCTTTGGCAACGGTAAATCGACAAAAAAACAAAGTTTTTTCGTCCGGTTGAATTATCAGGGGATTTTTGGCAGATTATCGCCAATGAGCGAAGACAAAAAGAAAACCAAGCTCTTCGGTGAGTCGATGGAAATGCTCGGTGAGAATTTGGTCGAGAGCAACGCCAAGTTGGGGGATGAAGCCAAAAATGACGAGCTTGGCCAAGCGGCAGCCGATGCCATGCGGGCATTGTTGAAAAACAAAGAAGCCGACGCCGAAGATTAGTCTGAAGCCGTGTTGGACACCTCGGTAGTCGGTGACTCCACGACGGGCGGTGGCGTCGGAGTAATCCACAGAGCACTCGCGTTTGGCCAAGCGGCGAAGGCGAACAACGAAACCATCACCACTGAGCAGACTAATTTACCGACCACTCCCAGAGCCATGCCTATTACAGCGCCCATGCCGGCCTTAGCTGCCTCGGGTGCTTTTCGGCCGAACGCCCACTCAAATCCCATCGCCCCGACGAACGGTCCCACGACCAGTCCGATCGGCGGAAACACGAACACCCCTACGATGACGCCAAGCACCGCGCCGACCATACCCTTCCACGTCGCACCTAGTTTCTTCGCGCCGAGCAGGGTTGCCAGATAATCTAGACCGAGTGCCAGCAGTCCGAATATCATTAGCACCGCCACCCACGACCAGCCGACGCCGCCCTGTCCGGCAAAGTAAATTTGATGCCCTACAGCGCCGGCTAAAATCAGCGGCGTACCGGGTATGCCGGGTATGAGGTTGCCCATCACGCCGATGAACATAATCAGCAGTACGATGCCGTATCCGGTCCACAGTTCTATCATGAATTCGTTTTCGTTTTTGCGTCTCGCAACTCGCCGAGCACGCGCTCAAAGTCGCTTGGCCAAGCGGCCTCGAATGCCAGTCGCTCGCCGTTGCGCGGATGCGTGAACGCCAGCGACCGTGCGTGGAGCATCTGCCTTTTGGCGCGCACGCCGGTGTCGCTCACCAGTTGCGCCGTCGCCTTTGTGCCGTAAAGCGCATCGCCCGCCAACGGAAAACCGATGTGCTTGAAGTGCACGCGAATCTGGTGTGTCCGACCCGTGAACAGCTTTGCCTCAACGAGTGTGCAATTGGCCAGGCGCTCGAGCACGCGCCAGCCGGTGCGGGCGTTGCGGCTCCCGCCGGGCTGCACCGACATCAGTTTGCGGTTCACGGGATGCCGCGTGATAGGCGCGTCGATCTCACCCTCATCGTTGGCCAGTCGGCCGCAGAGGATCGC
>DBNL01000036.1:3275-5189 GCA_002299785.1 Verrucomicrobia bacterium UBA673
CGCGTCGTTTTTGGCGGCGACTAGGCAGCCGGTCGTGTCCATGTCCAGCCGGTGCACGATGCCCGGTCGCACCACGCCGCCGATGCCGCTCAGGCTCCCGGCGCAGTGGTGGAGCAGGGCGTTGACCAGCGTGCCGCCCTCGTGCCCGTGGCCGGGATGGGTCGGCATGCCGGCCGGCTTGTTGACGACGACGAGGTCGTCATCCTCGAATAAAATATTGAGTGGCAAATCCTCCGGCTTGGCCTCGAGTTCTCTAGGCACCGGCCAAGTGACCTCAACCGTTTGGCCGGCGGCGGGGTGCTGCGTCGGCTTGGCCGGTTTGCCATCGACGAGAATGCAGCCCTCGCGCATGAGCCGCTGGATGCCGCCGCGCGAGATGTGCGGCAGCCTCGTCGTGAGGTACCGGTCGAGCCGCTCGCTGGTGAGCGTCTCATCGATCGTCACCACCGTCGGCTCCGGTGCTACCTCGCCTGTTGAAAGTTCCTCGTCCACGTAGCAGAGCCAAGTTGCCGGTAACCCCCGCCCTGATACAAGCCAAAGCCTCAAGTGATCATTGCTCTTGGCCAAGGGGGGCGGTAGCTTTGCGGGCGTGAAAACTAAGGCGGCTGTTCTTCGGCAAATGAAGTTGCCACGCCCGTATGCGGAGTCGCGCCCGCTCTCGGTCGAGGAGGTGGATCTCGACGGTCCCGTCGAAAATGAGGTACTCGTGCAGGTAGCCGGTGCGGGTTTGTGCCACTCCGACTTGTCGGTGATCAACGGCTCGCGCCCGCGCCCGGTGCCGATGGTGATGGGGCACGAGGCGGCTGGTATCGTCCGCGACGTTGGCCCCGGGGTGAAGGGGCTTGCGCCGGACGATCACGTGGTGTTTTCGTTCGTGCCGTGTTGCGGTGGATGCCCGATGTGTGCCGTGGGCCGGGCGCCGCTTTGCGAGCCTGCCTACGAGGCGGCGGTCGCCGGCCGGTTGCTGCACGGCGGTCGCCGCTTCAGCGTAAGCGGCGGCGGAGAGGTAAACCATCATCAGGGCGTGTCCGGTTATTCGGAGTTCACCGTGTCCTCGCCGGAGTCACTGATAAAAATTGATAAGTCGTATTCGCTTGAGATGGCGGCGCTGTTTGGCTGCGCGGTCATGACCGGCGTCGGCGCGGTGGTGAACACGGCCAAGGTGCAGCCCGGCACGTCGACTGCTATTTTCGGCCTGGGCGGCGTGGGGCTGAGCGTGGTGCTCGGACTGCGGCTCGCCGGCGCGTACCCGATCATTGCCATCGACCGATTGGAGAACAAACTGGCCTTGGCCAAGGAGGCCGGCGCGACGCATGTGATCAACGCTGCCGAGACCGATCCGGTGATGGCGCTGCGGGACATGACCGCCGGCGGGGCGGCGGATGTGTTCGAGGCGGTCGGCAGTGAGAAGGTGCTTGCTCAGGCGTATGCCGCCACGCGCAAGGGCGGTCGCACGATCACCGTCGGGCTGCCTGACCCGGCGCGCGAGTTGACGATCCCGGCGTTGTCGCTCGTTGCCGAGGAACGGCAACTCATGGGTTCGTACATGGGTTCGTGCGTGCCCAAGCGCGACATACCGCGCTTCATGCGACTCTACACCGAGGGCCGGTTGCCGGTGGATGTTTTAAACAGCCGCTTCATTGAGCTTGAGCAGGTGAACGAAAGTTTCGATGCCCTCGCCCAAGGCGAAGTCGCTCGTCAAATCATCAAGTTTGATATTTAACCAGCCATGAAAAAAATCATTCTTATAATGGCTGCGTTTCTCGTCCCATTGGTGTTGCTGGCGCAGGAGAAAAAAGGGCCATACGAGAGCGGCTTCGATCTGCCCGGGTCTCGGACCGAGGTTTACAAGACGATTGGTGACGTGAAGTTGAAGGTTTATATTTACGAGCCGAAAGGACACAAGGCCGGTGC